>JBAQHW010000091.1:0-4001 GCA_049288525.1 Xanthobacteraceae bacterium
AAAGCCCATGGAAGCGCTGCCGGATGTGCCGCCGATAGCGCAATCTTTGCCCGGTTACGAGGGCAGCGGCTGGGCCGGCGTCGGCGCACCGCGGGGAACGCCAGCCGACGTCATCGCCAAGCTCAACGGCAGCATCAATCCGATCATTACCGATCCTGCCTTCAAAGCGCGGGCCATTGCGCTCGGCGCCGAGCCGGAGCCGATGACGCCGCCGCAATTCGGCGCGCTGATCACGGATGCGGCCAAAAAATGGGCGAAGGTGATCGCCTTCGCCAACATCCGGGTCGACTGACTGGGTCGCGCGGCGGATTGCGACGCTTGCGCCAGGATTTTTGGCGGCAGGATTTTTGCGCCAGGATTTTGGCGTGCCAGGACCATGGGCGACCTTCTGTTGGCGTCACTCTACTGGTAGCTGCTGGTAGCCCTCGGCTGTTTCGGCCGGCCGCCGGACCGACTATGATGGGCGAGTGACGCCGACGATCCGACTGCAAAGCGAACCATTCGATGCCGCCGCCGAGGCGGCGCGGATGACGCGCGGACGCACCGACATCGGCGCGGTGGTGACATTCACCGGCCTCTGCCGCGCCGACGAAAACGGCGAGCCGATCGTGGCGCTGACGCTGGAACATTATGCCGGCATGGCCGAGGCCGAGATCGCGCGGCATGTCGAGGAGGCCGCTTCGCGCTGGCCGCTCCTTGGCGCCAGCGTGATTCATCGTTATGGGCGGATCGTGCCGGGCGAGCCGATCGTGCTGGTGATCGCAGCCTCGAGCCACCGGCAGGCTGCCTTCGCCGCGGCAGAATTTCTGATGGATTATCTGAAAACCCGCGCGCCGTTCTGGAAACAGGTCGAAAAGCCGGGCAGCAAAAGCTGGGTCGACGCCAAGGCCAGCGACGATGCGGCCGTCGAGCGTTGGTCGGCGCTGCCGCCACGACAAGGCGCGGCAAAGTGATGAAGGCGCGCGCAACGGCACGAAACCGACGGATGTTTGGCGCGCGTCGCTTTACAAAAGGTGATTTCAGAATTCTTCCATCGAGACTTGCCGGCACGGTCGCCGTGGCGTCCGACACACGCCACGTTTTTCGCGGCATACGCATGAGCAGTTCGGTATCGGGGTCATCGACCGCGGCGCGCAGAAATCCCACAGCTGCTGCGGCTTGGTGGAGGCGGGAGCGGGCGATGTGATTACCGTCAACCCGGGTGAGGTTCACGACGGCGCCCCGATCGGTAATGCCGGCCGTTCCTGGCGCATGCTTTATTTTGATCCCTGCCTGATCGCCGACGCCGCTGGCGACCTGAGCGAGGGCAAGACGCGCGATTACGAGTTCTCGCGGCCCGTCATTCAAGATACGGCGGTGGCGGACTGCTTCGGCGCGCTGTTCTCGGCCGTGACCCACATAGCCAAACGGATATGACGGCGCTCCTCTCAGAACAGTTGTTAATCACGCTCTTGCAGCGTGTGATGCGAAAACGGCATGGCAGCGGCCGGCACATTCCCAAACGCATTCTTGCTGCCAAGAGTCTGATCGACGACAGCCCGACGACGCCGATCACGCTGTCCGATCTGGCGCAGGCTGCAAGGCTCAGCCGATTTCAGATCGTGCGCGGTTTCGTTAGATCGGTCGGGCTGACGCCGCACGCCTACCTGGTGCAGCGCCGCATCGACCTTGCGCGCCGACTGATCGCCGCCGGCACGCCCTTGGCGCAAGCCGCCCTCGATAGCGGCTTTGCCGATCAAAGCCACATGACCCGCATATTCGTCCGCAAATACGGCATCTCGCCAGGTACTTATGCCGGCGTCGCTTGACCGAGGCTGCATTTCACCCGGCTGCAATTGCGTTAAGACGAAAGGTTCTGCCGCGACAAAAATCGGCGGCATGAGTAGCATTCGCCTCTGCCGCAATGACGAAAACACCGCAATTCTTGCGGTCATCAACGCCGCCGCCAAGGCCTATCGCGGCGTCATTCCGGACGACTGTTGGCATGAACCTTACATGCCGACAGGGGATCTCTTAAGTGACATCGCCGCTGGCGTGACTTTCTGGGGCTGCGAGCAGGACGGGGCGTTGGTCGGCGTGATGGGTTTTCAGCCGGTGCATGACGTCAATCTTATTCGTCACGCTTATGTTCTGCGGGAAGCCAAAGGTGCGGAGTCGGCAGCGCGCTGCTGGAGCACCTGCGAAGCCTGAGCCGGCGGCGTATGCTGGTTGGCACTTGGGCCGACGCTGCCTGGGCGGTCCGCTTCTACAGCCGTCACGGCTTCGTCCAGGTCTCGAGCGCAGCCAAGGAAACGCTGCTACGGACCTACTGGACGGTGTCCGATCGGCAGATCGCGACATCGGTGGTGCTGGCCAATCCGCCGCTCGACGACGTGTAACGCCCGCTGCCGGCGTAGTGTTCGCGGCGAGAGCGTTGCAAAGTGACTGGCGGCTGAGTGTCGAGCTCAATATGCTTGTCGCTCTCTGCAAGGAATAAAAGCCAAAGAAGCCATCAAGCAAGCCACCATGGAGGACATCATGACCGCGCCCGCCCGCAAAGTCTTACATGCTGATATCAAGGAAGAGAATCCGCCGGAGCGCGCGGCGCATTATATCGATGCGCCGAACATGCCGTGGGAAGCGACCAAGTTTCCCGGCATCAAGATCAAGGTGCTCTATACCGACGGCAACGGCGTCACCACGGCTTTATTCAAGCTCGATCCCGGCGCGGTCGTGCCGCTGCATGAGCACACCGCGCTGGAGCAGACTTATGTGCTCGAAGGTTCGCTCGAGGATCACGAGGGCGAATGTGGCCCCGGCCAGTTCGTGTGGCGGCCCGCCGGCAATCAGCATGAGGCGAAAGCGCCGAACGGCGCGCTGCTGCTCGGCTTCTTTCTCATGCCGAACCGCTTCGCATGCGGCGAGAAGTTTTTCACCGAGCCGGGCGAACGCAAGGCGTAACTTGAAGTTACGCCGCCGCGGCCTTGCCGCCCGGCTGCACCGTGTGCTCGTAGTCGCGCATCAATTGCGCGGTGATGCGCGCCGGCGTGAAATTCCACTGCGCGATCTCGGAGACGGCCGTCACCTCGGCGGCGGTCCCGGTGATGAAGCATTCCGAAAAGCCTGATAACTCCTCGGGCATGATGCGCCGCTCGATCACCTCGATGTTGTTGCGGTGGGCGAGCCCGATCACGGTCGCTCGGGTGATGCCGGAGAGGAAGCAATCGGCGATCGGCGTGTGGATCTTGCCGTCTTTGACAAAGAAGATGTTGGCGCCGGTGCACTCGGCGACGCGGCCCTGCCAATCGAGCATCAAGGCGTCGGCATAACCGCGCTGCTCGGCGCGGTGCTTGGAAATGGTGCAGATCATGTAGAGACCCGCCGCCTTGGCCAGGCAGGGCGCGGTTTTCGGATCGGGCCGGCGGTATTCGGCGAGGTCGAGCTTGATGCCTTTGAGCCGCTGCGCCGGATCGAAATAGCTTGGCCATTCCCAGGTGGCGATGGCGAGGTGAATCTTGTTTTGCTGCGCCGACACGCCGAGCGCCTCCGAGCCGCGCCAGGCGATCGGCCGCACATAGGCGTCCTTTTGATTATTCTTGTCGAGAACGAGCCGCTTGGCGGCGTCGACCTCCGCGACCGAGTAGGGAATCTCGAAATCGAGAATTTTCGCCGAATTCTTCAGCCGCTCGGAATGCGCGGTGGATTCGAATATGCGTCCGCCATAGGCGCGCTCGCCCTCGAACACGCAGCTCGCATAATGCAGGCCGTGGGTGAGCAGGCTGATCTTGCAGTCCGCGGTCGGTATGAGATTGCCGTCGAACCAGATCAGGTCGGACCGTTGATCGAAGGGCACTGCCATGGCGTTCTCCTCCTTTGGCCTCCCTCGCGTTTTAGTCTTGGTAGCCGTCTTGGTCGCCGGGGATTTTGCACCGAAACCATAGACCCGCTATGGTCTTGTCCGCTCCGAGAAGCGCGTCAAAACGCCTCCGCACCGGCCGGAGCAACCAAGATACCGCTCAAGT
>JBAQHW010000092.1:0-12589 GCA_049288525.1 Xanthobacteraceae bacterium
GCGGCGACCGCAAGCATCTCGTTCATCTTGCCATTGCAGTGAAGCACCATATCGCAACCCGCTGCGATCGCAGCCTTTGTGCGGTCGCCGATCGAGCCCGCAAGTGCCCCCATCGAGATATCGTCGCTCATCAGCAGTCCAGAAAACCCAATCGAATCGCGAATCACGTCCTGCACTATATTGACCGAAGTGGTGGCCGGCGCGACCGGGTCGATGGCGCTGAACACAACATGTGCGGTCATCCCCAGCGGCAGAGCCTTCAGCAGCCGAAAAGCGGCGAAATCGGTGGCCTCAAGGGTGGCCCGATCGGCGCCGACCACCGGCAGCTTGTCATGACTGTCGGCTGTGGCGCGGCCATGGCCGGGAATGTGCTTGAGCACCGGCAAAACCCCACCGCGCAGAAGCCCGGCTGCAATCGCGGCGGCAATGGCAGCCACCTTGGCCGGCTCCGTTCCGTAGGCCCGGTCGCCGATGATCGGATCGGCCCCGGCGACCGGTAGATCGGCGATTGGCGTGCAATCGGTATCGATGCCAACCGCGGCAAGGTCTGCCGCCATCAAATTCGCGCCCAATGTCGCGGCGGCGAGAGCGAGCTTTTTGTCCCGATCGTAAAGCAGGCCGAAGATGGCGCCCGGCGGGTAGCTTGGCCAATACGGCGGACCCAGCCGCTGGACCCGGCCGCCCTCCTGGTCGACCAGGACCGGCGCCTGCCATCCGACGGCGGAGCGAAAATCGTCGGTCAGGGCCTTTACCGAGGCCGGACTCTCGATATTGCGCTTGAAGACGATCAGCCCCCAGGGCTGTGCGTCCTTGAGAAACTGCCGCTCCTCGGCCGTCAGCGCCGGCCCGGCAACACCGGTTATGAAGGATAGCATCCCGCCGGTTAGCCCGCCCCACCGATAGGGGTCAAGCAGCAACGGGCCACAATCCCCGGCCTAATTCCGCTGCACGATGCAGTTGCCGCCCGCGGATTTTAGGCTTGAGCACATCGCTGTCGCCTGCTCGGCCGAAGCAAAGGGGCCGACCAGCGCGCGGTAATAGACGCCTTTGGCGCCGAGATCGGCGCGACGGACGACGGCTTCATGGCCGCCGAGCTGGCTGGGGAATTTGGCTTTGAGCGTTCGGAATTCGGCCTTGGCTTCGGCCTCGCTCCGCTGCGAGGTGACCTGGACGGCGTAGCTGCCATTGGCCACCCCCGCCGGCTCGGCCCGTGCGGGAGCCTCGGCCGGTCGTGCCAGGGCCGTCCGCAGCCGAGGCGCCGGCGCCTCGTCCTGACCCGGAACAATCGAAAGCGGCGCGTTGGCATAGGCGCGTCCAACCGGAGCCGGTCGCGCCGGAACCGGCATCGCGGCGCGCGGCGGAGCCCTTAGCGCCGCGGCGGCGGGCGCCTGTTCAGCCATCGGCGCTGCCGACGCATCCGCCGTCATCGGTCCCAACTGGTCGGAATGGATGACGACGGTGCGGACTTTTCGAGGCGACGTTGCCGCGGGCTGCCTCGCTGGTGCCAGCGACGGCGCCGCAGACTCCCCGGCAGAAGGCGGGACCGGTGGCCAGATCGAGTTAGCCTGAGGCGGAGTAGCGACCGTTGTCGGCGGCGGGACTGGCGCGGCCGCCGGCATGCCTTGGCCGGTGGGTATTCCCGCTTGCGCGGAATTCGGCACTCCGGCCTGAGCAGAATTCGGATCGGGAAAGATCGGAATGGTCGAGACCACACGAGGGGTAGCATTGACCGGCGCCGGCATGGTGACCGGCTGCTCCTCGCGCGAGACCAGCTTTTCGCCGGAACTTGTATCGCTCGCAGCCGCCTGGTCCGAGCTGGTCTTCGGCTTGGCCGGAATGATTTTGTTGGGTCCGTCGTCCGCCTTGATGATCGGCGGCAGCGTCGGCAACATCGAACTGCCGAACATCGCCCGATAGGCAAAAGCACCCGCCGTTCCGATAACCGCCAGGCCGAGCACGATCGCTACGACAAAAATTCCGCGATGCCCGCGGCGGGCGGGATTCTCTTCATCCTGATACTCATCGACCGCATAGGCCCGATCGTCCGCCGCCTCGTCCGACAAATCGTCGAATTCGAACCGCTCGTCGGGCTGCGCTTGCGCCGGGACGGCAGGCACCCGGGCATCCGAAGTGCCATGCGGATCCGTCGTTTCGCCGAAACGCGACTGTTCCGGCGGCACGTAATAATCGCGGGCAAAGTCCCGCCCGCCATTGAGCCGCGTCGAAAGCGCGGACGCGGGCTTGCCGCCGCCCCCGCCTTCCTGGTCGTCATCAGCCGAACCGCCGGGACGGTAGGACTCGAGTGACGCCCCGCGCGGTTGTTGGTAGCGATCATCGTAAGCCGCGTCGTAATCTTCGGTCGCGGCCGGCGCAGCGTATCGATCGTCTTCGGGATAGCGGACACCGTTGCGATCATCGGCCGCCCAGTCGGGGTTTGCGGCGGCCTCATCGTATGCCGGCGTTGGCCCTCGCGGGTTGGGCCTGGAATCGGCCTGCGCGTCAGTCTGACCGATCAGACGCGCCAGTTCGGCCAGCGGATCGTCCTGTTGCGCGCGCGTGAGAGCGCCCGCAGCACGATTGGGGTAAGAACGAAAATTGTTGTCGGCCATGAAGCTCGACCCCGATTGCGGCGTTACGCGATACTCAAGTCTGCCCCGAAACTTCGTCCCGATCTGCGCCCGCTGGGCGCCGGGAACTTACCGCATCTCGTCTGGCGCTGCGACCCCAAGTAGCTTGAGACCAGACGCCAGCACGGTGGCCACACCCCGTACGAGGACAAGGCGAGCCTCGGTAAGTTGTCGATCATTCTGGATAATGAAGCGTAAATGTGGCGATGCATTGCCGAGCGTCCAAAGTGCATGAAATTCGGACGCTAAGTCGAACAGGTAAAAGGCAATTCGGTGCGGTTCATGCGCGGCAGCAGCGGCTTCCACGGTGCGAGGGTAGAGCGCGATGCGCCGCATCAGCGAGAGCTCCGCGGGGTCAGCCAGCCCATCCAGATTCGCGGTCTCTGCCAGCCCGGCGATGTCTTGCGGCAGGTCCGGGAACGCCGTTCGTGCATTACGGAACACCGATTGCGCGCGGGCGTGACCGTACTGAACGTAAAACACCGGATTGTCCCGCGACTGCTCCAGAACTTTCGCGAGGTCGAAATCGAGCACGGCGTCGTTCTTGCGAAACAGCATCATGAAGCGGACGGCGTCGCGACCAACCTCGTCCACCACTTCGCGTAACGTGACGAACTCGCCTGCCCGCTTCGACATTTTCACCGGCTCGCCGGCGCGCAGAAGCTTCACGAGCTGCACCACTTTGACGTCGAGCTCGGCCTTGCCGTCGCTCAGCGCCGCGACGGCGGCCTGCATGCGTTTGATGTAGCCGCCATGATCGGCGCCCCACACATCGATCAGGATGCGAAAGCCGCGCTCGATCTTGGTGCGGTGATAGGCGATGTCGGAAGCGAAATAGGTGTAGGAGCCATCCGACTTCATCAGCGGCCGATCGACGTCGTCGCCGAACTGCGTGGAGCGGAACAGGGTCTGTTCGCGATCCTCCCAATCCTCGATTGGCGCGCCTCTCGGCGGCGGCAAGCGCCCGTCATAGACGAGGCCGCGTTGGCGCAGCCAATCAATCGTTCGCGCGACGAAATCAATCGAGTTGGCGCCGGTCTCTTCCTGAAATATCAGTGTCCGTTCGTGGAAGAAGCGCTCCTGATTGACGCCGAGCCTGGCGAGATCCTCGCGGATCGCCAGCATCATTTGTTCGAGTGCAATGGCCCGAATGACGGGCAGCCGTTGCGCCTCGGGCGCATCTTTCAGCGCTTCGCCGAACGTCTTGGCGATGAGCGCGCCGACCGGCTTGAGATAGTCACCGGGATAAAGCCCTTCGGGAATGGCGCCGATATCCTCGCCGAGCGCCTCGCGGTAGCGCAGATACGCCGAGCGGGCGAGCGCCTCGACCTGCGCGCCGGCATCGTTGACATAATATTCGCGCGTGACCGCGTGACCGGTGAACTCCAGCAGGCTCGCCAGCGCATCGCCGAAGATCGCGCCGCGGCAATGGCCGATATGCATCGGACCGGTGGGATTGGCGGAGACGTATTCCACGTTCACCGGCGCACCGTCGCCGGCGTCGCTTTTGCCGTAGCCGATCCCGGCCGCCACCGCGCTGCGCAGCGCCGCGATCCAGGCCGCGGGCTTGAGCGTGAGGTTGATGAAACCGGGGCCGGCGACGTCCGCCTTTTCGACCTGACCATCGGCCTGCAGCTTGCCGGCGATCGCTTCGGCAAGATCGCGCGGCTTCAAGCCTGCGTCCTTCGCCAGCACCATCGCCGCGTTGGTGGCGATGTCGCCGTGCGTCGGATCGCGCGGCGGTTCCACCGTCACCCGCGACCGGTCAATGCCGGCGGGCAGTGTGCCGGCGGCGATCAAGGCATCGGTTGCGCCGACAACGCGCGCCAGCACGTCGGCGAAAATGTTTTTTGTGGCCATGACCTGCAACAAGAACTTCCCTGCAAGCACGAACTGCCCTGCAACAACAACGCGCCGCGCGCCTAACGCAATTCGGGGGTCGAGTCAAAGAGCCGGGCATGTTCGGCGAGCGCAAAGCGGTCGGTCATGCCGGCGATGAAATCGGCAATGCGCCGGGAGCGCGAGGCCTCGTCAGTCCCGAGGTCCACTTGCCAATCCGCCGGCAGATCGCCGGGATGGGCGCTGTAGCGGGCGAACAGATCGCGGACCACGGCGGCGGCCTGATCCATCACCCGCATAACCCTGGCGGCGCGATACATGCGCGTTTCGAGAAAGCTCTTGATGGCGCGATCGGCTTCGGCGATGCCGGCCGAAAACCCGGCGACGGGGGACGAAGCGTGCCGCACATCGTCGGCCGAGCGTGGCGAAAGCGCGGCGAGCCGGCGGCCGGTCTCGGCGACCACATCGTCGATCAAAAGGCCGATGAGCTGCCGGACGACCTCATGCACCGTCCGGTGCCCGTCCAGGGCCGGATAGGCCGTGCGGATACCGGCAATAATCCGGCCGGGCAGCGGCACACCGGCGATGTCGTCGATGGCGAACAGGCCGGCGCGCAAGCCGTCGTCGATATCGTGGGCGTCGTAGGCGATATCGTCGGCGAACGCGGCGATCTGCGCTTCCACCCCGGCGAAACTCCACAGTTCGAGGTCCTGCAGCCTGCCGTAGGCGAGGATCGTCGCCGGAACGCCATGCTGGCGATAACGTGAAAGGGGCGCTCCCGCCCGGTCGGTCAGCGGGCCATTGTGCTTGACCAGCCCTTCCAGCGTTTCCCAGGTCAGGTTCAAGCCATCAAAATCGGGATAACGCCGCTCCAGCGCGGTGACGATGCGCAAAGTCTGGGCGTTGTGATCGAAGCCGCCGAAAGCGGCAAGGCAGGCATTGAGCGCGCGCTCGCCGGCGTGACCGAACGGCGGATGGCCGAGGTCGTGGGCGAGCGCCAGCGCTTCGGCGAGATCCTCGTCGAGGCGCAGCCGCCGCGCGATGGCGCGCGCGACCTGGGCGACTTCGAGCGTGTGGGTGAGCCGGGTCCGGTAATGATCGCCCTCGTCGAAGACGAAAACCTGGGTCTTGTGCTTGAGGCGGCGGAACGCCGTGGAATGGATGATCCGGTCGCAATCGCGGCGGAAGGCGCTGCGGCTCCGGCTCTCCGGCTCGGCATAGAGCCGGCCGCGGCTTCGCGCCGGGTCGCAGGCATAGAGCGCGATTGGCAGAGCTTCCATGGCCCGGGAAATCCGCTCCACGACAATTGACCTTAAACCTCGGCGCACTTAACTATCGTGCTAGGGTTGTTGCAATCGGCGACTGGTCAATTCGGAGCCAAAATGGCCGACAACGTCATGGTCACCGAGGTCATCGTAACCGAGCGGGCGGCGCGGCGCATCGGCGAAATCCTCGGCCGCGAGCCGGCCGGCACCATGCTGCGCGTTTCGGTGGAAGGCGGCGGCTGTTCCGGCTTCCAGTACAAGTTCGACACCGAGCGGAGCCGCGGCGACGATGATATCGTCATCGAAAAGAGCGGCGCGACCGTGCTGATCGATCCGGTCTCGCTCGATTACATGGCCGGCTCGGAGATCGATTTCGTCGACGATCTGATCGGCTCGTCTTTCAAGGTCAACAACCCGAAGGCGACCGCGTCCTGCGGCTGCGGTACCAGCTTCGCGCTTTAGCGCCGTCATAGCCGGGCTTGTCCCGGCCATCCACGTCTAGTACCGAGACGCTTCTAGCAAGACGTGGATGCCCGCAATAAGTGCGGGCATGACGAGTGAGCCCGTGCGCATCGCCACCTGGAACGTCAATTCGATCAAGCAGCGCATCGATTCCGCGATCGCGTGGCTCGCGGAGCGCAAGCCCGACATCGTCTGTTTGCAGGAGACCAAATGCGTCGACGACGCTTTCCCGCGGCTTGAGTTCGAAAGCCTCGGCTACAATGTCGCCGTACACGGGCAGAAGACGTTCAACGGTGTCGCGCTCCTTTCCAAATTTCCTTTCGATGAAGTCAAAAGCGGCCTGCCCGGCGACGATGGAGACGATCATGCCCGCTTCATCGAGGGCGTGGTGTCGACGGCGACCGGCGCGCTACGGGTCGCCAGCATTTATTTGCCGAACGGCAATCCGCCGGACACCGAGAAATACCCCTACAAGCTCCGCTGGATGAAACGGCTCGCGGCTTACGCGCGCGACCGGCTGGCATTCGAAGAGCTGCTGATCATGGCCGGCGACTACAATGTGATACCGACGGCGGCCGACGCCAAAAATCCGAAAATCTGGACTGGCGACGCTTTATTCCTGCCTAAGACCCACGACGAATTCCGCGCCTTGGTCAATCTCGGCCTGACCGATGCACTGCGAGCGACCACCGACGAGCCGGGGCTGTACACGTTCTGGGACTATCAGGCCGGGGCCTGGCAGAAGAACAACGGCATCCGCATCGATCATTTATTGCTGTCGCCGCTCGCCGCCGACAAGCTCTCAGGCGCCGGCATCGATAAGCATGTGCGAGCTTGGGAAAAGCCGTCCGACCACGTGCCGGTGTGGATCGATCTGGAGATCGAGGCGAAATCGTAGGACCAAGACTTGTCCTACCTCGCTTCAATTTGCAGCCAGATCAACAACATTGAATCCTTCTTTGCGCGCCGCGCCGGCTAATCGCTCGTCGAGAGTGACCATTTCCAGAGATGCCGGACGCCGCTCGGCGGCAGCGAACGCTGCAGCCAACTGCAAGGCATCTGCAGTACGTAATGTGTGTACGCGCAATATTCGCGCGGCGCTTTCCCGGATAGAGCCGCTTGGCTCAACTTCGAGCCATGCATCCGCAAACTCGCGCAATTGATGTAACGCGATCTCCAGAGCGCGAGTGTCCAGAATGCCTTCGCGTTCGCGGCGAACAAGTGCAGACACGCACTCCACTTCAGAGGCCCACCAAACGGCCATCCGTGGATCACTTATCACGAGCGCTTGCAAACGCCGGCTCGTCCCTTCGGTGATGAGCAGCGGCACGATGGCCGAAGCATCCCAGAATCTCACCGGCCGTCCCGTCTCTCCTCGAGCAAGGCGGCCACCACCGAACCGTCGCCTTTTACGCGAGGAAGCTCTCCGCTCAGGAGTGAGGGCGACAGCGGCTTTCGTGGTGCGCGGACGACGCCTTCGCGAACAAGCCGATCTATTCGTCCATCCTGCTCATCAATTCCGGTTGGAACAGGTTCGAGGCGCGCAACGGGTCGCCCCCGATCGACGATCAGAACGGGGGAACCACCTTTGAGGCCGTCGATAAGGGCACTCAAACCATTCTTGGCTTCGGTAATGCTGACTTTTTTCATCAAGCCAAAATAGCTCTTTTGATTGAGCTATTCAAGCGTAAGAGCCACGTCGAGGTACGACGTTATTCCCGCCGGGTCTTCAGCCAATCTTCCAGATAAACCAGCGCCATGGCGCGCTCGTCATCGTTGGCGTGCTGGAAGTCATTGTCGTAGAGCGGTTTGATCCAGCTTCCGTCATTGCCGGCGCAATCCTTGCCGAGCGTCAGCCACATCAGGCCGCGGGCGGCCTGCCGCGGCACCGCTTGGCCGCGGAACAGCATGTCGCCAAGCGCAACCTGGGCGCGGCACTGACCTTTGCTCGCGGCCAAGAGGAACCAGCGTGCCGCTTGATGCGGATCGCTCGGCGTGTCGGCCAGATAAAGCCGCCCGAGCTCGTATTGGGCGTCGGCGTCGCCGAAGAAGCTCGCCGCATAGTCGAACATTTCGCGCGCGCGCTCCGGGTCGGCAACGACCTGCGAATGCGGGATGCCGGTCAGATAGTAATGACCGAGCGCAACAAAGGCATTGGCGACAAAACGCGACTGCGGCGTACCCGGCGTTTCGTCCGGGTGGGTGTTGGCGATTTCGCTGAAATAATTGAAGGCCCGCAGGTCGTCGCGCGGCACGCCGTCGCCGTCGGCATACATGCGGCCGAGCTTCCACTGCGCCACCGGCTCGCCCTGATCCGCGGCGTACTGCAGGGCGCTGAGCGCGCCCGACTTTGTGATGGCTTCCGGCGCATGCGCGCCGCCGCGCAACCCGTCGCTCGGCGACAGCGAGGCGGTCGTCGAGCTGGCGCTGCCGTCGAACGCCAGCGCCGGCGCGAACCAAAGACCGGTGCCGCCCACTCCCAGAGCCAGACACAACGCGCCGAACAGGCCGGCCGCCGACCGGCCGGCTGTCAGCCGCGCGATGGCGTCAGACATCCGCATAGCACGCCTTCTCGGCCGACGCGCCCGGATGGGTCACCGCGCCGTCGCGCGCCGTACCGACCTGCTGGGCGTATTTCCAGAGATAGCCGGAGCCGTATTCGGCGTCGCGCGGCTTCCATTCCTTGCGCCGCCGCTCGAGTTCCTCTTGGCTCAGTTCAACGTCGAGCGTTCCTTTGTCGCCGTCGAGCTTGATGATATCTCCGTCACGCAGGAGACCGATCGGCCCGCCAACCGCCGCCTCCGGGCCGATGTGGCCGACGCAGAACCCACGAGTGGCACCGGAAAAGCGGCCGTCGGTAATCAGCGCGACTTTGCCGCCCATGCCCTGGCCGTACAGCGCCGCGGTGGTCGACAGCATTTCCCGCATGCCAGGACCGCCCTTCGGACCTTCGTAGCGGATGACCAGCACGTCGCCTTCCTTATATTTTTTGTTTTTCACCGCCTCGAAGCAGGCCTCCTCGCCATCGAAGCAGCGCGCCGGACCTGAGAACTGCATGCGCTCCATGCCGGCGACTTTCACGATCGCGCCCTCCGGCGCCAGATTGCCTTTCAGCCCGACGACGCCGCCGGTCGGCGAGATCGGCTTGTTGGCCGGGTAAATGACGGCCTGATCGGGATTCCACTTCACCGATTTCAAATTTTCGGCGATGGTCCGGCCGGTGACGGTGAGGCAGTCGCCATGCAGATAGCCATGGTCGAGCAGCGTCTTCATCAGCAGCGGAACGCCGCCAGCTTCGAACACGTCTTTGGCGACATAGCGGCCGCTCGGTTTCAAATCCGCGATATAAGGCGTCTTTTTCAGGACTTCGGCGACGTCGAACAGATCGAACTTGATGCCGCACTCGTTGGCGATGGCCGGCAGATGCAGGGCCGCGTTGGTCGATCCGCCGGTGGCCGCCACGACCGCCGCGGCATTTTCCAGCGCCTTCCGGGTAACGATGTCGCGTGGACGAATATTTTTGGCGATCAGATCCATGATCATCTCGCCCGCCAGCATGCAAAATTTGTCGCGGATCTCGTAAGGCGCCGGCGCACCCGCGGAATACGGCAGAGCAAGACCAATCGCTTCCGAGATCGTCGCCATGGTGTTGGCGGTGAATTGCGCGCCGCAAGCGCCGGCCGACGGGCAGGCGTTCTGCTCCAGCGTTTCGAGATCGGCGTCGGACATCGCGCCGACCGAATGCTTGCCGACAGCCTCGTAGACGTCCTGGATGGTGACCGGCTGGCCCTTAAACGTGCCCGGCAGGATCGAGCCGCCATAAATGTAGATCGCCGGCACGTTGAGCCGGCACATTGCCATCATCATGCCCGGCTGTGACTTGTCGCAGCCGGCAACGCCGATCAGGGCGTCGTAGGAATGACCGCGCACGGTCAATTCCACAGAATCGGCAATGACTTCGCGCGACGGCAGCGAGGCTTTCATGCCGGCATGGCCCATGGCGATGCCGTCGGTCACGGTAATGGTGCAGAATTCGCGCGGTGTACCACCGCCGGCGGCCACCCCCTGCTTGACGGCCTGGGCCTGGCGCATCAGCGCGATATTGCACGGCGCCGCTTCATTCCAGCAGGTCGCAACGCCGACGAACGGCTGATGGATCTGCTCGCGGGTCAACCCCATCGCATAATAGAAGGAGCGGTGCGGCGCGCGGTCCGGACCTTCGGTCGCGTGGCGGCTCGGTAATCGTGATTTCAGATCGGTTTTGGCGTCCATGAACTTCTGCGGGCTCCACTCAAGCCCCTTCGCCCCTTCTCCTCCGGCCCCAACAAAGAAAGACCGGAAGTACGCAGCGACCTAAAATCCACCGTGGACCCGGCCGCAGGCTATCGATGTCGAGAAATCCTATGGCTAAAAAGCGGCGTTTGACGCGTGTGCAGTGCAGTAATGCGAAATGTTCCCCCGCTGTTGCAGCGGAGCCACAGATTCAAGCTGCTTTGCGGTAGGCGGTTAGGCTGCGGTTTACCAAACGGTGCCCGGACTGCGACCATGGGACGTGCCGAAACGCCTGACCAAGAGCTTCTTCAGCCGCAGCGTCCATGAGGTGGCCCCCGACCTCATCGGCGCCACCCTCCTCGTTAACGGCGTCGGCGGCCGGCTGATCGAGGTCGAGGCCTATCACCACACCGAGCCGGCGGCGCACAGCTTCCGAGGCCCGACCGAGCGCAATGCGGTCATGTTTGGTCCGCCCGGCTATGCCTATGTCTACCGTTCCTACGGCATCCACTGGTGCCTGAACTTCGTCTGCGAACCGAAGGGCTCGGCCAGCGCGGTACTGATCCGGGCGCTGGAACCGACCGAAGGTTTGGCGACAATGCGGCGACGGCGCGGCGTAACCGTTGACCGGTTGCTGTGCTCAGGCCCGGGCCGGCTCTGCGAGGCGCTCGACATCACCTTTAAGCACTATGGCCTGGCACTGGATGCGCCGCCGTTCGAGCTGTTCGCGCGGCAGGGCGACGTGAAGGTCGTGGCAGGCCCTCGGATCGGCCTCACCAAGGCGGTCGAGTTGCCCTGGCGCTACGGCGAGAAGGGCTCGCGGTTTTTGAGCAAGCCCTTTAGGCGGGAAGCCTAAAGCCGGGGTCAAACCCCAGCTCTCGCCGCGCCTTGTCGACCGTCACCGCGCCGTCGTCCTCGGCGACATTGTAGATGCCGGGCTTGGCGCGGCTGACCGCGAGCAGCGCCGCCTGCGCCGCGGCATCGACATGGAGCGGGCCGCGACCGGTCGCTGCCGCAAACCAGGTGCCGGGGCCGTAAAGCCGGCCGTAGCGCAGCACGATGCCCTCAATGCCCTGGGTATTGAGCGTGGCGTCTTCCAGCGTGCGTACGCCGCGCGCGGTCAGCGCGTTGAGATCGTCGCCTTCGGGCGAAGCGAGGGGGTCGCTTTCCGCATGCGGCTCCGGGCCGTCGGCGTAGATGAAGGCGATGCTCTGCGAAATCAGGCGGTGCGCCCCGGCAGCCTGCGCCGCCGCAACCAGGCTCGCGGTGCCTTCGATGCGCAGTCTGGCGTTGCGGACCAGCGCTTCGCCACGCCGTGCCGGATCGAACACGGCCGGCAGGTCGGTCAGTTGATGAATCACGACCTCGGGCCGCGCGGCGACGACGGCATCGCGCAAAGCGTTTCGATCGAAAACGTCGACGATGGCGGCCTGCGCCCCCTGCCCCTTCAACGCCGCGGCCTTGTCAGATGAGCGGGTTGTGCCGATGACCTCGTGACCGGCGGCAACGAGCAGCGGCGTCAGTCGTTGGCCGATGACCCCAGTGGCGCCTGCAAGAAAGATGCGCATGACAAGCTCCTCATGCCGCCCCCTTTAACCGCTCCAGCGCCTCGGCAATCTTGGCCTTGCGCGCTTGCGCCTCCTCGCGCTTCTCTTTTTCTTCTTCGACGACTTCTTCCGGCGCGCGGGCGACAAAATTGGCGTTGCCAAGCTTGGCGTCGACGCGGGCGATATCGGCGTCGGCCTTGGCCATTTCCTTGGCGAGCCGCGCGCGTTCGGCGGCGAGGTCGATCACGCCGGCAAGCGGCAACGCAGCGACCTCGCCGCGAACCACAAGCTGCACGGCACCCTGCGGCGCCTCATCGGCGAAGGAAATATCGGTTACCCGTGCAAGGCGTTTGATAAATTCCATCCACCGTTCCGCGCGCTCATTAGTCTCGGCAGAAGCCGCAGCCAGTACCAATGGAATCTGCGCGCTAATGTTCATCTCGGCGCGCACAGAGCGGATGGCAGTGATGAGATCGATGACCCAGCCGATCTCAGACTCGGCGCTATAGTTTTTTTGCCAAAGCTCGAACATCAAACCGTTTGGCTTGTAATCCGACCATTCGGTCAGTGCCAAAAG
>JBAQHW010000093.1:0-6125 GCA_049288525.1 Xanthobacteraceae bacterium
CTGCAGGACAATGAACTGATCGGCTCGTTCGCCCTGTTCCGTCAAGTGGTCCGTCCGTTTACCGACAAGCAAATTGCTTTGCTTGAGAGCTTCGCCAGCCAGGCCGTCATCGCCATCGAAAATGCGCGGCTCTTATCGGAATTACGCGAGGCCCTGGAGCAGCAGACGGCGGCGGCCGAGGTGCTGCGTGTCATCAGCGCCTCGCCCGGCGAGCTGACGCCGGTCTTCGACGCAATTTTGGAAAACGCCACGCTTCTCTGCGAGGCTGATCTCGGCATCCTCTATCGCTTCGAAGATGACGCTTTTTCCGCCGTCGCGCTCCGCGGCGCCCCGCCTGAATTCGCGCAATCGCAGCAACGTGCGCCGATCCGCCCCGCCCCCGCCACCGGACTTGGCCGGGTCGTGCGCACGCGGCAACCGGTGCACATCCGCGATGTCTGGCAGGAGCCGGCCTATAAGAGCGGCGACCCTTACGTCGTCACTGCGTCGCGACTGAGCGGCAGCCGCACGGTGCTGCTCGTTCCCATGCTCAAGGACGGGGAGATTATCGGCGCGATCACCATTTATCGCAAAGAGGTCCGGCCGTTCAGCGAGAAGCAGATCGAACTGGTCGGAAATTTCGCCGCCCAGGCCGTCATCGCTATCGAGAACGCGCGGCTGCTCAACGAGCTGCGCCGGCGCACCGACGATCTCTCCGAGTCGCTCGAGCAGCAGACCGCGGCGGCCGAGGTGCTGCGCGTTATCAGCGCCTCGCTCGGCGATCTAAAGCCTGTGTTCCAGGCCATGCTGGAAAACGCCATACGGATTTGCGATGCCAAATTCGGCACTCTGTTCCGGCACGATAACGGCTTCTTCGATCCGGTCGCCATGTTCGAGGCGCCGGCCGCACTGGTCGAGTTTCACCGCCGGCGCGGTGCATTTCAAACGACCGCAGGGACCGGGCTCGATCGCGTGCGGCAGACCAAAGACGTCGTCCACATTGCCGACGAGGCCGCCGAACCGACCCCCAGCGTTTCGGCCAGACTCGCCGGCGCGCGGTCGATTGTCGTCGTACCGATGCTCAAAGACGATGAATTGATCGGCGTCATCAGCGTCTATCGCGACGAAGTCCGGCCTTTTACCGACAAGCAGATTGCGCTGGTGCGGAACTTCGCCGCCCAGGCCGTCATCGCCATCGAGAATGCGCGGCTGCTCAACGAATTGCGGCAATCGCTGGAGCAGCAAACCGCCACCGCGGACGTACTCCACGTCATCAGCTCGTCGCCGGGCGAGTTGAAGCCGGTTTTTGACTCGATTTTGAACAACGCCACGCGAATTTGCCAGGCCGAGTTCGGCAGCCTTTTCCTGCGCGAAGGCGAGGCCTTGCGGGTGGCCGCGCATTATGGGTCGCTGACCAAGGCCTGGGACGATCAGTGGCAGGTCGGGACGCTGCTGCAGCCGGACCCCGAGCTCCAGGCATTTCAAACGCTTTCGATGCGGCAGCCGATGCAGGTCGCCGATCTCAGCAAAGCTGCTTCCTATCTTGCTCGTAATCCGAAGGCCATCAACTCCGTCGAAGTCGGCGGCATCCGTACGATGGTCACCGTGCCGATGCTCAAGGACGGCGAGACGATCGGCGTCATCACGATTTTTCGGACCGAGGTGCGCGAATTCACCGGCAGGCAGATTGGGCTGGTGACGAATTTCGCCGCCCAAGCAGTGATCGCCATCGAGAACGCGCGGCTCTTAAGCGAACTGCGGCAATCGTTGGAGCAGCAGACGGCGACAGCGGACGTGCTGGGCGTGATCAACGCATCGCGTGGCGACCTGCAGCCGGTGTTCGAGGCGATGGTGGAAAAGGCGCGGCGATTATGCGAAGCGGATTCAGGACATCTCGCACTTCCGGTCGGTGACGATTATCGCAGCATCGCGGTTTCGGCGATGTCGCGCGAGATGGAGGCGCTGATCCAGTCGGTGTCCTATGCGCCCGGCCGCGGCACCGCCGTCGGCCGAGCCCTGGCGGATCGCCGACCGGTCCAGATAGCGGACATCGGCGCCGACAAGGAGCATGCCGGCCGGCTGGCCGCGGACAAAGGTTTCATCAGGACGATCCTGGCGGTGCCGCTGCTGCGGCAGGGCGAGGCCATCGGCGCGTTCGGGCTTTCGCGTCAGCGGGTCGAGCCGTTCAGCGAGCGCCAGATCGAATTGGTGCAGAACTTCGCCGCGCAGGCGGTCATCGCCATCGAGAACACGCGGCTCTTGAACGAACTGCGCGAGTCGCTCGAGCAGCAGACGGCGACATCGGACTTGCTCAGCGTCATCTCGGCATCGTCCGGCGACCTTGAACCGGTGTTCAGCGCGATGCTGGAAAACGCGACCCGAATTTGTCAGGCGCAATTCGGCGTCCTCTCGTTGCGCGAAAGCGCCGCGTTGCGCGTCGTCGCGATGCACAATCCGCCGCCGGCCTATGCCGAATTGCGGCAACGCGATCCGACCTGGGTGCCGACCGGCGAGATGGCCCGCATCGCGGCGCAGGCTATCGCCAGCAAACGTGCGGTTCAGGTTCCCGATCTCGCCATCTACAACAACGCTGATCCGTTGATCCGCGACTTCGCCACGACCACTGGCGCGCGCAGCCTCATTCTGGTGCCGCTCCTGAAGGAGGGCGAAGTGATCGGTACCTCGGCGATCTATCGCCAGGAAGTGCGGCCTTTCACCGATAAGCAGGTGGAGCTGCTCACGAATTTCGCCGCCCAGGCGGTCATCGCCATCGAGAACACGCGGCTGTTAAACGAGCTGCGGCAATCACTGGAGCAGCAGACAGCAACATCCGACGTGCTGAAGGTCATCAGTCGCTCGACCTTCGACCTACAGACCGTGTTCAATACGTTGGTGGAATCGGCCGAGCGTCTTTGCGACGCGGATTTTGCCTTCATATTCAGGCGCCGTGGCGAGAGCTACCACCTCGCCGCGAGTCATGGCTTCACGCCCGATTATCGGGAGTGGATGGAAAACCAGACCATTCCGGTCGGAAGTCAGACGCTGGTCGGGCGAACTGCTCTCGAAGGTCGTGCGACGCATATCCCCGACGTGCTAGCCGATCCCGAATACGGTTGGTCGGAATCGATCAAACGCGGAAACTTCCGCACGATGCTGGGCGTCCCCTTGCTGCGCGAGGGTGTCCCGATCGGTGTGATTGCCGTCTGCAGATCAACAACGCGTGCATTCACCGAGAAACAGATCGAACTGGTCACCACCTTTGCCGACCAGGCAGTGATCGCCGTCGAAAATGCTCGCCTGCTCAACGAGCTGCGCCAGCGTACCGAGGACCTGTCGCAATCGCTGGACGATTTGCGCACGGCGCAGGACCGGCTGGTGCAGACGCAGAAGCTTGCCGAGCTCGGCCAGCTCACCGCCGGCATTGCCCACGAGATCAAAAATCCGCTCAATTTCGTCAATAATTTTTCCTCGCTGTCGGTCGAGCTGATCGACGAACTGCAGGAAGCGCTCGACCGCGTGACCGCCGACGATAAGACCCGCGGCGAAATCGCCGAGCTGGCGGATACCTTGCGCGGCAACCTCGACAAAATCGGCCACCACGGCAAGCGCGCCGATTCGATCGTCAAGAACATGCTGCAGCATTCGCGCGAGGGCTCGGGCGACCGCCGGCCGGTCAATGTCAACGCCGTGGTCGAGGAGAGCCTCAATCTCGCCTATCACGGCGCGCGCGCGGAGCAGCAGGGCTTTACCGTCACGCTGGAGCGCTCGTTCGATCCGGCGGCCGGCGAAGCCCACATCTTTCCGCAAGAGATCACGCGGGTTCTGCTCAATCTCATTGGCAATGGATTTTATGCCGCGGCCAAGCGTCAGGCGGAAAATAAGGGCCATGAAGCGGTGCTGACGGCCTCGACCAAAAACCTCGGCGACAAGGTGGAGATCAGGATCCGCGACAACGGCACCGGCATTCCGCCCGGGGTGAAGGAGAAAATCTTCAATCCCTTCTTCACCACCAAGCCGGCCGGCGAAGGCACCGGGCTTGGCCTGTCGATCAGTCACGACATAATCGTCAAGCAGCATTGCGGCGCGATCGAGGTCGACAGCGAACCGGGCCAATTCACCGAAATCAGAATCGTGCTGCCGCGCACGCCGGCCTGACGCGGCTTCGCTTCGAATCGAGCCGCACGTCTGTGGCGATCACAAAATCTTGGCCTGCACGTAAATGACGCCGCGATTGAGCATTCCCAAAGCGCGTGCGGCGCCGATCGACAGATCGAGGACGCGGTGCCGGCCGAAGGGGCCGCGATCGTTGATGGTCACGATGACGCTGCGGCCGGTCTTCGGATCGGTCACGCGGACACGGGTCCCGAACGGCAGCGTCCGGTGCGCGGCAGTGAAGCCGTGCCCGCGGCCTGCGTAATAGGCGCATAGCCCCGAGAAACCCTGCGGTTTGGCCTGCGCGGCCGCCGGACGGACCGGCGTAGCGGCCAATAACCCGGCCAGCAGCACGACGACGACAGCCGTGGCGGCGCGCCGCGCGGGCAGCGACGGCAACGATGGCCTGCACAATAATGGCCGACAAAATAATGACCTGCACAATGAAGCGGATTGGGCAGGCATTTTCCGGATCATGCGCTAGCTTTTCACCATTCCGGCAACCTGGGCAACCTTGGTCCAGCGGGCGATTTCGCTTTTCATGAAGGCGGCAAACCGATCGGGGCCGCCATCGAGCGGATCGTCGCCCTGCTTGCTCAGGGCTGCCATGGCCGCCGGCGTATGCATCGCCTGCTTGGCGGCAGCGGCGAGCTTGTCGACGATGGGGCGCGGCGTGCCGGTGGGCACGAACAGGCCGAACCACAGGCTCGTTTCCACACCGGGCAGCCCGGCTTCCGCCATCGTCGGCACGTCCGGCAGCGCGCCGGCGCGCTTTTGCGTCGTCGTCGCCAGCGCCTTGAGCTTGCCGCCCTCGATCAGACCGACGACGGTCGAGACCGGCGAGAAGGTCATCAGCGTGCGATTGGCGACGACGTCCTCGACCGCCTGGGGGCTGCCCTGATAGGGCACTTGCGTCAGCTTAATACCGGCCTTTTGCGCGAACAGCTCGCTGGCGAAATGCGGCATGCTGCCGATGACGTTTGAATCGAGCGCCTTGTCCGGCTTCGCCTTGCACAGCGCAATGAGCTCCTTGACGCTGTTTATTTTGCTCGCCGGATTGACGACCAGAATGATCGGCGCGTCCTGGATCAGCGCGACGGGCTCGAAATCTCTTGTCAGATCCAATGCCGCATTGGGATTGATGATCTGATTGGTGATGATGGACAAGGTGCCGAGGTAGACCGTGTAGCCGTCCTTGGGCGCGTGCGCCACGTATTCGGCGGCGATGCTGGAGCCGGCGCCGGGCTTGTTCTCGACCACGAGCTGCTGGCCGAGGATCGGACCCGCGGCCTGCGCGAACACCCGGGCGACCACATCGGCGGCGGCGCCGGGGGTGAAGCCGATGACGACATGGACCGGCCGCGACGGATAGGCGTTCTGCGCGGCGGCGCGGCGGGCAAACGGCGTCAGGAGGGCGGCAGCGGCCGCCCCATGCAAAAACTTGCGGCGCGGAAGGATCACGGCGTTGCTCCCCAAGCAGAGGTCCGCCGAACGCATGCGTCCGCGGCCAATGCGATTTACTTTTAAGATTGCTCGCCCGCCGCAGGCACAGTCGCCGCTGTTAAATCCCGCGAAATGCCGGCACGTTCCGCAGGCGGCTCTAGTATGAAACTATAACAGCGGCGGCCGCCGGTGAAAGAGGCGCAATGTCTCAGCGAAGCAAACGTCAATAGTCGTGGCGGTGAGGCCGGGAGACATTTACGGTGCCCGGGCGCCAGCGCCTGCTTGTTATTGTAGAGTTCGTCGCTGGGAAGCGGCACGGGGCTGCCTGTGAAAGCCTGGAAACGTCGCGCCGTCGCAGTCATCGCGGCGAGCCTCCTGGCCGGCGCCAGCGGGCACGCCATCGCCGGACCGCCGTTCCAGACCGACGATCCGGAGCCGGTCGACTACCAGCACTACGAGTTTTACACCTTCAGTATGGGCAGCCACGTCAGCGGCGACACCGCGGGCGTGGGTCCGGCCTGGGAATTCAACTACGGCATCATCCCGAACGG
>JBAQHW010000094.1:0-3409 GCA_049288525.1 Xanthobacteraceae bacterium
GTTCGCAGAAGCGTGGCGCCAGGCGCAAAAACTGGAGGTGCCGCCCAAAGCCAGCGATATGGACGCGGTGCTGCATGGCGAGCGCCTCGACGGCCGCACCAAACGGCGGCGCTGCCGCGCCGTCGACGATTTGCCGGATGGCGCCGTTGTCGCGCTGGAGGAAGGTGCTTTTGCGGTGCGCGGTGACGCGCTGTTACGCTGGACGCCGAACGGCTACGCCGCCTCCAAGCCACGGCCGCGCGGCATCACAGTGGATGTGCTCACGCCGCCGGCAATCCTTGCGGTGTTGTCAGCCGGCTATCGGCCGCACTGGCATCCGAGCGCGACAGCACGAGCCTGAATACCTGCTACCCGCGCGCCGAGAATCCGCCGTCGACCGGCAGCGCAACGCCAGTGACGAAATCCGATGCCGCGCTCGACAGGAACACCGCGGCGCCGGCGAGATCGGCGGGTTCGCCCCAGCGCGCGGCGGGAGTGCGCGACATCACGGTGTCATGCAAGCCTTCGATCTGCTCGCGGGCGCTGCGGGTGAGATCGGAATTGATCCAGCCGGGCAGGATGGCGTTGATCTGGATGTTGTCGAGCGCCCAGGCGGTGGCGAGCGACCGCGTCAGGGCTACGAGCCCGCCTTTGCTGGCGGCATAGGGCGCGACCAGCGGCGCCCCGAACAGCGAATACATCGAGCCGATATTGATAACCTTGCCGCGTCCCGCAGCCTTCATGTGCGGGTAGGCCGCCTGCGCGCAAAACATCGCGCCGGAGAGATTGACGTCCAGGACCTCGCGCCAGTCAGCTTCGGAAATCTGTTCGGGGCGTTTGCGCCGCGTGGTGCCGGCATTGTTGATGAGAATATCGCAACGGCCGAAGTCGCCGACGACGGCCTCGACCATTTGCGTGCATGACGCCTTGGACGAGGCCTGCAGCGGGTAGAAACGGCAGCGAAAGCCGGACGCGCTCAAGTCTGCGGCGGCCTTTTGCCCCTTTTTCTCATCGCGCGCGGCAATCGCGATGGTCGCTCCGGCCTGCGCGAGGCCGCATGCCATGCCGAGCCCAAGTCCGCCATTGCCGCCGGTGACGATGGCGACGCGGCCGCCCAGATCGAAAGGGTTCAAGAGACTTCTCCTCACGCCGTGGCGCCGGTGCTCAGCCGCTAAACGCCGCCTTGATCTCCTCGACCGTAACGCCGGGCTTGCGCGCGGCGGCGATGATGCGGGCCTCCTGCTTGATCAGCCCGTCGAGCGCCGCCTGCAAATCGTCGACTTTGTCGGCGGGCACCACCACCGCGCCGTGACGGTCGGCATGGATTAGATCGCCGCTCGTCACGTTCATGCCGTGGATGCGGACGGGAACACTGAACTCGACGACATGCACATAGGCATGCGACGGCGCGATCGATCCGGCCAGCATCTGAAAGCCTTCGGCAACCTGGGCGATATCGCGGATCGAGCCATTGGTGACGGTGCCGAGGCAGCCGAGCGCCTTGTGCACATTGGTCTGCACTTCGCCCCAGAACGCGCCGTAGCCCGCCGGCTCGTCCTTGTCCTCGATGACGACAACGCTCGGCCGCGGCGCGGCGGCGACGTAGTCGAGATAGTCCATGCGTTTGGCCATATAGCTCGGCCCGCCCACTTTATCGCGGGCGCGGATGGTGACGGTCTTGGCATAGCCGACCATCGGCGGCAGGTCGGGGAACGGGCAGTGCAGATGGACGGCGGTATAGCCTGCGCCGCGCCGCTCCGGGGTCACGACCTCAATGAGGTTGCACACGGTCGGCGTATCGATTCCCCGCAAAAACGCAAATTGACTTTCTGACAGCACGATTTTCCTCCAGCTTCGTTTTCGTCGTTTCCAGATTTAATCCCACGCCAAAGCGACAATGACTGCCATGACGAGCTGCATGGCGACGATCACCGCGACGCAACCGCTCCAGCCGGCCGTCGTCCAGGCGATACCGGTCAGGAACGCGCCGGCCGAGCCGCCGATATAGAAGATCGAGGCATAGAGCCCGACCGCCGACGAGCGGCCCTCCTTGGCCGTCAATGTGACATAGCCGGTGGAAATCGTCTGGCACAGCATGCCGCAGACCGCGCAGAGCGTCAGCCCGGCGACGATGATCGTCACCGGCGGCGCCAGCAGCAGAAGAGCGCCGACAATCCAAAAGGCGATGCTGGCCAGCACCAAGCGGCGGCGGCCGAACAGCGCAATGGCGCGGCCGGTCCAGGGCAGCAGCGGGCTCGACACCAGATAGGTGAAGAACAGCGCACCGAGCATCGCCGGCGTGAAGAAGTAGGGCGGTCCGGCGAGGTGGAAGCTCACATAAGTGAACGCCGCGATGAAGTTGAACAATACGCCGAAACCAATGGCGTAAGTCGCCACCAGCCGCCGGTCGCGGAAGTGGCGCAGCATCTGGCTGAGCGACATCCAGAACCCGCCGGAGCGCACGAACTGACGCTCGCGCGGCAGCATAATGGTCACTATGACAGCGGCCACGAGCGTGATCGCCCCCACCACCTGGATGGCGGCGCGCCAGCCTATCGCGTCGGTCAGGACGCCGGGGATGAAACGCCCGGAGAAGCCGCCGATGCTGGCGCCGGTGACATAGATGCCGGCGACGCGGGCGACGTCGCGCGGCGGCCATTCGTCGCCGATATAGGCGACGACGATGGTGAAGATCGGCGGCACCAAAAGGCCTTGGATGAAGCGCCAGAACACCAGCTGCGGTACCGTCGCCGCAAACGTCATGATCACGGTCGGCACGGTGATGGCGAACATCGCCGCGGTGATCAGCCGCTTGCGGCCGAATACGTCGGCGAGCGCCCCGGTGAACGGAGCGGACAGCGCGATCGCCGCGGTGCTCGCCGTCATCAGCGAGGAGATAGCGCCCGGGCCGACGTGAAACTCGCCAGCGAGCTCCGGCAACAGCGCCTGCGGGGAATACAGATTGACGAAGGCGGAGAACCCGGCCGTGGCCACGGCCAGCGCGCGAACATCGAGTGCCATGCGCTGATTATGGGCGAGGCGCGCCGGGAAAGCACGCGCGAAGAGGCAGCCGTCAGCCGAACGGCTTGATGCTGTCGGTCACCGAGTCGGCGATGTGCTCCTTGGAGATGACGCCGACCACTTCCGACGGCCGGCCGCGGCTGCCGGCCTTCACCACGACCGCCATGGCGGCGTTGCGCCGGCCCATGCGCTGGACGATGTCGAAGACGATGTCGGTCTCTCGGGCAATGGTGAAATTGTGCTGTGCGACCGTCGCCATGGTCACGCCCGAATAGGCGGCTTCGAGGCCGCGGCGGATGCCGGTGTTGATGCGGACCACGCCGGCAATGTGATTGCCGCGCGTCACCACCACGTGTTTGTAGCCACCGGCCGTGCCGTGCTGGCGCAGGAATTCGTCGAGATCGGCATC
>JBAQHW010000095.1:0-10501 GCA_049288525.1 Xanthobacteraceae bacterium
GTACGGATTCGCGGCGATATTCGCCGGCGATGCGATAGGTCTTCAGCCAATAATTATGAATGAACGGCGAGCGCGAATGCCCGATGGGCCAGCCGACGACGCAAGCCGCTGGCGCCGGTTCGGTCACGCCTCATCCGCCACGGTGTTGTACAAGAGCCCTATCTCGGGGCACTCGATCTCGAGCCGGTCGCCGGGCTTGAGCCAGACCGGAGGATCGACTTTCGGCGTGAGCTTCACCGGCGTGCCGGTGCAGATTACGTCGCCGGCCTTGAGCGTCATGAAGCTCGTCGTGTAGGCGATGATATCGGCGAACGAGAAGATCATGCTCGCCGTGGTGTCGTCCTGGGTCACTTCGCCGTTCTTGCGCACCACCAGACGCAGCGGCTTGGTCAGGTCGAACTCGGTCTGGATCCACGGTCCGATGCTGCCGGTTGAATCGAAGTTTTTGCCCTGGGTGACGTTGAACTGGCCGTGGCGCGTCCAGTCGCGGATGGTGCCCTCGTTGGCGAGCGTAATGCCGGCAATCACGCCCAACGCGTGGTCTTTGGCGACGTGCTTGCAGTCGCGGCCGATCACGATGGCGATTTCGCCTTCGTAGTCGAGCTGTTCGGAGATTTTCGGGCGGATCAGATTTTGGCCGGAGCCGATCAGGGAGTTCGGCGCCCGGTAGAACATGCTCGGATATTTGGGGGCGTTCGTGACATTATAGTCGGCGCCGCGGTTGGCGTAATTGATGCCGATGCAGAGGATTTTCTCCGGCGCCGGCAGCGGCGCCAGAAGCTCGACCTCGCTGAGCGGCACGTCGGGGCGCACGCCTGCGGACGCCGCCATGGCCTGATCGAGGGCTTGGGCGCGAAACACCTCGCTCAGGCTCTGGAAACGGTGCAACCGTGGCCGCAAATCGACGATGCCCTCGCCGGTGACCGCCCCGAAGCTCGGCCGGCCGCGTAACGCATAGCTTGCAAAACGCATATCAATTCCCCTGTATCCGGTTGGGCATCCCGGGCGATGTGTTAAAAGTCGGCGCCCCTACCGTCAACGGCCATCCCGTGAAAGCCCTTTTCCTCGACTGCAACGATCAGCTCGCGCCGGTCTGGCAGAGCGTCATCCGCGCCGACGACCCGGCCATCGACGTTAACCGCAAGCCGTTTGCGACCGGTGAGCTGCCGCGCCTCCTTGACGGCTATAGCATCGCCATCGACGACCATTCTTATATGCCGACGCCGCAGGTCGAGCAGTGTCCGGCGCTCAAGCACATCGTCTTTCTCGGCACCGGGCCGGCGAGCTATATGAGCCTCGCCGACATGGCGGCGTGCGGCATCAAGGTCCACATCATCAAGAGCTATGGCGACACCGCCGTCGCCGAGCACACCGTTGCGCTGGTGTTTGCCGCCTGCCGCGATATCGCGCGTATGGATCGCGAGGTGCGCTCCGGCACCTGGACGCCGCATGAAGGCGTGCAGCTTCTCGGCAAGACGCTGGGCGTGATCGGGCTGGGGGGCATCGGCAGCGAGGTTCTGCGGATCGGCCACGGCCTGGGCATGAACGTCATCGCTTGGAACCGCACGCCGAAGTCCGGCGCGCCGCTTGTTGCGCTGGACGAATTGTTGGCGCGCGCCGACGTGATCTCGATGAATCTGACGCTCAATGACGAGACCCGCGGTTTTCTCGGGCCGGCGCAATTCGCCCGCATCAAGCCAGGCGTGATTTTCGTCAATACCGCGCGGGCCGGCCTGGTCGACGAGACGGCCTTCATCGAGGCGCTGCGCTCGAGGCGTATCCGCCACGCCGGCCTCGACGTGTTTCATCACGAGCCGCTCAAGCCGGACGACCCGCTGGCGCGCCTCGACAATGTCACGCTCACGGCGCACGCGGCGTTCCGCACGCCGGAAGCCTCGATGACCCTGCTGCGCCGCGCCATCGACATCGTGCGGGAAATCGTGGGCGGGAAGATCTAGACCCGCCGGTTCCCGCGAAGCCGGGGACCGGTTCTGCACACTCGCTTCCGAGGGAATGAGCGGAGAAGGATCGGTAGCGCCCCGGTGGCCGGGATGATATCAAATCTAATCGCTAATTTTTGGTCGATCATGAGCCAGCCGGACGTCGACATCACCCTGCGCGTCAACGGCGAGGACGTGCATGAGCGCGTCGAGGCGCGAAAGACCCTGGTCGATTTCCTGCGCGACGATCTGGGGCTGACCGGCAGCCATGTCGGCTGCGAGCATGGCGTCTGCGGCGCCTGCTCCGTGCTTTTCGACGGCGAGGCGGTGCGCGGCTGCCTGATCCTCGCCGTGCAATGCGACGGCGCTGCGGTCGAGACCATCGAGGGCCTGTCGGATTCCGGCGTCATTGCTGACTTGCAGGAGGCGTTCCAGCGGCGCAACGCGCTGCAATGCGGATTTTGCACTCCCGGTATGTTGATCGGGGCGCGCGCCCTTCTGGCGCGCGGCGGCGTGCCGAGCCGTGATATGATCCGCGACCATATCGCCGGTAATTACTGCCGCTGTACCGGCTACCAGGCCATCGTCGACGCGATCGAAGCGGTCGCTCAATCACGCGCCCAAGAACGGGCGAAAAAGATACCGGCGGAAAAGGAAACGTCGCCATGAACGAACACGCCAACCCGCAGAATCTCTCGGAGCGCGCCGACGCGCTCGAAGAACGCATGATGCATGAGCTCGGCGAGCGCATCGCCACCAAATCAACGTTGTTCTATATGGCCGACGGTAAGGTCGAAATGCCGAGCGGCCCCGCGCTCAAAGCCGCCAATCCCGACAAGCATTTTCTGATGGGCGCCGACCCGCGGCTGCCGAAAATGCCGGAAAAGCCGACGCTGGTCGATTTCTTCAACAATCGCTTCGCCTCGCTCAATCATCTTTTGCAGAGCGCGACGCACGCGCTCAAGGGCGGCCACAGCGAGAAGGTCGTGCTCGCCTGTCTGCTGCACGATATCGGCGTGGCGAGCTTCATCCGCTGCGACCACGGTTACTGGGGCGCGCAGATGATCGAGCCTTATGTCGACGAGGAAGTGAGCTGGGCGGTGCGCACGCACCAGGCGCTGCGCTTTTTTGCCGATCCGTCGGTCGGCTACGAATATCCGAAAATGTACATCGACTATTTCGGCGCCGATTATAAGCCGGAGCCCTACATCGTCGCCGAATACGAACGCGCCAAGAACCACAAATATTACATGACCTCGCGCATGATCTGCGTGAACGACATCTATTCGTTCGATCCCAACGCCAAGCCCGACCTCAACGACTTCGTCGACATCATCGGCCGCAACTTCAAGCAGCCGAAGGAAGGGCTTGGCTTCGATAATTCGCCGTCGGCGCATATGTGGCGCACACTGATGTGGCCGACCCGGTTTCTGTAAGGCGATATAGTCGGCTCATTCCCGCGAAAGCGGGTATCCAGCTTTTTGTTGAGGATTACTGGACTCCCGCTTGCGCGGGAGTGAGCGGGCTGGGGGTTACCGCTCATTCCCGCGAAAGCGGGAATCCAGAGCTTCATACCAGCTCGTGAGCGAGATCGCTCCAGTTTGGATTTCGATCCTCAATTAATTTTAGCTTCCAGGCGCGATTCCATTTCTTAAGTTGCCGTTCGCGCTGAAATGCGGATTCGCGCGACTCGTGCAGTTCATACCAGACAAGCGTTTTGACTCCGTACTTTTTGGTAAATCCTGCGACCACTCCAGTCTGATGCTCCCAAGTACGACGAGCAAGATTGTCGGTCATGCCGGTGTACAGGGTGCCATTCCGGTGGTTGGCCGAGATGTACACGAAGAAGCTCATGAGCGCAGCCTCTGGATTCCCGCTTGCGCGGGAATGACCGAATAGTAGCATTCCCCCATGAAAATCGTCGACGATCAGCCGTCCGGGCTCTCCGCGCTCGATCGGCCCAATTCCTACATCGGCCGGGCGGTGCCGCGGCCGAATCTGGCGCGGTTGACGCAAGGCCGCGGCCAATACGTCACCGACGTCGTGCTGCCGCGCATGGCTCATGTCGCCTTCCTGCGCTCGCCGCACGCGCATGCCCGCATCGCCCGCATCGACGCAACCGAAGCCAGGAAAGCGCTTGGCGTGGTGGCGGTCGTCACCGGGGCGGAGCTGGCTAAAGTCATCACGCCCTGGGTCGGCGTTCTCACCCATCTTAAGGGCATCAAATCGGCGCCGCAGCATGCCATCGCCGTCGAGCGAGCCTGCTGGCAAGGCGAGGCGGTGTGCGCCGTCGTCGCCCGCACGCGCGCCTTGGCGGAAGATGCCTGCGCGCTGATCGAGGTCGACTACGAGGCGCTGCCCGCGGTGACCGATGCCGAAACGGCGCTGGACGCGAAAACGCCGGTGATCCATCCGGCGCTCGGCGACAATCTCACCTTCGAGCGCGCGCTCAATGCCGGCGATCCGGACAAGGGTTTTGCCGACGCCGACGCGGTTATCGAGACGACATTTAGCTTCGGCCGCCATACCGGCGTGACTAACGAGCCGCGCGCCATCGTCGCCGATTGGAATCCCGGCGAAGCGCGCCTGACCGTCTATCAGGGCACGCAGGCGCCGCACATGACGCAGAACCTGTTCGCCAAGCATCTTCAACTTGAAGAGCATCAGGTGCGCGTCGTCACCAAGGACGTCGGCGGCTCGTTCGGCATCAAGGTGCACATCTATGCCGACGAAATGGCAACGGCGGCGCTGGCGAAATTGCTGAAACGCCCGGTCAAGTTCGTCGCCGATCGCCTCGAAAGCTTTGTTACCGACATTCACGCCCGCGATCACCGCGTCGACGCCAAGATCGGCGTCAAGCGTGACGGCACGATCACCGTGTTCGAAATCGACGATTTGACCGGCGTCGGGCCATATTCGGTCTATCCGCGCACCAGCGGCATCGAGGCCAATCAAGTCGTCAGTCTCACCGGCGGCCCGTATACCTGCCCGAACTACCGTGCCCGCGCCCGCGTGGTGTTTCAGAATAAGAACGTGATGTGCCAGTACCGCGCCGTCGGTCATCCCATCGCGGTGGCGGTGACCGAAGGCCTGATCGAGCTCGCCGCGGCGAAGATCGGCATGGATCCTGCCGAGCTGCGGCGGCGCAATCTGTTCCGCGACGGCGAATATCCGGCGACCAGCGCCGCCGGGCTGAAGTTCGAGGGCCTGTCGCACCACGCTTCGCTCGACAAGATTCTCAAGATGATGGACTACGCCGGCCTGCGTGCCGAGCAGGCGCGCTTGCGCGCGCGCGGCATCCATCGCGGCATCGGCTTTGCCTCCTTCATCGAGGTGACTAATCCGTCCGCGGCCTTCTACGGCGTCGGCGGCGCGCGCATCTCCTCGCAGGACGGCGCTACCGTGCGGCTCGACGCCACCGGCGCGGTGTTCGTCCATTCCGGCGTTACCGAGCAGGGCCAGGGCACCGAAGCGATCCTCGCCCAGATCGTCGCCACCGCGTTCGGCGTGCCGATCGAGCGTCTGCGCGTCATCACCGGCGACACCGACAACACCCCTTATGGCGGCGGCACCTGGGCCTCGCGCGCCGCCGGAATCGGTGGCGAAGCGGCGTGGCAGGCCGGCAAAGCCCTGCGCGAAAACGTGCTCGCCGCCGCCGCCTCAATCCTGCAAGCCGATCCGAAAGAACTCGATATTCGCGCCGGCATCGTCGTCGACGGCGATACCGGCCGCGAGCGCATGGGGCTCGATGAAGTGGCGCGCGTCGTCTACTTCCGTCCCGATACGCTGCCGCCCGGCTTCCAGGCCGAGTTCACGGTGACGCGCCACTATGTGCCGCGCAATTGGCCGTTCGCCTTCACCAACGGCGTGCAGGCGTCCTATCTCGACGTCGACATCCGCACCGGCGCCATCGGGCTGCTCAAGCACTGGTGCGTGGAAGACTGCGGCACCGTGATCAATCCGCAACTCGTCGACGAACAGATTCGCGGCGGCATCGTCCAGGGCATCGGCGCCGTGCTGTTCGAGCATTGCCTCTACGACGAGGCCGGCCAGCTACTCAACGCTAATCTGATGGATTATCTGGTGCCGATGGCCGGCGAAATGCCTGACATCGATATCGGTCACGTAGTGACGCCGACCGCCGAATCCGAGCTCGGCGCCAAGGGCGCCGGCGAGGCCGGCACCGCCGGCTCCCCCGCCGCCGTCATGAACGCGGTCAACGATGCGCTGCGCCCGCTCGGCGCCGCGCCGATCACGACGATGCCGATCACGCCGGAGCGGGTGCTGGCGGCGCTTCGGCGTGGGTAATTCACCTCGTCATTCCGGGGCGCGGGCGTTTGCCCGGGCTCCTCGCTGCGCTCGGCCCCGGAATGACGAAAACGCTATAGTCGGGCGGGCGGCATTTCTCTAATCCTACTTCGCCCATGGCCCCCGACTCGAAACCAAAGATCATCGCCATGATCGTCGGCTCGGCGATCATCATGCAGCAGATCGACTCCACCGTGGTCACCACGGCGCTGCCGCAGATGGCGATCTCGCTGCACACCGATCCGATCAAGCTCAGCGTCGCGGTGACCGCCTATCTGTTGAGTCTCGCGGTGTTCGTGCCGGTCAGCGGCTGGGCGGCGGACCGGTTCGGCGGCCGCAGCGTGTTCCGCGCCGCGATCGCGCTATTCACGCTCGGCTCGATCCTGTGCGGACTGTCCGGCAACGTGGTCGAATTGACCGCGGCGCGGGTACTGCAGGGGTTCGGCGGCGCCATGATGGTGCCGGTCGGCCGGTTGGTCTTGTTCCGCAGCATCGACAAGGCCGCGCTGATCGGTACCATGGCCTATCTGCAGGTGCCGGCGCAGATCGGCCCGGTGCTCGGCCCGCCGATCGGCGGCTTCATCACCACCTATTTCTCCTGGCGCTGGATTTTCCTGATCAACGTGCCGCTCGGCATTCTCGGCATCGTGCTGGTGACGCTGTTCTTCGACAATCCGAGGGAGGGCGACACGCGGCCGTTCGACACGCCCGGCTTCGTGCTGACCGGCGCGGCGCTGTTCTGCATGATGTATTCGATCGAGGCGGCCGGCCGCGGCCGCGGCGATCTCGGCGAGCTCGCCGTCCTGATCGTACTCGGCGTCGCCACGGGAACGCTGGCGCTGCGGCATCTGCGCCGTGCCAGGCATCCGGTGCTTGATCTCTCGGTGTTTCGCATTGCCACGTTCCGGGCCGGCATCAGCGGCGGCTCGCTTTTCCGCGCCGGCGCCGGTTCGCTGGTGTTCCTGCTGCCGTTGCTGCTTCAAGTGGTGTTCGGCATGACCGCGTTTGCCTCCGGCACGGTCACCTTCGCCACCGCCGTCGGCTCGATGTCGATGAAGATGGCGGCGAAGCCGGTGCTGCGTCGCTTCGGTTTCCGCAAGGTCATCATCGTCAACAGCGTGATCAGCGCCGCGGCCATTGCCATGTGCGGCTTTTTCACCGCGTCGACGCCGGTGCTGTTGATTTTCGTTTTGCTCCTGGTCACGGGGTTTTTCTTGTCGCTGCAATATACTGCGACACAGGCGATGGGTTATGCCGACATCGAGCAGTCGCAGATGTCGACCGCGACCAGCATCGCCAGCATGGCGCAGCAATTAAGCCGCGGCTTCGGCATTGCGCTGTCGGCGGCGGTACTGCACTGGTCGCTTGCGCTGCGCGGCGCGAGTGCGCTCGGCACCGTCGACTTCATGGTGGCTTTCGGGGTAGCCGCGTTTGTCGCGCTGCTCAATCTTCCCTTCGGCTTGGTACTGCATCATGACGCCGCCGCGGCGGTCAGCGGCCACCGCGCGGAGATTCGCGACCGGATTGCCTGAGAATCCGCCCTACACGATGCCGCCGGGGAGAGGAAACTAATGCGCCCCCTTCGCCGGAAACGGCGACTCCGCGTCGCGGGCGCGATGGAATTCCGGCAGTGGCGGTGGGCCCCAGACGTTGGTCGAGCCAGCGACCCAGGTCTTCGGCCGCTGCGGCGTGTCGGCATGCCACGGCCGCGGCTCGAAATAGTTGAGTTCCTCGTCGAGCATCTGATCGAGCTCGCAGAAAAATTCGATCACCTGATCGTCCGGATTGCGGTGATAGGTGGCGACGTTGTGGCCGGGGCCGTGGCGCAGCGGCCCCCAGATGATCGGGATTTTCTTCTGCCCGAACAGGTCGCACGAGTTCTGCAGATGGATGAAGTCTTTCAGCTCGAACGCCATATGATGCATCTTGCTGGCGGTGCCGCGGATGAAGTTCACGGTGTGATGGTCGGAATTGCAGCGCATGAACACGAAGAAATCACCGATCCAGTCGGACACCCGGAAGCCGAGCACCTTCTGATAGAATTCCGCGGTCTTGCCCGGATCCTCGACCACCCAGGCGATATGGCCAAGCTTGAGCGGCCCGACGCCGTGGTGCTGCAGATGCTTGCCGAGATAGCTCCACTCCTTGAACAGCGCGATGGTGGTGCCCTTGTTGTCTTTGAACGTCAGCACCGGGCCGATGCCGGGCACCGAATCGTTGCGCAGCTCGCTCTTGATGCCGTCCTTTTCCAGTTCGCGGGCGAGCGCACCGAAATCAGAATCCGGCGCCACCTCGAACGACAGCGTGGTGCAGCGTTCGGTATCGCCTTTGTCGATCTGGATGGCGAGCTGGCCGATCTTGGTGGTGAGGAAGGCGCGATCGGTCTCGCGCTCGGCGAGGACGAGCCCCATCACCTCGGTGTAATAGTCGACGAGGCGTGGCAGGTCCGGTGTCTCGAACGTGGCGTGTCCGATGCGGCGTGGCTTGATCATGGGTTGCTCCACTTGGGATTGCGTTTCCTTACCTCCGAATCAATCACTAGGGCCGCGCTAACTCAAGGCCGTCGTCTCCTCGCCCGGGCGCACCGCGGTACAACAGTGATGCGCTGCACCGTATCGGGGGAACGTGGCCGCTTCCACGCGCTTGGCAGGCTTGCCAAGCGCGCGGGATCGCGGTTTGGTCGCCGCCCTGAAGATTGACCAGGGAGAGAACGCGAATGGCTGCGGCAAAACAGGCGTCGGCAAAAACCTCGGGCTACAAGCTTGCGACCTATAAATCGGTGGAGGGCCCGCGCGCCGGCCTCGTCATCGGCGAGGAGGTGTTCGACGCCGCCAAGCTCACCGGCAAGCCGGCCTATGCCACCGTCATGGGCATTCTGGCCGACTGGAAAGCGGCTGAGGGCGCGCTGAAAAAGGCCGCGGCCGGGGCGGCGAAGAGCCGGGCCAAACGCCAACCGCTGAAAAAGACCAAATTGCTGGCGCCGATCCAGGGCAGCGTCGCGATCTATTGCGCCGGCGCCAATTATGCCGACCACGCCGCGGCCATGGCGGCGAAGGAGGGCAGTCCGCCGCCGGCCGATCCGCATGAGCAGGGGCTGAAGCCGTTTCACTTCCTCAAAGCCCCCGGCACTATCGTCGATCCGGGCACGACCATCGGAATTTCCCACTATGCCAAGGCCATGGATTGGGAAATCGAGCTTGCCGCGGTGATCGGCCGGCCGGCCAAGGACGTGACGAAGGAGAAGGCGCTCGGTTATGTCGCCGGCTATATGGTCTCGAACGACCTCTCGGCTCGCGACCGCGGCCGGCGCGACGGCGTGGCGCCAACCTCGCCGTTCAAGATGGACTGGCTCAAGCACAAGAGCTTCGAGCAGTCATGCCCGATCGGGCCGTGGATCGTGCCGGCAGGCGATATCCCCGACCCGCAAAATCTCGGGTTGAAATTGTGGGTTAACGGTGAGCTGAAGCAAGACTCCAATACCGCCAAAATGCTGTTCACGCTGGCCGAGCAGATCGAGCATTTGTCGGTCAACATGACGCTCCATCCGGGCGATTTGATCCTCACCGGCACCCCCTCCGGGACCGGGGCGGAAAGCGGCACCTTCCTCAAGGCCGGCGATGTAGTGAAAATCTGGATCGAAAAGGTCGGCGAGATCGAGAACAAGATGGCTTAGCCGGACCGTCGCGCCGGGCATGGCTGGGCCTTGGCTTATGCCCGTCGCGCGAGAATTAGGTCTGTGCTAAAAGCATGGTTCCTAGTCGGCGGCCTTGGCGGGCCGCCCAATCGCCCCGCTGAGGGCGAGCCGACAAGCGAAACGCAAAACGAAACGCAATAAAGGGTCGAGGGCGTAATCGAGATGGCCGAAAAATTCGTCGCAAAACTCTCGGAAATGAATAACGGCGACCGCCGCATCGTTTTTGTCGGCGACAATGAGATCGGCGTGTTCCGGCACGACGGCCAGTTCTACGCCTACAGCAATTTCTGCCTGCATCAGGGCGGTCCGGCCTGCGAAGGGCTGACCATCGCCAAGGTCGAGGAACGGCTGCGGCCGGACAAGACCTCGATGGGGCTCTATTTTTCCGAAGACGAGATGCACTTCGTCTGCCCGTGGCACGGCATGGAATACGATATGAAGACCGGCGAATGCGTCTCGGACCGCAAGCTGAGATTAAAGAGATACAAGACCGTGCAGAAGGGAGACGATCTGTATGTCGTCGCTTAAGCGCGCAACTCGATCGCCCGCGCCTAAGAGC
>JBAQHW010000096.1:0-1590 GCA_049288525.1 Xanthobacteraceae bacterium
TGCGCGCTGGCGCTGATCGCGGCCGGCCTGTTGGCGTCGCTCGGCATGACGCGGATATGGCAGCTTGTCGTTCTGTGGGGCATCGTGGTCGGCGTCGGCACCGGGCTGACGGCGATGGTGCTGGCGGCAACGGTGGCGACCCGCTGGTTCAATCACCGCCGCGGCCTAGTGATGGGCATGCTGGCGGCGAGCTCGGCGACCGGGCAATTGATCTTCTTGCCGGTGATCGCGGAACTGACCACGCGCTACGGCTGGCGCATTGCACTGGTTTTTGTCTCGGTGATTCTCGGCCTCACGGCGCTGGTCACGCTGTTCCTGATGGAAGACCGGCCGAGCGACCTCGATCTGCCGCTCTACGGCGAGACCGCGATTTCGCCGCCGCCGCCGTCCGGCATCGGCTTGGGCTCGCTGTTGTTGTCGCCCTTGATCGTGCTGCGCGATTGCGCGCGCGTGCCGGTGTTCTGGGTCCTGTTCTCGACCTTCTTCGTTTGCGGCTGCAGCACCAACGGTTTGGTGCAGACCCACTTCATCGCGCTGTGCCACGACTATGGGCTGGAGGCGACCGCGGCAGCGGGCGTGCTGGCGATGATGGGCGCCTTCGACTTCGTCGGCACCATTGGCTCCGGCTGGCTGTCCGACCGCTTCGACGGCCGCTGGCTGTTGTTCTGGTATTACGGGCTGCGCGGTCTATCGCTGCTCTATCTGCCGTTCACCAATTTCACCTACTACGTCCTGTCGATGTTCGCGGTGTTCTACGGCCTCGACTGGATCGCCACCGTGCCGCCGACCGTGAAGCTCACCGCCGACCGCTTCGGCCGCGAGCGCGCCGGCATGGTGTTCGGCTGGATCTTCACCGGCCACCAGATCGGCGCGGCGAGCGCGGCGATCGGCGCCGGCATCATCCGCACCGAATATTCGACCTATCTGCCGGCGTTCTTCTTTGCCGGCCTGCTCTGCATCGCCGCCGCGTTCCTGGCGATTTCGGTGCGCAAATCCCCCCCGCATTTTGCCGTGGCGTCGCCGGCGCTGGCGCCGGCGGCGGGGTGAACTCCCCATACCGCCCGGATTCCTTTGCTGCGTTTCTTTGATTGAAACTGAATAGCGTCAGGTCGGGTGACAATGACGAAGGATTTCATGGCGCGGTATGTGGCGATCGTCGACGGAAGGCCAGGCGCCTTCGGCGTCGTCGTTTCTGATTTGCCGGGCTGTACCTCTGGCGGGCCAACAGTCGACGCGGCGTTACGCAATGTAGTCGAGGCGGTCAGCTTATGGGTGGAAGGCGCCCGTGCCGACGGCGAAAAAATTCCGAAGCCGCGTTCAGCCGAAAAGCTGCGAGCCGATCCGGAGATCGCCGGCGCGCTCGCGCGAGGTGGCATTCTTGCCCATGTTGTCGCTCGGCCTTGATGTCGGCCGTTCGGTCAAGGCAAACCTTTTACGCGATGCAGGATTGTTGAGCGCGATCGATAAAGCCGCCGAGCATCGTGGCCTAACCCGTTCCGAGAAACACTAAAGCCGTCTAGGTAATTGCCTGATAGGGAACGCCAAGATCGCGGCCCAAAATCTGATGGGCGCAATCCATCGTCTGCGCTC
>JBAQHW010000097.1:0-2452 GCA_049288525.1 Xanthobacteraceae bacterium
TGGGCGTCCTCGGCCCGGATATCGTTGGCGTGCCAATAGGCGTAGCCGTCGCCGTCGACATCCATCGCCGCATAGCGGCGCTCGCAGCGATCCGGCGTATGCAGAAATTCGTGGTAATTCGACCAGCCTTCCCGGGTGTCATGCGTGCCATTGCGGACCCAGGCGACGAGGCCGCCGCGGCGGCGCAGTTCGGCCGCCAGCCGGTTGATATTCGGCACGATCTCGCGTGAGGCCGGCACCTCACCCTGATGGCCGGGCTTGCAGAAGTAATTCTGCATGTCGATCACAACCAGCGCGGCTTTGCGCGGATCGATCTCGTCGAAGGGATGGGCTTTGCCGGTGCGGCCGGTCATGCGGGCGCAGGCGGCATCGGAGAGGACGATCTTGTGCATCGTTGTTTCCTCGACTAGTCGTTTTGGCCAGGACCTAGTGTGCCAAGCTTGGCATAAAATCTGCTCCCGAGCGAGGGCGGAAGGGACGACATGCCGGCCAGTTGGGAATTTTGGATCGATCGCGGCGGCACGTTCACCGACGTGATCGGCAAACGGCCGGACGGCAGCCTCGTGACCCGGAAGCTCCTTTCGGAAAATCCCGAAGCCTATCGCGACGCGGCCGTTGCCGGCATTCGTCAGCTCCTCGGGCTTGCTGCCGATGCGCCGATCCCGGAAGGCCGCATCGCCGCCGTGAAGATGGGCACCACAGTCGCCACCAATGCGCTCTTGGAGCGCAACGGTGAGCGCACGCTTCTTCTCATCACCAAAGGCTTCCGCGACGCGCTGCGCATCGGCTACCAGGCGCGGCCGAAGATTTTCGCCAAGCACATCATCAAGCCGGACATGCTGTATGAGCGCGTCGTCGAAGTCGACGAGCGGGTGCGGGCGGATGGCACAGTGGAGCGGCCGCTCGATCTTACCGCCGTCCGCGCCGAGCTTGAGCGGGCGCGCGCCGACGGCATCGGCGCGGTCGCCGTCGTGCTGATGCACGCCTACCGCTATAGCGATCACGAAAAACAAGTCGTGGCGCTGGCGCGCGAATTCGGCTTTCCGCAGGTATCGGCGAGCCACGAGGTCTCGCCGCTGATCAAGCTTGTCGGCCGTGGCGACACCACCGTGGTCGATAGCTATCTGTCGCCGATCCTGCAGCGTTACGTGAACCAGGTCGCCGCCGATCTGCACGGCAATAACCTCTCCCCGCACGTGGGGAGAGGGACGAAGCTCATGTTCATGATGTCGTCCGGCGGACTGACAGCGGCGGAGCTGTTCCGCGGCAAGGACGCCATACTCTCCGGCCCCGCGGGCGGCGTCGTCGGCATGGCCGAGACCGGACGCTCCGCCGGCTTCAAGGAACTGATCGGTTTCGACATGGGCGGCACCTCCACCGACGTGTCGCATTTCGCCGGCGCCTATGAGCGGGCGTTCGAGACCGAGGTCGCCGGCGTGCGCATGCGGGCGCCGATGATGCTGATCCATACCGTTGCCGCCGGCGGCGGCTCGATCCTGCATTTCGACGGTGCCCGTTTTCGCGTCGGCCCGGACTCCGCCGGCGCCAACCCAGGACCGAAATGCTACCGCCGCGGCGGCCCGCTTGCCGTCACCGACGCCAATGTCATGGTCGGCAAGCTCATCCCCGACTTCTTCCCGAAGATTTTTGGCGCCGGCCAGAATTTGCCGCTCGATGCCGACACCGTGCGTTCGGCGTTTGCCGCTATGGCCCAAACAATCGGCGACGGGCGATCAGCCGAACAGGTGGCCGACGGCTTCATCAAGATCGCGGTGGAGAACATGGCGAACGCGATCAAAAAGATTTCCGTTCAGCGCGGCTACGACGTCACCCGCTATGCGCTCAACTGCTTCGGCGGCGCCGGTGGCCAGCATGCCTGCCTGGTCGCCGATGCGCTCGGCATGGAGAGTGTGCTGATCCATCCGCTGTCCTCGCTGTTGTCCGCCTACGGCATGGGGCTCGCCGACATTCGCAGCGTCCGCCAGCAGGCGATCGAGGAGACGTTCGGCGTCAAGGCGCATGCGACGTTGAAAAGCGTGGCGCGGCGCCTGGCGCGCGAGACACGGGACGAAGTCGCCGGCCAAGGTGTCCCTGCCGGCAAGATCGCCGCCCATGTGCGCGCGCACATCCGCTACGCCGGCACCGATACGCCGCTGATCGTCGAAGCCGGCAGCGACCGCGCGCCGGCATCGCTCGCCAAATTGCAATCCGCCTTCGAGCGCGCGCACAAGGCGCAATTCGGATTTATCGACCGCAAGAAGGGCCTCGTCATTGAGGCCGTGTCGGTCGAGGCGGTCGGCGGCGGCGCGACGTTTGAGGAAAAAAAGCGCAAGACCACGCGCGCGAAGCTGCTGGCGCCGGCGCGCCGCACGCGGTTCTTTTCCGGCGGCAAATGGCACAAGGCGAAAGTCTATCGGCGCGATCAGCTTTTGCCGGGGCACAAGGTCAAAGG
>JBAQHW010000098.1:0-40339 GCA_049288525.1 Xanthobacteraceae bacterium
CCACAGATCACGGCGATGACAGCAAGTAACCGCAGCAGGCTCGGCATTGTCTTAGGCGGTCCGTTTTTCCGTCACTCGCATCCGGCGCTTACGCGTTCGCGGCAGGCGCGCGCCACGCGCCACGGCGGCCTGCGAACTTCGGAATTGGGACACCGGGAGCGCGAACGAGTACGATCATGTTCGGTCCAGCCTGGCAAGTGATGTAATATCGCGCCGGCGTGCTAGCTGGGCAAATGCCGCGCCGGCCGCAGTCCGGCCTGGGCAGGCCGTCTGGATCGACGTAAATGACTGATATTGCAGAACAAAAAAATACAAACGGCGTCGTCTCTGGGGGTTCGATTGTGCGGCGGCTGGGACGCCGATCCATCGTGCTCGTCGGCATGATGGGGGTCGGCAAGTCCTCGATCGGCCGTCGCCTCGGGCTGCGGCTGGGCCTGCCTTTTGTCGATGCCGATACCGAGATCGAGAAGGCCGCGGGCATGAGTATCGCCGATATTTTCGCTCGCCATGGGGAGCTGGATTTCCGTACCGGCGAAGCGCGCGTCATCGCGCGGCTGCTCGAAGGCGGACCGCAGGTTCTCGCCACCGGTGGCGGCGCCATCATGAACGACGACACCCACGCCGCGATCAAGGCGAAGGGAATATCGATCTGGCTGTTGGCCGATGTCGACGTTCTGATGCGGCGGATAGCAAAGCGCAAAAACGATCGGCCGATGTTGCAGACGCCCGATCCGGGCGAGACGTTGCAGCGCTTGCTGGCCGAACGGGAACCCGTCTACGCGCAGGCCGATATCGCCGTGCAGTCGCGCGAAGTGCCGCACGATGCGATCGTCACCGAAATTATGGGCGCGCTGGCCGATTTCCTGGAGGGAAGAGCAGCGCCGGCGGAAAGCGACAACGCATGACGGCGCTCATCCGCACCGATCCGGCCGTGGTCGAGGTCGCGCTCGGCAGCCGCAGCTATGACATCATCATCGGCCGTGGCGTCGTCGCCTCGCTTGGTGCGCGCATTGCCGCGCAGCGGCCAGGCGCCAAGACTTTCATCGTGACTGACGACACCGTGGCGCGTTACGCATTGGCCGAGGCCGAAGCGGCGCTGGGCCAGGCCGGCGTCGGCACCAGCCGCGTCGTCGTTCCTCCCGGCGAGCCCTCGAAAAGCTTCGCCGTGCTCGAGCAGGTCTGCGACGCCATCATTGCGTCGCGGATCGAGCGCGGCGATCTGGTGGTCGCGCTTGGCGGCGGCGTCATCGGCGATCTCGCCGGGTTCGCCGCGGCGGTGGTGCGGCGCGGACTCGATTATGTGCAAGTCCCGACCACGCTTTTGGCGCAAGTCGACTCCTCGGTCGGTGGCAAGACCGCAATCGACTCGGCACGCGGCAAGAATCTGATCGGCGCCTTTCATCAGCCGATCCTGGTGCTGGCCGATACCGCGCTGCTCGATTCGCTGCCGGACCGCGAGTTCCGCGCCGGTTATGCCGAGGTCGCCAAATACGGCCTGCTTGGCGATGCCGCGTTTTTTGCGTGGCTTGAATCCAATTGGCGCGACATTTTCGCAGGCGGCGCGGCGCGAGAGCATGCCGTGGAGGTGTGCTGCCGCGCCAAGTCAGCGATCGTCGCACGCGATGAGCGCGAGACCGGCGACCGCGCCCTGCTCAACCTCGGTCATACTTTCGGCCACGCGCTGGAAGCGGCCTGCGGCTTCTCCGAGCGGCTCCTCCACGGCGAAGCCATCGCCATCGGCATGGCGCTGGCGCTTGAGTTTTCGGCCCGGCGGCAAGGCCTCCTTTCGGCCGGCGACGCCGCGCGCGCCGCCTGGCACCTTAAGGAAGTCGGCTTGCCGACGCGAATACAGGAGATTCCCGGCGAGCCACCATCTGTTGACCAATTGATGGAATTGATCGCCCAGGACAAGAAAGTCAGGCGCGGCATGCTTACATTTGTTTTGATGCGCAGCATCGGTTCGGCCTTCGTCGAGACCGGCGTCGACGCGCGCGAGGTGCGTAGTTTTCTCAGCGAGAAGCTTGCCGAGCGATGACGCTTATTGATTGGCTTACGGTCCTGGCAGTTGGACTCTGCCTGCTAATCTCGGCGTTTTATTCGGCGAGCGAGACAGCGCTGACCGCATCGTCGCGCGCCGCGATGGCGCGGCTGGAGAAACAGGGCAACCGCGAAGCCGGCATCGTCAACCGGCTGATGGCGACGCGGGAGCGGCTGCTTGGCGCCATCCTGTTCGCCAACAATTTCACCAATATCGCCGCCTCGACCCTGATGACCGGCCTGCTGCTGACGTTCTTCGGCAAGACCGGCGAGATTTACGCGACCTTGGTGATGACCGTGCTGATTTTCGTCATCGCCGAAGTGATGCCCAAGACCGTGGCCTTCAACGCGCCCGACCGCTGGGCGCTCGTCGTCGCGGAACCGGTCCGCAATACGGTGCGCTTGTTCTGGCCGATGCTGCGAGGGGTCGAGTGGCTGGTTAGGATCATGTTGCGCGGTCTCGGCATGCCGCTCGGCAAGATTCAATCGATCCTGTCGCCGCGCGAGGAACTGCGCGGGGCGGTCGATCTCATGCATCGCGCCGGCGTCGTCGAGAAGCTCGACCGCGACATGATGGGCGGCTTACTCGATCTGCGTGACCTCACCGTCTCCGACGTAATGGTGCATCGGACCAAGATGGTCATGCTCGATGCCGACGAGCCGCCGCGAGATATTGTCGAGGCGGTGCTGGCGACAGGCGTCACCCGGCTGCCGCTGTGGCGCGGCTCGCCCGACAACGTCATCGGCGTCTTGCACGCCAAGGACTTTCTGCGCGCGCTGCACGCGGCAAAAGGCGATCCGGAAAAAATCGATATCCCCGGGCTGGCGAAACCGCCTTGGTTCGTGCCCGATACGACGCCGCTCTACGAGCAGCTCAAGGCGTTTCGTAACAGCAAGACGCCGTTCGCGCTGGTCGTCGACGAATACGGCGAACTGGAAGGCTTGGTGACGCTGGAAGACATCGTCGAGGAGATCGTCGGCGATATCAGCGACGAGCACGATATTGCGGTTCCCGGCGTGCGGGTGCTGCCGGATGGCTCGGTCAATGTCGACGGTGCGGTGCCGGTGCGCGATCTCAACCGGGCTATGGACTGGAACATTCCGGGCGACGAGGCGACCACCATCGCCGGCGTCGTCATCCACGAGGCGCGCTCGATCCCGGATCCCGGCCAGAGCTTCACGTTTCATGGCTTCCGGTTCCAGGTGCTGCGCAAAAATCGTAATCGCATCACCGCGCTGCGTGTCGCGCCGCTGGCGCGCAAGGTCACCGCAAAGGCGAGTTGAGATGGACAATCCTCCGATCAATCCCGGCGTTCGCATCGGTCATGTGCATCTGAAAGTCGCCGATCTCGACCGCGCCCTGAACTTTTATTGCGGCGTGCTCGGTTTCGATGTGATACAGCGCATCGGCGACCAGGCGGCGTTCATCTCCGCCGGCGGCTACCACCATCACATCGGCCTCAATACCTGGGAGAGCCGGGGCGGATCGCCGCCGCCGCTCGGCGCCACCGGCCTCTATCATCTCGCCATCCTCTATCCGACGCGGGGCGAGCTTGCCGGCGCGCTGCGCCGCCTCGTCGCGGCAAAAATCCCGCTCGAAGGCGGCTCCGATCACGGCGTCAGCGAGGCGCTATATTTGCGCGATCCCGACGACAACGGCGTCGAGCTGTATTGGGATCGCCCGCAGGCAGAGTGGCCGCGTACCGCCGACGGCAAGCTGGCGATGTTCACGCACCGGCTCGATTTGGCGGCTCTCCTGCGCCAGGCGGAGACTTTGCCGCCGCCGCAAATGGCCGAGGCGGCGTCGCAACGCGACGATTAAGTCAGCTCTCGCCGGGGGCCTGGGCGTGGATGGCAAGTGCGTGCACCCGGCCTTTAAGCTCGTTGGCCAGCGCCGTATTGATCATGCGGTGGCGCTCAAGCCGGCTCTTCCCACGGAAGGCTGTCGACACAATATAAAGCCGGTAATGGGTTTCGCCGCCGGGGCGGTGTCCGGCGTGACCCTCATGGAGATGCGATTCATCCTCGACATGCAGGCTTTCGGGCGCGAAGGCCGCCAGCAATTTCGTCGTGATGATATCCTGCATTCCCATGGACGCTCCTATGGGCGCTGCCTTAGCCAGAAGGGAGCGTTAACGTCAATCGCCGCGATGTTCGGTTTTGATTCTGTCAAGTCTTGAAGCTTTCAACGACACCACCGCATAATCGTGACGATGAGTACGAATTCGCCGCTGTTCGATCGAATCAGGGTCAAGCCCGATCAGGACCGTCGCGCACGCGCGGAACTTCCGGCTTGCGAATGGCCGAGCTGCAAAGCGCCGGCAACGCATCGTGCGCCAAAAGGCCGGCTGCGCGCAGCCGAATACTGGCAGTTCTGCCTCGAGCATGTGCGCGAATACAACAATTCCTACAACTTCTTCGCCGGCATGAGCGACGATGCGGTTGCGCAATATCAAAAGGACGCGCTGACCGGTCATCGTCCGACGTGGAAGATAGGATCGGTCGGCGGCACCCGCACCGGCAAGCGGGCGCGGGCCAAATCTCGCGACTTCGAAGGACCGGCTGACGATCCATTCTCGCTGTTCGGAGAAACGGGCGCCCGCCAGGCCGGTAACGGGCGTGCCGTGCCGGAAGGCCGCAAGGTCTTCAACGCGCAACGCCGCGCGCTGGATGTGCTTGGTCTTGAAGCCGATGCCAAGCGCGCCGATATCAAGACCAGATTCAAGCTGCTGGTGAAGCGGCACCACCCCGACGCAAATGGTGGCGATCGCGGCTCGGAAGCACAGTTGCGGGAGATTATCCAGGCCTATAACTACTTGAAATCAGCCGGTTTTTGCTGATTCTGTGGGTAGTTTCCCCAGCCTTTCGCCGGGCTTTTATCGGCTTGGGCCTTTCTGCTACATCTAGCCTGCCATCCGACCGCCGCTGAATGATTAAGTCGCGCCTCGGAACTGCCGGGCACGGAGGAGCAATGAGTCTCGCGAATGAGAGTGTATCCGGCTTGCCGGATATGAAGGTGTCGATCCGACAGGTTTTCGGGCTCGATAGCGATTTGGAAGTCCCGGCCTATTCCGAGCCGGCCGAGCATGTCCCGGATGTCGATCCGGATTATCGCTTCGACAAGCCGACTACGCTTGCCATTCTGGCCGGCTTTGCCCGTAACCGTCGTGTCATCGTCACCGGTTATCACGGCACCGGCAAATCGACTCATATCGAGCAGGTGGCAGCACGGCTCAATTGGCCGTGCGTGCGCGTCAATCTCGACAGCCATATCAGCCGCGTCGATCTCATCGGCAAGGATGCGATCGTCATTCGCGAGGGCATGCAGGTCACCGAATTCCGCGACGGCATCCTGCCGTGGGCGTTGCAGCACAATATCGCGATCTGCTTCGACGAATACGACGCCGGCCGGCCCGACGTCATGTTCGTCATCCAGCGCGTGCTGGAATCGTCCGGGCGTCTGACGTTGCTCGACCAGAACAAGGTGATCAAGCCGCATCCGGCCTTCCGCCTGTTCGCGACCGCCAATACGGTCGGGCTTGGCGATACCTCGGGCCTCTATCACGGCACGCAGCAGATCAACCAGGGTCAGATGGACCGCTGGTCGATCGTGACCACGCTGAATTATCTGCCGCACGACAACGAAGTCGACATCGTGCTTGCCAAGGCGAAGCATTACCGCACGGCGGAGGGCCGCGACATCGTCTCCAAGATGGTGCGCGTCGCTGATCTCACCCGCAATGCCTTCATGAACGGCGATATCTCCACGGTGATGTCGCCGCGCACGGTGATCACCTGGGCGGAGAATTCGGAAATCTTCGGCGAAATCGGCTTCGCCTTCCGGCTCACTTTCGTCAACAAATGCGACGAACTCGAGCGTCCGCTGGTGGCCGAGTTTTATCAGCGCTGCTTCGGCCAGGAATTGCCGGAGAGCGCGGTCAATGTCGCGCTCTCGTAACGTCCTCCCCGCGAAAGCGAGGACCCATAGTTGCCGATGATGAGATTAAATCACGAGCATTGTGAATATGGATTCCGGGTTCGCCGTTTCGCGACGTCCCGGAATGGCGGCTGACGCGATGTCCTCCAACATCAAGCCGAAGGCGACCGCGAAAGAAGCGCCGACCGAACCGTTCAAGCGCGCGGTCGGCGTCTGCCTGCGCGCCATCGCCGGCAAGGGCGACCTCGAAGTAAGCTTTGCTTCCGAGCGTCCGGGGCTCGTTGGCGGCAAAGCGCGGCTGCCGGAGCCGGCGCGCCGGCTCAACGAGCGGGAAGCGGCGATCGTGCGCGGCCATGCCGATTCGATCGCGCTGCGCCTTGCCTGTCACGATCCCGCCGTGCATCGCAAGCTCGCGCCCGGCGGCCAGCAGGCTCGCGCGGTGTTCGAAGCCGTCGAGCAGGCCCGTGTCGAGGCGATCGGTGCCCGGCGCATGGGCGGGGTCGCCAAGAACCTCGCCGCCATGCTCGACGATCGCTTTCACCGCGGCAAGTTCGATGAAGTCACCGACCGTGCTGATGCGCCGATCGAGGACGCGCTCGCCATGCTGGTGCGCGAGCGCCTCACCGGCGAGCCGCCGCCGGCGCCGGCGCGCAAGCTTGTCGATCTGTGGCGTCCGCTGATCGAGGAACGCGCCGGTCGTGATCTTGATCGGCTCCAACGTGTGCTCGACGATCAGCGCCGCTTCGGCGATATCGTGCACGATCTGCTCGACTGCCTGGACATGGGCGAGGATCGCTCGAGCGACTCCGATGAGGAGGACGGCGAGGAAGGCGACGAACAGAATCAGAAGGATGAGAGCGGCCAGGACGGCGAGGCCACCGACAGTGCCGAAAGCGACAAGATGGCCGCCGAAGCCGAGGCTTCGGCCGATGATTTGCCGGATAGCTCCTCGGAGGCGGTCGAGGCCCCGTCCGCTGAAATGGCGGACGATGCCGAAATGGGCGAATCCGAAACCGCCGCCGAGCCGTGGCGGCCGCGGCCCGGGCGCAACGAGCCGCGCGGGCCGGACTATCGGCCGTTCATCGCCAAATATGACGAGACCGTCGGCGCCGAGGAGCTTTGCGAGCCCGAGGAACTCGATCGGCTGCGCGGCTATCTCGACAAGCAGCTTTCGCATCTGCAGGGCGTCGTCGCGCGGCTTGCGAACCGGCTGCAGCGGCTGTTGTTGGCGCAACAAAATCGCTCCTGGGAATTTGACCTCGAAGAAGGGCTGCTCGATGCGGCGCGGCTGCCGCGCGTCATTGTCGACCCGATGCATCCCTTGTCGTTCAAGCGCGAGAAGGACACGGACTTCCGCGATACGGTCGTGACCCTGCTGTTGGACAATTCCGGCTCGATGCGCGGTCGCCCGATCACCGTGGCGGCGACCTGTGCCGACATTCTGGCGCGCACGCTGGAGCGTTGCGGCGTCAAGGTCGAGATCCTTGGCTTCACCACCCGGGCCTGGAAGGGCGGCCAGTCGCGCGAATCCTGGCTCGCGGCCGGCAAGCCGCCTAATCCGGGACGGCTCAACGATTTGCGCCATATCATCTACAAGGCCGCCGACGCGCCCTGGCGCCGCGCCCGGAAAAATCTCGGCTTGATGATGCGCGAGGGCCTGCTCAAGGAAAATATCGACGGCGAGGCGCTCGACTGGGCGCATAAGCGGCTATTGGCCCGGACCGAGACGCGGAAGATTTTAATGATGATTTCCGATGGCGCGCCGGTCGACGATTCCACGTTGTCGGTGAATCCAGGCAATTACCTCGAACGGCACTTGCGCTGGGTGATCGAAGACATCGAGACGCGATCGCCGGTCGAACTGATCGCCATCGGCATCGGCCATGACGTGACCCGCTACTACCGGCGCGCCGTAACCATCGTCGATGCCGAGGAACTCGGCGGCGTCATGACCGAAAAGCTGGCCGAGCTGTTCGAGGAGCACGCGAGCGAGCAGCCGGCACGGCCGGGTCGACCGCAGCGGCGTCTTAACGCATGAAATAGCGGCGTCGTTTCGGCTAGGTTCACCGCCATGCGGCGCGCCGCGCGATATCAGAAAACAATTCGGGAGGGCACGATGAGGGTACGCCAAAATTGGGTTGCTGCAGGCAGGATGGGCCGGGTCGTTATGGCCTCGGTCGTTATGGCCTTGGTCGTGACGGCTTTGGCGGCGCTGACCGGTGCATCGATGGCGCCGGCCCAGGCTGCGAGCTACCCCGACAAGACGGTAACGGTCATTTCCGACGCGGGTACCGGCTCAAGTCCGGATGTGGCGATGCGCATCGTCGCCGCCGCATTGGATAATATCTGGGGACAGCAGGCGGTGGTGGTGAATCATCCCGGCGCCAATGGCAGCATCGCCGCGCGCGCAGCGAGCGAAGCCCCCTCCGACGGCTACACGCTGTATTCGCCGGCGTTGTCGACCTTCCTGGCGCTGCCGAGCGTGGCGCCTAACCTGCCGGTGAAGCTACCGCGCGATTTCCTGCCGATCGGGTTCATCGCTCAACAGCCGATGTTCGTCGCCGTCGACCCGAAGAGCGGAATCACCACGTTGCCGCAGCTGATCGATCGCGCCAAGAAGTCGCCTGGCACGCTGTCGATTGCGGTATCGGGGATCGGGCGGATGACGCATCTGACGGGCTTGCTGCTGCAGCAGAAAGCCGGCATCAAGCTCATCGAAGTTCCTTATAACGGCGGTCCATCCGCGGCGCTGAGCGACGTCGCCGCCGGCCGCGTGACCATGATCATCGAGGGGTATTCCGGCATCATCGGTGCGGTCAACGCCGGACAGGTCAAGCTGATCGCCGTTGCCTCGCCGGAACGGCTGCCTGAGTTTCCCGATTTGCCGACGGTCGCCGAGACCATTCCCGGGTTTTCCGCGGCAGGCTGGCTCATCCTGGCGGCGCCGCTCGGCACCCCGGCACCGATCATCAGCAAGGTCAGCGCCGACCTCGCCAAGGTGGTTCAGGAGCCGGACGTAAAAAAGAAACTGGTCGCCACCGGCAGCTACACCCATCCGATGACGCCGGATCAGACGCTGGCCTTCGTCGACAAGCAACAGGACACCTGGCTGCCGATCCTGAAGACGATCCCGACGCGATAGCGTTTCGCGTCAAGCGCGGTTGCCCACGTTCAGGATCGAGGCGGCCATCGCTCTGGGATCGCGCGGCCGCCAGGCGCCGGTGTCGACGCTGCGCAAGAAGTCGTCGACGCAGCGGTTGAACAGTTCCGGCTCCTCGAGGTTGATCGCGTGGCCGCTGTTCGGCAGCACGACCAGCGCCGACGTCATGATTGTGCTCTTCAAGAGCAGCGCCGGTTCCAGGCAGGGAAAATCCTCGTCGCCGGTCATGATCAAAGTCGGCGCCTTGACCGTCTTTATCTTGTCGACAAGATCGAACAGCGACGGGCGGCGCTTTTGCACGCCGCGCATGGTCAGCGCCGCACCTTTGCCGGAGTGCTGCGCCAATTGTTCGACGAATTCCCGAAACCCGCGCGGATCCTTGTTCTGCAATTGCACGCGCGATGGCGCCTGCGCGTAGCTTTCGGCCGCCTGCGCCATGCTCATGCTTTCAAAGCGGGCCGCTGCCGCCTCGGTCTCCGCGACGAATTGTGCCCGCTTGTCGGGGACCGCTCCATAACCGCATCCGGCGATGACCAGCGAGCGGGCGCGCTCCGGGTAGGTGAAGCCGAAATGCAGCGTGGCGAAGCCGCCCATCGATAGGCCGACGATATGCGCTTTATCGATCCGCAAGGCGTCGAGCACGGCGCGGATATCGTCGCGTGCGCGATCCTGGGAATAGCGCTCGACATCGTCGGGAACGTCGGACGGCGGATAGCCGCGCGCATTGTAGGCGATGCAGCGATAACTGCGGCTGAAATGGCGGACCTGACTTTCGTAAGCGCGGTAATCGCCGGCGAATTCATGCACGAAAACGATTGGCAACCCGGTGCCGGTCTCCTCATAGTAGAGCTTGACGCCGTCATCGGCGGTCAGGTGGGGCATGATCGCACCGTGCTTCTTGCGTAATGTCGCTAGAAGCGTATGCCGATTTAACGGAATCGGAATACGCTTCTAGCTGTTTGTTTCTGCATGTCCTTTTCGCAAAAACCGTTTCCACCCTTGGATCAAGTCCGAGGGCGGGCATTTTGCGGGACATGGTCCAGCGGATTTCACTGGAGACCTGACTGTGCCGGACACGCTCGGATTTCGCAAACGCATCGGCATCGTGGTGCCGTCGACCAATACGACCGTCCAGCCCGAATGTGAGGCGTTACGGCCGCGCGGGGTCACCAATCACACCGCCCGTTCGACCATCAAGGAGCGGCCACTCAACACCGAACAGGCCTTCTTTGAGCACATGGCGGCCATGCGTGAGGGCACTCTAATGGCGATCGAACAGATCATGACGGCGGGTCTTGATCACCTGATTATGGGCATTGCGCTCGAGACATTTTGGGGCGGCGTCGCCGCGGCCGACACGCTGCAAAGCGAGCTGATGAAGCGCGCCGGCGTCGGCGTATCGATGGGCTCGACCGCGGCGGTCGCCGCGCTCAAGGCTTTCGGCGCCAGGCGGATTGCGGTGCTGACGCCGCATCAGCCGCGCGGCGACGAAATGGTGCGGCTTTATTTAAACGAGGCCGGGTTCGAGATCGTTCGCTTGACCGGCTTAAAATGCGCATCGCCGCGCGCCATCGCGCAGGTCCCGGCCGCCGATATTCGAAGCGCCCTCCAGAACCTCGACGGTCCCGATGTCGATGCGCTGCTCCAGGTCGGCACTGCGCTGCCGACGGTCGCAATTGCCGCCGAGGCGGAGCGTTGGTTCGGCAAGCCCGTCCTAGCGATCAATGCCGTGACTTATTGGGATGCGCTGCGCCGCTGCGGCATCGACGACCGCATTGCCGGCCACGGACGGATTCTCGAGGAGTTTTAGGCGAACCGGCCTAGTGGTCCGATTCTAACATTCGCACCCCTATGCGGCTGGCCATTATGCGAATGTTAGAATCAAAGGACCACTAGCAAATGTCAGTCCTAGTGGAGCTTTTAGATTTGACATTCGCTTCACGAGTTCGCGGCTGGGTGGGCAGCGAATGTCAAATCCGCTCCACTAAGCGGCCGCCGCCGTCCGCTTCTTTGTGATCTGCCGCTTGAACTCAAGCACGCGCGGCGAAAGCTCCGCGTCCTTGGCTTTGAGCAGGAAGGCATCGAGACCGCCGCGGTGATCGACGGTCTTGAGCGCATTGGCGGATATGCGCAGCCGGATCGAACGGCCAAGCGCGTCCGACAACAAAGTCACGTTCAAGAGGTTGGGCTTGAATTGCCGCTTGGTCTTGCGGTTGGAATGGCTGACCCGGTGGCCGATCTGGCGATTCTTGCCTGTCAGTTCGCAACGCCACGCCATGATGCAGTATCCTTCGTATCCCGAAATGCCGATCCCGCGGCCGCCAGAGACGATGTCGGGAGATGGCGCGGACCTATACGGGGAGCGGTTTTGAGCGTCAAGCGCGGCATCCCGAAAACTCTTTCTCCATGGCCTCAGGATGCGGGCGAAAACCACAGAAACGACGCATTCTCCACGAAAACAGTGGTTCCGCGCCGGGAAGCGAGGCCAGCGAGTGCCGTCCTTCATTGTCCTGCAGCTGATCGTCCGCAAACTCGGCCGCGCCGCTTTCGCGGCGTTTTTCATTTCCGCGGTCATTATCGGGGTTTTAGCCGCCGATGCCGGCCACTGCGCTGTCGCCCAAGGCCGGCTGGAGGCGCAATATACGGCCAGCATCGCCGGAATACCGATCGGCCACGGCAGTTGGACGGTCGAAATCGCCAACAACCAGTACACCGCGGCGGCGAGCGGTACGACCACGGGCCTCATCAAGTTCTTCACCGGCGCCCATGGCACCAGCGCGGCGCATGGCAATCTCGCCGCCGGGCAGATGCAGCCGACCAGTTACGGCGAAACCATCACCTGGGATGGTAAGGTCGACGACGTGCGCATGGCGCTGTCGGCCGGCAAGGTGACCGACTACGACGCCGAACCGCCGCTGCCTCCGGCTGCGGATCGCATCCCGGTCACCGACGCCGATCGCCGTGGCGTGTTCGATCCGATGACGTCGATGCTCAATCGCGTGGCCGGCAGCGGCGATCCGGTGACCCCGCAAGCCTGCGAGCGCAAGGTTCCGGTGTTCGATGGCCGCGTGCGCTACGATCTGCGCAGCGAATATAAGCGCATGGAGACAGTCAAAGCGGAGCGCGGTTACGCCGGACCGGCCGCCGTCTGCGCCGTCTATTTCACGCCGGTTGCCGGCTATGTGCCGGACCGGCCGGCGGTCAAGTATCTGGTCACGCTCCGCAACGCCGAAGTCTGGCTGGCGCCGATAGCCGGGACGCGGGTGCTGGTGCCGTTCCGGTTCTCGATGCCGACGCCGATCGGAACCGGAGTTTTGCAGGCGACCCAATTCGTCTCGGTGCCGCTGCCGCGCACGGCGGCAAAGACCGAGTGACCGTTACCCGTGCGGCGTTGCCGAGCCTGTGCCGCGCTCCGGCGTCCCCGTTATCCACAGGGTGACTCCTCTTGACTCAGCGTAGAATCGTTGTTGGCACAGCCGTTAATGGATTCGGAACCGGTGCGGCCGCCCAAAAGCGCGGGTTCCACCCGATCTGGTATTCACAACCGATCGGCAAACCATATATCGCAGTGAACGAATTCGAACACGCTCGGAGTCGCCGATTCGGCCGCGATTCGTTCCAGTCTCGTTCCACATCTTAAACACAGGCTTTCCAGCGTCACGTTGTGGTACAGATGGCCGTACTTGAAAGTGTTCACGCTGCGTCAATGCCGGGTTCTTGATGCCGATTTCGTTTTCGCCTCCCCCAGATCGTGAATTGCGTGCCCGTGGTGCCGGAGTCACGGCCGTGCTGGGTCCGACCAACACGGGCAAGACCCATCTCGCCATCGAGCGGATGCTGGCGCACTCGTCCGGCATGATCGGCCTGCCGTTGCGGCTATTGGCGCGCGAAGTCTACAACCGCGCGGTCGAGAGGGTCGGCGCCGACGCGGTGGCGCTGATTACCGGCGAAGAGAAAATCAAGCCATCCAATCCGCGCTTCTGGGTCGCCACCGTTGAGGCGATGCCGCGCGACCTCGATGTTGCGTTTCTCGCCGTCGACGAAATCCAGCTCGCTGCCGATTTCGAGCGCGGGCACGTCTTCACCGATCGGATGCTGAAACGGCGGGGGCGCGAAGAAACGCTGGTGCTCGGCGCCGCGACCATGAAGCCGATTGTCGAGCGGCTATTGCCCGGCGCCAGCATTGTCAGCCGCCCGCGACTGTCGCAGCTCACGTTCTCCGGCGAGAAGAAGCTGACGCGCCTGCCGCGCCGTTCCGCCATCGTCGCGTTCTCGGCCGAAGAGGTTTATGCCATCGCGGAATTGATCCGGCGTCAGCGTGGCGGCGCCGCGGTGGTACTTGGGGCGCTGTCGCCTCGCACGCGTAATGCTCAAGTCGAGCTCTACCAATCCGGGCAGGTCGACTATCTGGTGGCAACCGATGCCATCGGCATGGGTCTCAATCTCGATGTCGACCACATCGCCTTTGCCTCCGACCGCAAATTCGACGGCTACCAGTTTCGCAAGCTGAGCCCGTCCGAATTCGCGCAGATTGCCGGCCGCGCCGGGCGGGCAATGCGCGACGGCACATTCGGCACCAGCGGCCGTTGCCCGCCGTTCGAGCCGGAGTTGGTCCAGGCGCTCGAATCGCACACCTTCGAGCCGGTCAAAATGGTGCAGTGGCGCAACAGCGACCTCGATTTTTCTTCCGTTGGCGCGCTGCAGGCGGCGCTCGCCGCGGCCCCCACCGAAACCGCGCTCGGTCGCGCTCCGGTCGCCGAGGACATTCTGGTGCTCGACCATGCCGCGCGCGACGACAATGTGCGCGCGCTGACGCGAACCGCCGCTGACGTCGAACGGCTGTGGGACGTTTGCCAGCTTCCCGATTATCGCAAGATCGCACCGGCCAATCACGCCGAACTCGTGGTCACGGTCTACGGCTTTCTGCAACGCGACGGCAACATCAAAGACGACTGGTTCGCGCGTCAAGTGGCGCTTGCGGATCGTACCGACGGCGACATCGACACGCTGTCCACCCGCATCGCTCATATCCGCACCTGGACTTTCGCCGCCAACCGGCCGGATTGGCTCGCCGATCCGGAGCATTGGCAAAACGTCACGCGGGGCGTCGAAGATCGGCTTTCGGACGCCTTGCATGAGCGGCTGACGGAGCGCTTTGTCGATCGCCGCACCAGCGTGCTGATGCGGCGGTTACGCGAAAACGCGACCTTCGAACCCGAGTTCAATAAGAGCGGGGAGGTTGCGGTCGAAGGCCACGTGATCGGCCGGCTCGACGGCTTTGTGTTCCTGCCCGACGCATCGTCGGGCGGTTCGGAGGCCAAGGCGCTGCAGAACGCCGCGCAAAAGGCGCTCGCCGGGGAGATTGCCGCACGTGCCGTGCGGCTCGTCGAGGCGCCGGACGCGCAATTCGTGCTCGGCTCCGACGGGACGCTGCGCTGGACCGGCGCGGCGGTCGGCAAACTCCAGGCCGGGGAAGACGTCCTGCGCCCGCGCGTGCGGCTGATCGCGGACGAGCATCTGACCGGCGTATCGCGGGACTCCGTGGAAACGCGGCTCAACGCCTGGCTCAAATCGCATGTTGAAAAATTGCTCGGCCCGCTCATGCAATTGGGCGGAGCGGAGGACATCAGCGGCATCGCCCGCGGCGTCGCCTTTCAACTGGTCGAGGCGCTCGGCGTACTCGACCGGACGCGGGTGGCGGAGGAAGTGAAAGGACTGGATCAGCCGGCGCGCGCTACGTTGCGCAAATACGGCGTAAGGTTTGGCGCCTACCACATTTATCTGCCGGCGCTGCTCAAGCCGACGCCGCGCGCGCTCGCCGCGCAGCTTTGGGCGCTGCGGCACGATGGGCCGCAAACCAAGGGCGTCGACGAACTTTCGCCGTTGGCCGGCTCCGGCCGTACCTCGATGCCGGTCAATCGCGAGATCGATGCCGCGCTCTATCGCGTGGCCGGCTATCGCGTGTGCGGAGAGCGCGCAGTGCGCGTCGATATTCTGGAGCGCCTGGCGGATTTGATCCGTCCCGCACTCGCGTGGCGCGAGGGTGCCGCCCCGAAGCCGCCTGGGGCCGTTGCCGGTGGCGGGTTCACGGTCGTCAATGGCATGACCTCGCTGACCGGGGCGTCGGGGGAGGATTTCGCGTCGATCCTGCGATCGCTTGGCTACCGTATGGAGCAGCGGCCGAAACCTGCGGAGGCTGCGGCGCCCGCCGAGGAGCCGCCAAACCCGGCTGAGACTGTGTTGCAGACCGAGGCTGCTTTGCAGGTCGAGGCTGCATCGCAATCCGAGACCGCACCGCAGGCCGAGGCCTCGGCTGGCACCGCCGCAGCCGAGCCGCAGCCCGCCGATCGGGCGGCCCCTGCGATCCCCGCCGAGGCGCCGGAAGCAATCGACCATGCGGAAGACGCCGCTGCCGCGGTCAAAGACAATGAATCGATCGTGCAGCAGGCTGCGGGTGAACCGGCTGCGTCCCAGGCCGTCGAGGTCCCGGTTGCCAGTCCCGTCGACGCTGCCGAAGCTAGCTCCGACACGGCCGAAGCTGCCTCCAACGCCGCCGGAGTTGCCGCCGACGCGGCGGGCCTCGTGCAGCCATCTGAGCCGGTCATGATCGAGGTCTGGCGGCCGGGCCGCGCCGAAGGTGGCCGGCGTCCGCGGCCAAGAGATCGGGAACGCCGTCCCCAGGCCCGCAGACACTTGCCCGCCGCCGTGCGTCCCCAAGAACCAGCGCCGCCGTCCGGTTCTGCCGCCGAACCCGTGCCCGATGCGACGCCGGGCGCCGAGCCGGCGCAGGCCGGTATTGCGGCTCGCGAAGGGCGTCCTCCGCGCCATCGCCGCAGGCAGGGCGAGCACCGCGCGGACCCGCCTTCGCGCGAACGGGAGCGGCCGCCGGTCAAACGCTTCGAGCGGCGCGAAAAGGCGCCCGATCCCAATTCGCCCTTTGCCAAGCTTGCGGCCTTGAAGGCGCAACTCGAGGCGGATGCCAAGGAGCGGCGCTGAGTGACGGATGAGCGCGAGCGGCAGCGTGTCGACCGCTGGCTATGGCATGCCCGCCTGGTCCGCACACGGGTCGCGGCAGCGGCGTTGGCCGAGGCTGGCTTTGTCCGTATCAACGGTGTGCGCATCGATGCGCCAGGGCGCATGCTGCGGGCCGGCGATGTGATTACCGTTGCCCTGGACCGCCGCGTCCGCGTCCTGAAAGTGAAGGGCCTGACCGAGCACCGGGGTCCCGCCGGCAGTGCAGCGGGACTATATGAGGATCTCGATCAGGCAAGGTCCGAGCGGTCAGCCTTGCGTGCCCCTGACCCGATGGGTTAGGACCGAAGTTCCAAAAAAGCGGTTCAGAGTGTGCAGATGACCTATATCGTCAACGACAATTGCATCAAATGCAAATACATGGACTGCGTCGAAGTCTGCCCCGTGGATTGCTTTTACGAGGGCGAGAACATGCTGGTGATTCACCCCGACGAGTGCATCGATTGCGGCGTATGCGAGCCGGAATGCCCGGTTGAAGCGATCAAACCGGATACCGAGCCGGGCGTTGAAAAATGGCTTGGGATCAATGCCGAATACGCAAAGCAATGGCCCAATATCACGGCCAAGAAGACCCCGCCGGCCGATGCCAAGAAATGGGAGGGAGTTCCACATAAATTCGAGGAGCAATTCTCCCCGAATCCGGGTGCCGGCGATTAGGCGAAAGGGTCTAAGGATTAACCGTTATTAACGATTTTCTGCCGGCGCTGGCTGATGCGGCAGTTTCGCAGGGCCTTAACGCATTGATTTTGGCTGGAAATGTGATATAGTGCTTCTTACATAAAACAGGCCCGAGACGCTGCTCCCCCCCACCGGGAGCATATTTTTTCGGGTATTTTCGAGGAACCGTCAAAAAGAGGCGTGATTTTCCACGCGAGAGCAGTGGCAGAGAAAACTCGTCGTCGTCCAAAGAAGAGTGCGGCCGGCATGAGCCGGAAAGCTACCAAAACCTCCTCCCGCGCGAGCCGGAGGCCATCACAGTCTACGCGAGCCGCGGGCCACGCCCGGGCTGGCGTGGCGAAGCCCGCGCCTCGGCGGAAGCCGGAAGCGGAAGGAGCAGCTTTGGGAATGAATGCGAAGAAGACTACTCAACGACAAGGCTTCAAAACTCAAGAATTCATCGTCTACCCGGCCCACGGTGTTGGTCAGATCGTGGCAATTGAGGAGCAGGAGGTCGCCGGCGCGCGGCTTGAACTGTTCGTCATCAATTTCGTCAAGGACAAGATGACGCTTCGGGTGCCGACCGCGAAAGTAGCCTCCGTTGGCATGCGCAAGCTTGCCGAGACGCCGATGGTCAAGCGGGCGCTCGAAACCTTGAAGGGTCGCGCGCGGGTCAAGCGCACCATGTGGTCGCGCCGCGCCCAGGAATACGAGGCCAAGATCAATTCCGGCGACATTGTCGCCATCGCTGAGGTCGTTCGCGATCTCTACCGGTCGGAGACGCAGCCGGAGCAATCCTACTCAGAGCGGCAGCTCTACGAAGCCGCGCTCGATCGCCTCTCGCGTGAGGTCTCCGCCGTTCAGCGGATCACCGAAACCGAAGCGATCAAAGAAATCGAAGCCGCACTCGCCAAAGGACCGCGGCGCGGACCGAAGCCGGAGGCGGATGAAGAGACCGTCGTAGAGGAAGAAGCGGCGTAACCGCATCGGCATTCGCAGAATTAGAAGGGCCCGGCAGCAATGCCGGGCCCTTTGCTTTGATCGCGGCCGTTTAGAGCACGTCCCGCAAAATGCCTGCCCTCGGACTTGATCCGAGGGTGGAACCCGGTTTTGCGATAAGGGCATGCTGAAACAAACAGCTGTAGGACCGACAAATTTGGTTGCCGTGCCGGTAAATCACCGCCGGTTAGTCATAAATTAAGCTTCATTTGAAAGGAGATAGTAGCCATAACGCGTGTCACTGGGGGCGTAAAAATGCGGCGCACTAAAGCGTTCACGCGCAGCCGAACAATTCCGGTTCTGACCGCGGCCTTCATTGGATATTTGATCGGCAGCTGGCATCCGGTGGCCTTGCGCGCCGAAGGCGATGCCTCGGCGGCCGATACCGTGGCGCTGCGGTTTCCGGTAGCGTGGGATACAGCTTCTGCCGCTACGCCGGCCGCTTCTGCGGCAACGCCAGCCGCTGCGACGGACGATGCTTTACCTGATTCCGGTGTGCTCCCCGATTCCGCAGCCGCGACGGCGGCGCCGGCGAATTCTTTGAGCGACGCTCAGCTCGCGCTTCTCGATCCTGCACCGATGGCTCCCCAGCCTCGCCCGCAAGAGGAACCGCAGATTTCGCAGGTTTTAGCGCCGCAGCCGGAAGTGCAACTCGCTTCCGCCGAAGTCGCCGCGCCAACATCGGCGAGCGAGTCCAATGCCATGCGCCGCCCGGCGCCGCCGCCGGTAATGCCGGCTCGGGTGCAGCGGCCGGTCAAAATACCGGCTGTCGCGGTGCAGCGCCGCCCGATGAACCGGCCGGGTTACATGCTCGACGACGCGCAGATTGCCAGCATCAAGCAAAGGCTGCATCTGACGCCGGATCAGGAGCAAATGTGGCCGGCCGTGGAGGCGGCGTTACGCAACATCGCCTATACGCGCGCGCAACGGATGCGCAGCCGCGGCGCCGGCATGGTGCAGACCGGCGACATCGATCCGGAGAGCGTGGAAAACCTCAAATCCGCGGCCGTTCCCTTGATCATGAGCTTCGATGACGATCAAAAGCAGCAAGTGCGCGATCTCGCGCACGTCATGGGGCTCGACCAGCTCGCTTCGGAATTCTAAGACGCCGGGCGAAATCCCGAACTAATCTTCTGCAACGCGATTTTGCTGAGTCAGGCGCATGGCCGGCCGCAAAAGATCGGCCGTGCACTTGGCGCCGATCGAGGCCAAGCCGACGAAACACAGCAATTCGCCGGCTTCGACCGGTCCGGTGACGGAAAAACTGTAGAGCGGGTCATAAAGAAAATAAGCGGCACAAGCCGTCGCTGCGAGTGCAGCCAACATCGCGGGCCGGCTGCCGTAGAGCACCGCTACAAATGCGGTCGGCAGGAGATAAAAGAAGACGAGATGCTGCGGTCCGACCGATTCGATCCTGACCACCCACAATATGGCCGTTACAGCCAGCATGACTGCCAGCGCCACCAGGGCCGGCATGGCCGTTTTGAAAAAATGCATACCCTCTCCCCCCACGCGACGGCCTTTTCGGCTCTTACGGCGATGATAGCCGAGGTAAATCGCAGAGGAAATAGCTGAAAAAGGCCCGCTGGACGACGCCTGAAGGTTTGGTTTCCGGCGTGGCTGCCGCGGTTGCCCTGCTGCCGCCCGCTGCCCCCTGGCTTGGCGCTAATCGACGACGATCTTGACTTCGCTGCCCGGTTTTAAGCGATCGTCTGTCTCCAGACCGTTGAGCACCCGGAACCGATCGGCCGCATGGTCGGTCACCATGTGGCTCGCCAGCTTCTCGACCGTATCGCCGGACGCGACTTTGACGATTTTCAGGTGCAGCGGTTTGGCTTGTTGGATCTCGGCCAGGCTCATCCGGCGAAACGTGCCGACAGATTCGCGGAACGAGCGATCGGTATCGGGCGTGCGATGCTTGGCCGCGAAGATAAAGCGGTAGACGTCGCTGCCGAAGCGCAGGACATAAATGCGGAAGTCCCACTGATCGCCTTTGGCCACCGCAGTGGCGCCGGGAAATCCGTTTATGGCGATATCCTCGACGGTCGCCGGATCGATGTTCTCGATCCAGCCGGAGGTCAGATATTGCGCCAGCGTCTGCTCGGCCGGCACGTGCACGACGTCGAGGCGCAACGCCGCGCCGCCGCCATGTTTGACGCCCAGCACCGCCTGCGCGGTATTGTCCAGCGTGAAACCTTCGGGCGCGGTGAAGGTGAAGCCGAGCTTTGGATGCAGAAAACGCCGGCCGCGAACGAAGCCTTCGCTCGGATCCTCGCCATAGACGATACCGTCGATATCGCCGAAATAGGCGTCGCGCGCCTGCTCGCGCTCCTGCGGAGTGATGCTGGCCGGCGCCTTGTATTGCCGTGCTATGGCGATCGCCCGCGTGACCCGCGCCGGTGTCGACGGATGCGAGGACAGAAAGTCAGGCGCCGCCGGATTGATTGCGCCGCCATCGTCCGGCTTGAGTGCGGAGTTGCGCTCCATCGCGGTGAGGAAGCGCGCCGCGCCGTAAGGATCGAAACCGGCCCGCGCGGCGATGCCGATGCCGATCGAGTCGGCCTCGAATTCCTGCTTCTGCGAGAATTGGGCGAGTTCGAGCTTCGATTTGGCCAGCGCCATGGCGCCGGCTTCCGGGTCGCTGACGACGTCGGTAACGACGCGGTTCACCAGGTCGACTTGCTGCTCCTCCTTTTCGCGCAATTCGGCGTGCCGTGCGATGACGTGTCCCATCTCGTGGGCGATCACCGAGGCCAGTTCGGAATCGTCGTCGGCGAGCGCGATCAGGCCGCGCGTCACATAGAGCTGTCCTGTCGGCAGCGCGAAAGCATTGATCGACTGGGAATTGAGGATCGTGACCTTGTAGTGCAGATCGGGTTTCTCCGATGCCGCCACCAGGCGGTCGACCGTCTGCTCGATCAGGCTCTGCAGCTTGGGGTCGGTGTAGACGCCGCCATAGGTCGCCAGAATCCGCTGATGCTCGTGCAGGACGGCAGGAGACATTGCGCTATCGGCCGGCTTGGTCTGCGCCGGCAGCGCGGCCAGTGGCACGGTCTGCGACGGCGACGCGGTGCACGCAGCCAGCAGAGCCGCCGCAAGCACGAGCACGGCGGCGAAGCCCAGCCGGTTATGTGCGATTGGCAACCGTCGTTGTTCCACTGCGTCACCCAAAGCCATCGCAGCCATCAATCGCGGTCCGCTGTCTCGATCTGCTCCGGACGCGCAGCTTCGATCGAAGGCATTTTGCGCGTGCCACGCGCTTCGACGAAGCCGCGGACGATCACGCGCCGCCCCTCGAGGCCTCTCAGATTAAGCCCAGCCTCCGCGAAACTGCGCTCGTTTCGTTTCCGGACGGTGACCGAGAAATCCTCCGACCACCGCTGGCCGAAATTGACATAGAGCGTCGGCCCGCTTTCGCGCACGGAGACGACCGTGCCTTCCACCAGAACAAATTGACCCTGGTGCGCCAGCACGGCTGCGGGGGTCTCGGCCTCGATGGGGTCATAATACGGATCGGCCCACAGGCCAAGCTTGGCTCGGCGGGCGGCGCTTTCGCGGGCCAGGAGCTCGGTAGCGCAGGCGCGGCCGGCCACCCGATCGCCGACCCGGGCATAGCCGGCAGTGATGAGCTCGCCCTGCACGAAAATCTCGTCGCCGTCGCGCTCGGTATAGGCATAGGCAACGATACGCCCGTAGCGGTCGGGACCGGCTTCGGCGCGGCGCAGCACGACGCGGTCGCCGCCGGCGAGCGCATCAAGGACCGCTTCCGCCGCCTTGGCCCCCGGCACGGTATCTCCGCTCGCTCCAGGCATCGGCAGCGGCGGCACCTCGACGGCGGCAAGCCGCACCTCGCGGCCGTCGGCCAACGTGAAGGTGCGGCCGTCGCGCACACGGCTGACGGTGGCATCGGCGATCGGCTCGCCGCCGCAGGCCGGCGCCGTTGCGGCGCTGTCATTCCGTGCGAGCGCGTTGTCCGGTGCGAAGGCGTTGTGCTGTGCGAAGGCGTTGTCCTGCGCGAAAGCGCAGCCACAGCCGCACATCGCCGCGACCGTGGCGGCCAGTGCCGCATCCAAAGCGAAGCCCCGAGCCACGATCTGCCCCGTCAGCCGCTCCCCCGGCTCAAGCCAACGGCCACAATACGGCGGCACTGCGGCGCCTGGACCGTTGCCTGACCGGCTATGATATAGGCTAGCGCGCAGTCGGACTCGCCTCAAACCTTGGCGTCCGCGACCGGTCCCGTAGCTCAGCCGGATAGAGCAGCGGTTTCCTAAACCGAAGGTCGGAAGTTCGAGTCTTCCCGGGACCGCCATAAATTCAAGGAGTTCGGCGTCGGACGAAAATCGTTTGTCTCTTTTTTGTCTCCGTGCTGCGCGAGAAGAATATTCTTTCGCGACGGAAAGCCTGGTGCTCCGCGATCTTGATGATTGATGGATCGCTTCACTTGCTCGGCTGTTCATGCTGGCGGCGACTATCATTCCGCTTACGGATGCGATGATCGTTTTAAGTCACGGTGGAACAAAGGCGTCGGCCTTGGGGATTCACGGCACAACCGCTGGAGTAATGTTGATTATCAGCGCCTTTCTGTTGTTGCCGGCTGATGTTCGCGCTCTCGCCTTCCAACCGCTCTCCTCGAACGCAAAAAGTCTTCAATTGCAGCCGTCTGACAGCAGCGGGCCGTTAAGGTTACGGCATAAAGGATCGCCCGGTGGCTGGTCGCGGGTTTAGAAAAGTCGCATGGCGACCGAGGTGCCGAGCCGACGAATTGAGCAAGCGCTGTCAGCTCCGGGATTGGCGCATTTCCGCGCCTCTTACCGCGTCCTTTTCTTCGGGCTCGTCATGACGCCGCGTTGAACGCTGATAAGGATCTACGATTTTATGATCAGATCGTTTCTTAAAAGGGCTTTTCCCGTGGTCGCTTGCGGCACCGGCCTCAACCGAGCGGCCGCCGTCCGCTATAGCGGCCGAGGGGTCATCTTCATGCTCCATAGTGTGAGCGATGAAGAGCGCCTTCACACCTACTGCTCTGTGTCAAAGCTCGCGCAAATATTGGAGTGGTTGCGGCGTCAGGGTGTCGCGCTCGTCACTGTCGATGACGCGGTCGAACGCCTTAAGGTCCCGTCGGGCGCGCCATTCGCGGCGTTCACGTTCGACGACGGTTATGCCGACACATTGACGCATGCGCTGCCGGTAATGGAGCGCTTTCAGGCGCCGTTCACGTTGTACGTCACCACGGCAATGATTACGGGCGACCTTGATGCCTGGTGGCTTGGTCTTGCGGCCCTGTTTGCCGAGCGCGAAGAAGTGAGGTCGTCGCATTTCGGTTGGAGGTTTCGCTGCCCGGACTTCGCCGCCAAAAAACGGGCGATTCTTAAAATCGAATCCTTGGTTCGCGGGAGCTACGACGTTCTGCCATATATTCGGGAACTCATCCTTGAGAATGGAATCGATTCCAAGGCGCTGGTCGCCCGCGAAGGCCTTAACGCAGGCGACTTACGAAAACTTGCTGCTCACCCGCTTGTTACAATCGGCGCTCACAGTACGGGCCACGAAAATCTCGCGCGTGAGTCCGCTGCGACCGTATTGCGCGAGATGACCGAAAGCCGCAGGTTTCTTGAGTCAACCACTGGATCACCGGTCGTTCATTTTGCCTATCCTTTCGGAGACAAAAATGCGTGCGGCGAACGCGAGGCCGGGCTTGCCCGCGAAGCCGGCTTTCGAACCGCTGTCACCACGCGCCGCGGCACACTTTTTCCGAAACATCTCGAGCATCTGTTCGCGCTTCCCAGGGAGCCACTCAGCGGAGAGGACACGCGCTATTCGCTCCGCTGCAAGCTCGACGGAGTGTATCGCGCCGTGTACTCCAACTGGAGCGACCCCGTCGCACATATGTAGCCGACATCATGAAATATTTTTCGCGGCCCATCGTAATGAAATATACGCGGTTCCTCGTTGTCGCAATGGCCGTGCTGTTGACAGTGTCGTCGGCAGTGCAGGCGCAAGACGCTAACGACCGCATACCGTTCCGGCGCGGCATTGGAATTTCACACGTGATGGGTTGGGCGCCGCTGTTGCCGTCGGCGCCGCACAGCTACGACCTCACCGCCTTCACGGCGCGCGCCGACATCCTGCACGACAGCGAGTTGCTGTCGCTTCGGCGAACCGGATTTGACTTTGTGCGGTTCGCCGTTGACCCGGGGCCGTTCTTGCAGGCGCAGGGTGCACCGCGCGACGATCTCGATCGCTTTCTCCAGGCGTGCGTCAATCAAATCCTGTCGGCCGGTCTCTCGGTGATTGTGGACTTCCACCCAGGGGACCAGAACGAGGATTATGGAATCCGGGCCCTAACGGCTGGTTCGGAAACTCCGAAATTCCAGACCTATCTGACGCTGTTGGCGCGGACTGCGCGGCTGCTTGACAATATCCATTCGCGCCGTGTTGCACTGGAAATCATGAACGAACCGGCGCTGTCGGCAACGGCGTGGCAGCCAATGCTCGACGCCGCGTACACGGTCATTCGTCGGGCAGCCCCGGATTTGCTGGTCGTGCTGGACGGCGGCCTAGAGGGGCAGGCGCAGGGGCTGATGGGACTGCAAACGTCCCGCTTCGAGAACGATCCCGCGGCGGTCCTTACCTTCCACTACTACGATCCTTATCAATTCACTTATCAGGGTGCGCCATGGAACGCGGCTCGCTACTTGGCCGATGTGCCGTATCCGGCTTCGGCGCGGCCGATTGAAGACAGCATCCGTGCGTCGGCGTCGCTGGTTGACGGAACAAATTTGTCGCGCGTGCAGAAATGGGAGGCGAAGCTGGACGCCAAGATCAGGCTGCAAAGCTATCGCCGATCCGACTTCGGTCGCGAAAACGTATTCCGCCTGTTTGACGAAATTGGGCGTTGGGCACGTGACCACCATATTCCGGCGCAGCGCATACTCCTGGGCGAATTCGGTGCCCGCAAGACCGCGCAGCAGGACGGTGGCGAACGCGCCGCCGAGCGGGCAAACTGGTTTCGCGACGTGCGGACCGCCGCGGAAGGGCAGCGGTTTTCCTGGGCCGTATGGGCCTATCGCGGGCCGGGCGGCTTCGGTCTATTCGGCGACGAGGCGAACCCGTTGCCCGAACTTGGTGTCATCGACGCGCTCGGTCTGACGGCTGCCGCGAACGGGGTGCTGATGCCGACGTCCCGGCCAGAAAGCTGGGCCCAGAGCCAAGGGGCGCGGCGGTGATGCTGCGCACACCGCATCCCGACCCAGAGCCCGACCTCGGCAAAACCAGCCGGATACCGGATGCTCGTCGGCCACGGATCAGCATCGTCATCAAAGCGCTCAACGAGGAGCGCAACATCGCCGCGGCGATCGAAAGCGCCATCGTGGCGTTGGCGGGCTTCGAGGGCGAGATCATCCTCGCAGACTGCCTCTCGACGGATCGGACAGTCGCGATTGCGCGCGAATATCCGGTCGCAATCGTGCGCCTGGAACGAGCAGACGATCGCAGTTGTGGCGCCGGCGCTCAGCTTGGATACCAGTACAGCAGAGGCGAGTTCATCTGCCTCATGGATGGCGACATGCGCCTGTGCGAAGGATTTGTCGCGGCGGCAATCCGGTGCCTCGAGGAAAATCCAAGGCTGGCCGGAGTTGGTGGCTTAATTATCGAGTGCGAAAAGGAAAACCTGGAATTCGTCAAACGCCGCGAGAGCGGCGATCCCAGTCAAAAACCGGGCGTCGTCAAAAGGCTTGATTGTGGCGGCCTCTATCGGCGCGCGGCGATCGAGACGGTCGGTTATCTCGCCGACCGCAATCTTCACGGCGCCGAGGAGTTGGAACTGGGGGCGCGCTTGAATGCCCAGGGCTGGACGCTCGTTCGGATTGACCGAGCCGGCATTGAGCACGACGGTCACGCCGGAAGCGCTTATCGTCTGCTGTTGCGAAGATTGACATCAGGCATGGCGCTGGCGTCCGGTGAGGTTCTGCGAGGGACGATCGGGCGGCCGCATTTCCGTTTTGTCGTCCAGGGCAGCCGGTCATTCGCGGTGGGGATCGCCGTTCAACTGTGGTGGCTTTGTTTGCTCTCGATTCCATTCTTGGGATTGGGACGTCTTTCCGCCGCGCTCTGCGAATTGGCAACTTTGATTGCGCCGTTCGCATTCATGTCGTTGCGATGCGGCTCGATCAGGATGGGACTGTATTCTGTCGCCGCCTGGAATGTCTGTGCCCTTGCCATGTGGCCCGGTTTCCTGCGTCGCCGCATTCCGCCGACCGAGTGGATCAAGAGCAGGGCCCTCCAACAAGCGCCATCGTTGACGCCGAGCGTCGTGGGCGTGCCTCTGGTCTCACTCGACGGATTAGATGGGCGCTCACGTCGACGCCTGTCTTGATCAACGGATGAACCTGCACCCGCTTGTCGTACTCTGCTTTTGGCCATTTACGTGACGGACAAGCACACAGCCTGTTGGCCTCCGCAGCGCATCGAGACAAATAACCAATCTTGTTCTCGCCCTACTTCGTCGAGGTAACCCTAACGTAAATCGGAGTTCAGTGGCGATTGCCCGACTGCGCAAGTTAGGTGTTCATTCAATTCAGACGCTGCGCACAATTCTGATGCGCTGAGCGATTGCGCCAGCAGCCTCACATCGCTGGCCGAATTTTCGAAGGGGCGTAGCATGCCCGGAATCTACAGCGACGGCGCCTACCTGACGAAAAATCCGAGCTGGCATGCCGAGAATTCGCCATGGAAGGCGCGCCAGATCGAAGCAATCCTGCGGAAGAACGCGGTTGTACCGGGCACCATTGCCGAGGTCGGCTGCGGCGCCGGTGAAATACTGGTGCAACTGCAAAAGGCCCTTCCCGACGCGGACTATTCAGGTTTTGAGATCTCGCCCCAGGCGTTTGCGCTATGCCGCGAACGTGAAAGCGCGCGCATCCATTATCACCTGAAGGATTTGCTCGAGGACAATGCGGCGTATTTTGACGTGCTGCTTGTCATCGACGTGTTCGAACACGTCGACGATTATTTGGGTTTCCTCAAAAGGGTGAGGGACAAGGCGCGGTTCAAGGTGTTTCACATTCCGCTGGATCTCTCGCTACAGGCGCTCTTTCGGGTGAGCCCAATCCTCGAGCAGCGTGAATCGGTCGGTCACCTGCATTATTTCTTTAAGGATACGGCTCTGGCGACGCTAAAGTACTGCGGCTACGAGGTGATCGAAAGCTTCTACACCGCGGTGGGTTTCGAAGGGAGCAATCTGTCGCTTCGCAGCAAGCTGCTTAAACTGCCGCGCCGATTGATGTTCAAGCTTAACGCGGACGTCGCGGTGCGGATTTTGGGTGGCTATTCCCTACTGGTACTGGCCCGGTAACGCGCAGCCCGCGCCCCCGGCACTTTCCGGAAAATTCCGCGACGTCCGCTTCGATCGGAACAACACCAGCACTGCGTTGCGCCAACAGGCTCGCAATCTCGTTTTCGCAACGCTGAAAAAGCGAGGCTTACCAATTAAGGTTAAGCGAAGCTAAAGCAGCATAGCGGCACCTCCCTCGCGACTCCGCGGCGCGGGCCATCGTAGAATCGACGGCAAAAGGTGTTGTGACATGAAGTCCCGTGGACCCCTGGCCGGCGGCCGGTTGGCTGAAGTTTTTTCTTTGATCATCATCGCCGGGGAGGATTATCCGGCATGACGACCGACGCGCAGGCCTTTTCCGTTGCGTCGCAAGTCGCCGCGCCAACTCGCGGCCTGCGCAACCTGCTGTTTTTTGCAACCTTCCTGTTGATCTGGTTGACGCTCAGGCCATTCCGAGACTTGTCCAATCCTCAGCTGCTCGGACCATCAATGAACGGAGACACGCTCAATCAGATATCGGTGTTGCTTCTCAGCGCTTCGCTTGCGGTGTTTGTCGCACTGAACAACGTGAGCGTGGTCGTCAAGGCAATTACGCCTTTACTAGTACTGACACTCGCTTGGTTTACGCTGTCCGCTCTGTATTCGGACTATCCGGAACTCGCTGCGCGCCGGCTATTGCTAGCAGTGCTTACGATTTTCAATGCCGTTGCGTTCCTGGCGCTGCCGACTGATCGCCAGCATTTCGGACGCCTGCTGGCGGGTGCGTCCCTGATAATTCTCGTCATCGCCTTCGCCTCCGTCATTATCGTTCCTGATCTTGCTATCCATCAGAGCAACGACGTTCTTGGCTCCGATCTGGTTGGCGCGTGGCGAGGTCCGTTTGCGCACAAGAACGCCGCCGGCGCCGGCATGGTAATTCTGATTTTCATCGGTATTTTTGTCGCCCGCACTGTGAATGTTGTTCTCGGCGCGCTTGCGATCGTATTGGCCGGGGTGTTTTTGTTTTATACACACGCGAAATCTCCAATCATATTGCTGCCTGTGGTTCTACTGACGTCTGTCCTTTTGGACCGAATTAACAGCGGAGGCGTTAAATTCTGTGCGGTGATTGCGCTGCCGCTGATCATAAATTTTTTGACGATCGGGTCAGTTTGTTTCGAAGTAGTTCACAATTTTCTGACGGCGGTAATGCCCGATGCGACGTTTACCAACCGCGATCAGATATGGCGCTTCACGTTGCATCACATCATGCAGCGGCCGATTTTGGGATACGGCTTTCAAGCGTTTTGGGAAACGAGCGGCCTTGTCTCGGGAGCCCCTCTTGGCGACTGGGTCTCACGAGCGAACAGCGCTCACAACGGCTTTCTCAATCTGGCGGTGACGACCGGCGTGGTCGGCGCGGTTCTATCGGCGCTTTGGTTTCTGGTGCAGACGGCAGCCGATTACGCATATCTTCCGTCAAAAGCCCAAGACCCAATGACAAGCTTATTCGTACAGATTTGGCTGTTCAATGCCTGTTGGGACAGCCTGGAATCATCGCTGTTCGCCAACGGCGACCACGTCTGGTTTATGACGCTCGTGGCCATTTTCGGGCTGCGCTTCCAGCGACTCACGCTTGAAAGACGGTGACGCGAATGCCGACGGGTCAAGCGTGTCTGCTCTCGATCAACAACTACTTCTACCCGCGAGGCGGGGCGGATGTATTGTTCCTTGAGCAGAATCGAATGTTCGAGGACCTCGGCTGGCAGGTCGTGCCGTTCGCCATGAAGCACCCCGAGAACCTGCCGAGTCCATGGTCCCAATACTTTCCCGACGAGATCGAGTACGGCCATTCCTACAGCTTTGCGGAGAAGCTCGTCCGCGCGCCGCGCACGATTTACTCGTTGCAGGCACGGCGGAAGATCGGACGTCTGCTTGAGCGAGTGAATCCGCGCATCGCACACGTTCACAACATCTATCACCACCTTTCCCCATCCATACTTTCGTCGCTCAAGGCACGCGGAATTCCAGTCGTTTTGACGATCCATGATCTGAAGCTGACCTGCCCGGCCCGAACTCTGATGATTGGCTCGCAGCCCTGCGAGCGATGTCGTGGCGGAAGTTTCCATCACGTCGCATTAAACCGCTGCGTCAAAGGGTCCCTCATATTAAGCAGCATGGTGATGGTTGAAAGCTACATTCACCGATTGCTCCAGCTTTATAAATCGAACGTCACGCGATTCGTGGCGCCGAGCCGGTTCATTTTGGAAAAGTTCTTGCAGTGGGGCTGGTCGCGCGATCAGGTTGTGTACATTCCCAACTTTGTCGATATCGGCCGATTTCAGCCGAATGCCCCAATCGGCCGCAGGTTCGTCTACTTCGGTCGACTGTCGAAGGAGAAGGGCGTCGGCACCCTGCTGCGCGCCGCAGCAAAGGCCAGGCAGCCGCTGACGCTTGTCGGCTCCGGGCCTGAGGAATCCGAGTTGAAAAGGCTCGCAGCTTCACTCAACATCGATGTGCACTTTGCTGGACGACAACACGGGGTCGCCCTTGCTGCGTTAGTCGAATCGGCCCGTGCCGTTGTCGTGCCGAGCGAATGTTACGAGAACGCACCGCTTACTGTGCTTGAGGGCTATGCCGCCGGGCGACCCGTTATCGGCGCCCACACCGGTGGCATTCCGGAACTCGTCCTCGAAGGACGGACCGGTGCTTTGTTTCCCACGGGAGACGCCGAAGCACTTGCAGCGACGCTTGGACATTTCGCGGAAACACCGGACTCTCAGCTCGCTGAGATGGGAGCCGTCGGGCGGCACTGGGTGGAGCAAGAGTTCAGTTCGACGATCTATTGCAACCGCGTGATGGCACTCTACGAGTCGCTTTGCGGCGCAGAGTCGTGAGCATGATGAATTTTCTTCAGAACTCGGACTGGAAGCTGGACAGGCCGCTTCGCGTAACGATGCTGGGGCTGCGCGGCTTTCCGAACGTGTCGGGCGGCGTCGAACGCCACGTTCAACATTTGTCGTGCGCGCTCGTCAATCGTGGCTGCGACGTCGAGGCTATTATGCGTAGTCCCTATGTCGCCGCTGGGCTGGGCCGCAACTGGCGTAATGTGCGTGTCGTCCCGCTTTGGGCGCCGCGCATTACCGGGGTGGAGGCGGTCGTCCACACGTTGTTTGGCGTGGTTCGGGCGGCGTGGAGCCGACCGGATATTCTTCATATCCACGCCATTGGACCGGCATTATTTGCCCCTTTGGCGCGTGCCATGGGGTTGCGGGTTGTCGTCACTCATCACAGCGATAATTACGACAATCCGAAATGGAATTTTGCAGGACGTACGCTTCTGCGGCTTGGCGAGTGGGCCGGCATGACTTACGCCAATGGATACATCACCGTATCGCAATTCATCGCCGATCGAATGCAACGATCTTACGGGGCTGAGGTCAAGGTCATCCCAAATGGGGTAGATGGTCCTGCAAAATCGCCGACGCAATCATTGCTTAACGAACTTGGCCTCAAGCCCAATCGCTATGTGTTGTCGGTCGCTCGGATCGATCCGATAAAACGTCTGCCCGATTTGATCTCCGCCTTTGCGCGCGCGAGATCTTCCGATTGGAAGCTCGTGCTGGTCGGAGACACCTACTATTCGTCTCAGTACGCGCGGACCGTCGCCGAGGCCGCGAGTAACGTCGCGGGCGTGATCATGATTGGATATCAGAGTCCCGCTGCGCTTGCGCAGCTCTATGCCCATGCGGCTGTTTTCGCGTTGCCCTCGAACCACGAGGGAAATCCGATCGCCCTGCTCGAAGCATTGAGCTATGGCATTCCGGCAATCGTCAGCGACATTCCGGGTCACCGCGATATCGATACGGCGTCATTGCAGCGTGTGCCGGTAGGGGATATCGATGCGCTCTCGGAAAGACTGCGTGCGGTGTTTGCGGAGTCGACAGTTAAGCGCATGGGCGCAACTGAACGTGAGCGCTTTTTGCGAAAGTACGATTGGAGTACCATCGCCGAGAGTACGCTGGGCGTTTATCTCGATGCATTGCGCGAGACATGAACCTCCGGGTTTGGCGGGTCATGTTAGAATTGATGCTTTGATTTATATAGTCGATTTCACCCGAGGCGCTGCTTTGCCGCAGTTGCGATGTAATACATAGCAACCGCGCTCATAGCGAAGCAGCCTATTGCATCTGTAAGCGGCGTGTATTTGAGCGCGTAGACCACGAGCGCGACGCAACCCAAAATTATTGCCGCGGCTTCGACTGGACCGATTGTGCGGATGTCAAACATTGCCTTTACCCGCACAGCAACGATTGGCTGAAACACGATCATGGCCAGCAGCATTGCAAGAGGAATTGAGGTAAGACCAAACCTATCTGCCGTAGCAATTGGAACTAATATCAGCGTCAGGAACGATGAGGCCGTAAGGATGAGTGCAACATTGGCGTTGCCGCTGATGACGAGGAGACGGTCAGAAGTTGAGTAAAAGGACTGCACGAATGTGGGAAGGGCAAGCCAGACCACAAGACTTAACGATCGGGCGTAGTCTCCGAACAACGGCAGGAGGAGCGGGGTGACGCAGAGGATCCCCGCGATGGTCAGGCAGCAGCAACTGATGGTCAGCGCACTACAAAGTTCGACCTCGCGCCGCAACGCGCCGAGATCGCCAATCGGCAAAAGACTGCCGGCGCGGGGGCTGAACCATTTCAGTACGACTATTTGAAGAAACGAAAACATCGCCGCGATGCGTGCCGCTATCACGTAGTCAGCGACAGCTTCAGAGGAGAAGAGCGCGCTTGCGACGAGAACATCGGTGGCATTCAGTTGATAGGCAAAGAGCGTAGAAATTCCGAATTTTCCGCAATACCTGTAGTCCCACGCGCTCCAGCGCAGCACGCCAGAGATTGACGGTTGCCACAGCCGACGGGCCGCCCAGAGCCACGGTGCGGCCACCGACAGCGTCAGAACATAGGCGATCGAATCGACGGGCAAGTCGAAAAGAGCGATCACGGCGAGGCCAACTAAACGCAAAGCACTCGGGACGACATCGCCAAACAGGATGGAATCCGACACGCGCGACCGGCCTTCAAGCGCCCCGGTTGCAATAATGAGCAGCGTACCGAAGACGGCGAGTGGGGCTAGCGCGCGGAACCAGTATTCCAGCCCTGGCTTGTCGAAAATATCCGCAATGGTTCCAGCCGTAGCAAAGCTCGCAATGGCCAATGCGAGAGAGGCCGCCGCACCGAGCAAAGCGGAATACCGGTGCAGCTTAACTTCGAGCACTCGGTCTTCCGGATGGCGCGAAATGTGAAAGAAGAGAACCAGAGAGGGGCCGACGCCGAGTGCGGTCGCAGCGAGCCGATAAAACCCGAACGCGGTCATCATATCGCCAAAGCTGCCTTTCGGCATGATGCGGCTTAAGATGACGAGAACGAGAAGCTGTGTGGCTAAGCCACCTATGCGTACGCCCGAACCTATGGAGATGCCACGCAAATAGCTGGCAATTCGCTCGCGGTTCACCACGCCGTTGATCTGTCTGATGACGTCGGAAGATGTCATGGCCGCCGGGTTTCTAATTGAGCGCAAAGCGAGGCATTTTGGCGCGAAAATCAACTGATTGACGTGCGTGAGTGCCGCTACGTTTTCCCACGCTTTTGCGCTGCACCGTATTGTAGCGCGGCGCAATCAAAGGGCCGGACTCATAGAAAAAGATGGTTGACGTGCATGAGCGCGCGAGGCGGTGCCGTTAACCTTTATAGCGACAAACCAATTTCAGCGGCGCTGGCTACGCGACGCCGCGGCCGAAGCGGTTTATTGGTATCGGCTGCCGGCGAGCTGTTCCTCTGATTGCAAATGATCCACGCCTGCTCGCGCCGATCGATGGCCACATGAGCTCAACTTATGTTCGATTTTGGTGACCCCAAAACCAGTCGTGCCGATGCCGACGCACCGGCGCCACGAAACGTGCCGCTCGACGTGCATTCGGTGCTGGCCGTCGTTCGCCTCCGGTTGTGGCGGATCACGGCCACCGCCGGTCTGTTTGCTCTTGGCGTGGCGGTTGTCATCCCCATTGTGCCGAAGCGTTACACTGCCGAGACGCAAATTTTTATTGAGCCGACCGATCTCAGGGTCGTTGACAAATCGGTGATCGACTCCAACCAGCTTAACGATACAGCTAATTCGCAGGTAGAAAGTCAATCGCGGATATTGGTCTCGAGGACAGTGTTAGCTCACGTTGTCGATCAGCAAAGCCTGACGGCTGATATTGAGTTTAACGGCGAGCAGCCGACCCTGCTGAGCACTGTTGTCGGCCTTATGACGACGCCCGTCGCGTCGCAAACGACGTCAAGGGAAAATGGCAACGTTTCTGTCGTGACGGTTGATAATCTTCGGCGCCATGTGAAGGTCGAGCGGTTACCACAGTCCTTTATTGTGGAGCTCTCAGTCTCGACAGACGACGCAAACAAGTCCGCGCACTTGGCCAACGCCATCACCCAGGCCTATCTCGAAGAGGAGGCAGCTTCTCAGGCAATAACGGCGCGCCGCGCTTCAGATTCGCTATCCGCTCAACTCGATTCGCTTGGTGAAAGCGCTCGTGCTGCCGAGGAGAAAGTTCAGCATTTCAAGCAAAAACATCAAATAGTCGTTGCGGCGGGTCAATCGGTGATAGAAACGCAAACCGCCGAGTTCGACAATCAGCTCGTTTTAGCGCACACGCGCACGGCCGCCGCCAAGGTTCGCTTTGACCAGACAAAGAAAATGCTGGCAACCGGATTCGACGCGGGCGAGCTCCCGGAGTCGATCATGTCTCCGATTGTTTCCCGCTTGCGCGATCAATATGCGGATGCCGCGCGGCGCGAGGCCGTTCTAGCGGCTTCGCTGGGGCCACAGCATCCCGCTTTGATCCAAGCAAGGTCCGATCTTGCCAAGGCTCGCGAACTGTTGAACGAGGAAATCGTTCGTATCGCGCGATCAAGCAAGGACGATTACGATCGCGCGGTAGCTGACGAAGCTTCGTTGGCGAACAGTCTGCAGGCCTCCAAGGATGAAGTTCTGAAAGCAGGCGATGCCGAGGTCGTGCTTCGTGAGCTCCAGCGTGACGCGGAAGCAAAGCGCAATGATTATGAAGCCCTTGCGGTACGCTCGCGCGAAATCGGCGAGCAAGCGTGGATCGATACCAACAATATTCGCGTTATTTCGGAGGCCGCCGCGCCGGGTAATCGGAGTTTTCCGCCGCCGACTTCACTTATTCTGTCTGGCGCATTCATTTTGGCCTTTGGGGCATCGAGCGCTCGCGCCGTTCTCCGCGTGCGACACCCTGTCAGAGGGGAAAAGTTCTAACGCGAAACATGAAATTGTGGCCGCTGATGTTGCAGTTGGTTCATCAAGGGTTCTGAGGTGATGTCTGCCTCATGTCCGCTATACCCGAACAGCGGCGCAAACGGCGAGACTCCGGCACATCGCATTCGTGCCAGATTCTGCCGTAAACATCTGCAGCAAAACCGCGCCGCACGCCGGCGCGTGTTTGTGCCGGCACGCAATTGCTAATACCTTTGCAAGGCGAGGACGAGCAAGATCGGCCGCCGTCATGTGAAGACGCTGATGCGGCGGATGGGGATAGAGGCGCTCTATCGTCGTCCGCGCACCACGAAGCCGGCGCCGGGCCATAAGATCTACCCGTATCTGCTGCGCGGGGTGGCGATCACGCGGCCGAACCAGGCGTGGGCGATGGACATCACCAATGGCGTGCGGCTTCGTCTAACTAGCCGTGGTGCTCGACTGGTGCAGCCGCGGTGTATTGGCGTGGCGGGTCTCGATCACGATGGAGGCGGCATTCTGCGTTGAGGCGCTGGAGGCTGCACTGGCGCGTTACGACAAGCCGGATATCTTCAACACCGACCAGGGCTCGCAGTTCGCCGGCGCAGTCTTCACCGGCACAGTCTTCACCGGCACGCTCGCCCGCAACGGCATTGCAATCAGCATGGACGGCAAAGGCGCCTGGCGGGACAACGTGTTCATTGAGCGACTGTGGCGCAGCGTCAAATACGAGGAAGTATACCTGCAAGCCTACGACGGCGTCACCGATGCCCGTGCCTCACTCGGCCGCTACCTCGATTTTTACAACGGACGGAGACCACATTCGAGCCTTGACGGCATGACACCCGATCAAGCCTACTTCCAGCCGCTGCCGCTCCGCTTGGCAGCCTAACCCTGGCAGGGATTCCACTTATCGAGGCGGCAAATCTGTTCAGATAACCAGGACCACATCGGTCAGGTGAAGGCGCGGCACTTTTTGTCTCCATTTTGTCTCTCAAATCGCGTGGATTGAGGCGATTTTCCCATGGAGTAATATAGGCTGTCGAAATGAGAATTATTTGTCAAAATCAAATAGTTACGGTTACTGTGGCAAATGGCGGTGAATGCCGAAATTGAATTCCTAAACCGAAGGTCGGAAGTTCGAGTCTTCCCGGGACCGCCGCCACTATCCCGCGCTGCACTGCCTGGCTCGGGCCCCTTCTTACGCTCGTCATCACCCGCTAAAGTCCGCAATCCGCTCCCAACCTCCAACCATCAGTGCGTATCCCATGAACAAGCCAGTCCCGGTCATCGACGAAGCCGGCGCGTCGCGCCAGGCGGCGGACGCGCCGCAGTTTGTGAATTTGCACGAGATCATCGCCAAGGCCCGCGCCAATCTCAATCAGAACGATTGGGACTATATCGTCGGCGGCACCGAGACCGAGACGACGCTGCGCCGCAACCGTATGGCGCTCGACGCCATCGCGTTCCGACCGCGCGTGTTGCGCGATGTCAGCAAGGTCGACCCGTCGGTCGAAGTGCTCGGGCGCAAGCTGCGGCTGCCGATCGTGCTGTGCCCGGTCGGCTCGCTGGAGAGCTTCCATCCCGAGGGCGCCACGCCGGTGGTCAGGGCGGCGGGCGAATTCGGTGTCGCTCACATGCTGTCGTCGGTGTGCGATCCCGGTCTGGAGGAGGCCGCCGAGGCGGCGCCGCATGCGCTGCGCATGTTTCAGCTCTATGTCCGTGGCGACGCGGCCTGGGCCGACGATCACGTCGAGCGCGCCATCGCCTGCGGCTATTCCGCTTTCTGCCTCACCGTCGATACCGCGCATTATAGCCGGCGCGAGCGCGATCTCGCCAAGCGTCACGTCACTGCCGGGCGGCGCCGCGTGCAGGGCCGCGAATTTCAGATGGCGCTCGATTGGAAGACCGTCGATCGGATGAAATCGAAGTTCAAGATTCCGCTGGCCATCAAGGGTATCGGCACCGGCGAAGATGCCAAGATCGCGCTCGATCACGGCGTCGAGATGATCTATGTCTCCAATCACGGCGGCCGTCAGCTCGATCATGGCCGCGGCTCGACCGACGTGCTGCCGGAAGTGGTCGAGGCGGTCGGCGGCCGCGCCACCATCATCGTCGACGGCGGTTATTACCGCGGCACCGACATCGTCAAGGCGCTTGCGCTCGGCGCCAATCTGGTCGGGCTCGGCCGCATGCAATGCTATGGGCTGGCGGCGGCGGGGCAGGCCGGCATCGTGCGCATGCTCGAAATCCTGGAAGACGAGGTAACGCGCGCGCTCGGTCTTCTCGGTGCGGCGAGCTTCGGCAAACTCGACCGCACTTATCTGGCGGCCGCGGCGCCGGCCAACGCACCGCATGTGTTCTCCGCCTTCCCACTGTGGGAGCACGCTCCGTACCGGTATTGAGGCCTCGTCATCGCGAGGAGCCAATGGGACCGCGCGACTTCGCGCGGGTCCGTTGGCTCGTAATGACCCTTTGGAATCGTCCCCATGAATCTCCAGCTCAGCATCGGCATCACCAGCAATCCGCGCACCTGGCCGATCCTCGACGGCACGGTGAAGCCGGATGGCATCGACTTGATCTCGACGGTGCTGCATCCGTCGGAGCTGTTCTGGCGACAACTGCATTTCGCCGAGTTCGCCGTGTCGGAAATGTCCTGCTCGTCGTTCCTGATCGTGACCGGACAGGGTGACACGCGCTTTGTCGGGCTGCCGATCTTCACCACGCGGCGGTTTTTCCACACCAGCATTCTGGTGCGGCGCTCAGCCGGTATCGAAAAGCCTGCCGATCTCAAGGGCAAGCGCGTCGGCGTTCCGGAATATCAGCAGACCGCGGCGTTGTGGGGACGCGGCGTGCTGCAGCATGAGTTCGGCATCGCCCCCAAAGACATGGAATTCTGGATGGAGCGCACGCCGGATCGCAGCCACGGCGCCGCCACCGGCTTTCAGCCGCCGCCCGGCGTCACCGTCCACCAGATTCCAGCCGACAAAAGCATCGGCTCGATGATGCTCGATGGCGAACTCGACGCCGTGCTGCACTATCTGTCCGGCCGCAATTTGGTCGATCGCAGCCGCGCTGACCTGGCGCACAACCCGGACTTTAAATATCTGTTCGCCGACCCGATTGCCGAAGGCGTGCGCTTCTACAAAAAGACCGGCCTGATCCCCATCAATCATCAGGCGGTGCTGCGGCGCGACGTGTTCGAACAAGAGCCATGGGTCGTGCTCAACCTGATCAAGGCTTTCAATCGTGCCAACGAGATCGCCGACGAGCGGCGCGTGCAGCATGTCGCCGATCACCTCGCCACCGGCTTGCTCGCCGGCGATGCCAGGACGCCGGTGATCCACCATGGCGTCAAGGCCAACCGCAAGGTGATCGAAACCATCGCGCAATATTCGCTGGAGCAGGCGCTCACCCCGCGGCTGATCGCGGTCGAGGAGCTTTACGCGCCGAGCGCGCTGGAGACGTGAGGCGATTACTCCGCCGCTTGCTTCTTTTCGCGCGTGTCCAGTGTCGCGCCGCAAGCTACCAGCGCATCGATTTCGCTTTCGGCCAGGCCCGCTTCGCGTAACACTTCGATGCTGTGCTCGCCGAGCCGCGGTTGCAGCCGTTCCGGCGCTATTGTCGTATCGCTGAAGCGCACCGGCAAATCGGTGTAAAGCAATTCGCCCTCGGTCGGATGGCTGGCGCGCTTGAAGAAGCCGGACGCGGCGAGCTGTGGATCGGTCATGACGTCGTCGAGGCTTGCCATGCGCGCGGCGGGAATTTCGAGCGCGCGCAACGCCGCCAGCCACTCGTCCGTGGTCTTGCCGGCGATGCAGGAGCCGGCCAGTTCGTAGAGCGCAACGATATTGTGCGCGCGCGAGGCAATCGATTCGAACCGCGGATCGCCGTGCAATTCCGGCTTGCCGACCATGGTCCAGAATTTGCGCCAATGCGTCTGCGTATAGGCCATCATGCAGAGATAGCCGTCCTTGGTTTTGTAGGGTCGCCGCCACGGCGCGGTCACGCGCGTATAACCGAGCTCGCCCATCGGCGGCACGAAATTATGCCCGAACAAATGCTCGCCGAGAACGAACGACACCATCTGCTCGAACATCGGAATCTCGACGAACTGGCCGCGGCCGGTGCGCTCGCGGGCAAATAAAGCCGCGGAAACGGCGCCGACGATCGCCAGCGCGCAGGTCTTGTCGGCGATGATCATCGGCGCGTAGCGCGGCTCATCGGCGACTTTCGCCATCAGCGCGGCGATGCCGGACTGGCCCTGGATGACGTCATCATAGGCCGGCTGGCCGCTATACGGGCCGCCGTCGCGATAACCATGCAGCGCGGCGTAGACGATGCGCGGATTTTTGGTGCACACCGTTTGATGGCTGAAGCCGAGCTTGTCGATCTTCTGCGGCCGCATCGAATGGACGAAAACATCGGCGCCGGCGATCAGCCGCCACAGCGCCGCCGCTGCGGGTGCTTGCTTGAGATCGAGCACCAGCGAACGCTTGCTGCGGTTGAGCCCCATGAACAGCGCGGCCATGCCCGGCGAGCGCGCCGGACCGGTATGGCGCGGCGCGTCGCCCTCGGGCGCCTCGATCTTGATGACGTCGGCGCCCATGTCGCCGAGCATTTGCGTGGCGAATGGGCCGGCAACGACCGAGGTCAAATCGAGAATACGAATGCCGGCAAGCGGTCCAGCCATGATCGATCCAAAGTCCTATCGAAACTCCGGCATCACCTCGCGGGCGAACAGCCGCATCGATTTCTGCGCTTCGGCAAAATCGAGTGTACCGAAATTGATCTGTAGCGAAGCTTGCTCGAAGCCGCCTACAGTCTCTTGCATGTGCCGGATGATGGCCTTGATCTCGTCGGGCGTGCCGACCAGCGCGCCGCGCGCCTCGATCTGGTTTTCCAGCGTGAAATTCTTCATGCGGGCGATCGACTCGTCATAGCCTTTGTAGTCCTTGGACGATGTGCCTTTGGTCCATTCGCCGGCGGCCTCGAACAGCGCGACGAAATAATCCTCGAACTGCCGGCGCGGAATTTCGCGCGCCAGCTTTGCGTCCTCGTGGCAAAACATGTGAAACGCGATCATGACTTCGCCGTTGCCGGGATGGCCGGCGTCGCGCCACGCCTGGCGGTAGATCGGAATCAAATCCTTCAGCGGGCCGATCGGAATCGACATCAGCGCGTGGCCATGCTTGCCGGCGAACTCGAAGGACTCCGCGGTGCGGGTCGAGGCGATATAGAATTTCGGCCGCGGCTTTTGCGTCGGCCGCGGCAGCGACGTGACGTCGTCGAAGGCGTGAAACTGGCCGTGATGACTGACGTTCTCCTGCGTCAGCAGGAGATCGATCTGCTCCAGGCCTTCGCGAAAGCGCGCCACCGATTCATCAGGCGAAATCTTGAAGCGGCGGAACTCGTGCGGCAGGAAGGCGCGGGCGAAGCCGACGTCGAAGCGGCCGTTCGAAATGGCATCGAGCATGGCGATCTCGCCGGCAAGCTTGAGCGGGTTGTTGAAGGCCGGCACCACGGCGCCGGTGAGGAGCCGCATGGTTTTGGTTCGCGCGGCGACCGCCGCGAGAAACGTGATCGGGTTCGGGCTATAGCCGCCGTAACGCTCGAAATAATGCTCCACCGAGCGCGCGTGGCTATAGCCGAGCATTTCAGCCTCCTCGGCAATGGCGAGGCTCTGCGCGAAATATTCCGCCGGGCTTTTGTCCTTGGGGTGGAAGTTGGGAAAGAACTGAACGCCGAATTGCATGCGTCTTAACTCCCCACCCCGGCCGCATCCTTCGAGGCTCGCTCCGCTCGCACCTCAGGATGATGGTTCGTGGGTTTGCGGCCGATGTAGCGGCGAAGCGCGGCGAGATTGGCGCGCAGCGCCGCTTCGTCGACA
>JBAQHW010000099.1:0-3931 GCA_049288525.1 Xanthobacteraceae bacterium
GCCAGACCGCCGAACGGCCCGGCGCCGAGCGCATTGGCCACCGCGAGCTGGTTCGGCGTCGCTGCGACGTAGCTGAACGGGTGGCCCGCGAGCGTCAGCACCACCTCCTGCTGCGTCGGATAGGTGAGCGTCGGCGTGACGAAGATGCTGCTCGAGGTGACGCCGGCGAAAACGGTACTGTTGCGGGTGCCCGCGGTCAGGATCGTATAATTCGTCGTGGTCGCGTATTTGGCGGGCTGCGCCTCTACCTGCACGATGCCGCCGGTCAGCGTCGCGGTGCCGCCGACTGCGAGCGCGTCGTTCTGCCCCGCAGCATCGACGATGACGTTGAAGAACGAGGTGACATCGAACTGGACGGTGCTGGTGTCGTTCAAAGTCGAGAACGGGCTGACGATTCCGGGCGCCACCGTGCCGCCGGGCGCCACGACGATGCTGCCGACCGTGCCTTGGCCGCCCAGCGTGGTGCCGGCATTAATCGTCATGGGGCCGGGCAATTGGGCGCCCGGGTGGCTGCCATCGCCGATCACCAGCGTGCCGCTATTGATAACGGCCCTCTCACCAGAGACGGTCGTGAAGACGCCGTTGAGCGTCCAGATGCCGCTGGCATCCACCTCGACGGTGGAGAATTGCTGGAAATCGTTATTGGCGATGCCGGTACCTTGGAGAAGAAGACGCCCGCCAAAGCCCCCGCCGGGGCTGGCGCCGATCGCGGTGCCATTGAGCACGGAGCCGGTCTGCAAGATCAGAGTACTGTAGGCGCGCCGCGTAATGTCGATCGCGGTGCCGCCGGTCCCGGTGATAGTGCCGGCATTGGTGATCGTCACGGGCGACAAGTTGAAGATGTAGATGCCGGTCGTGCCGCTGATCGTCGCGCCGCGCAGATTGGTGATGCTGGCGGTGGCGATCACATCGAGCGAGACGCCGGCGCCGCTCGTCCCGGCGATCGTGCCAGCATTCGTTATTGTAGCGACCAAAAACGCAGTAGACGAGGCCGTCTTGATACCATCGACGCCGCCAGTGATGGTGGCCCCAGCCTGGTTGGTGACGCTGAGGTTGCCGCCGTTGGTAAGGTAGATGCCGTTCGCTGCCGTGCCGGTAATCGCGCCCGCATTGGTCACCGTTATGGTACTAGCGGCCACGAAGGTCGCGATGCCGTTGGTGGCGCCGGTGATGGTACCGCCCGCTTGGTTGGTGACGCTGCTTGCGCCGGGGCCCAGGATGTAGACGCCGTTCCCGGCGGCGCTCGTGATGATCCCGCTGTCGAGGTTGATGATATTGCCGGTCGCAATGAAGATGCCGCTGGTTCCGCCGCGGCGGCTCGTGCCGCCCGTGCCCGCAATTGTGCCGGCATTGGTCACCGTGCCTCCGCCAGCCTTGGTGGAGTAACTGCCGAGTGCGACGGCCCCGTAGGATTGGGTGGCGCCATTGGTGATCGTCGCACCGCTCTGATTGATGACGGTCCCGCCGGCAAGAGTGCCGAGGTAAACGCCGCCGCCAATAGCGCCGGCATTGGTCACAATTGCGGGGCTAAATTGGTAAATGCCGGCGGAAACATTGCCGGTAATGGTGGCGCCACTCTGGTTGGTCACGCTCTCGCTCAGGCCGACTTGTCCATCAAAGATAATATTCCCGTTGATGAGCCCGGCATTGGTCACATTGGTCGCCTGGACACTACGATTACCGTATGCGCTGTCGCCGGTGATGGTCCCGGACGCCAGGTTGGTGACGTTGCCGCCGGCGTGCAGGTTGACACCCTGCGTAATGGTGCCGGAATTGGTGACGCTGTTGCCTCCCGCGGTATTGAGGTAAATGCCCTGACCGAGGCGGCTAGATCCTCCCCCGCCGTTGATCTGGCCCTCATTGATGACGTTCCAGCCGGTGAGCGTGTCGCCGGTCACGCCTGGCGTCCCAGGCGCCGTCGGACCGATGACAGTGTTCGGCCCAAAGGTGAAGGTTTGGGTATTGGTCCCGGTGGTGAGCGTATAGGTGGTGGCCTGCGTGCCGTTGAAGCTCGACGATTGCGCCTGCGCCTCGGTGGGCAGGCCGACGCCCAAACCGAAACTCACCGCGAATACGGCCGCCGGCAACCCAATGCCCGCGGCGCCCCCGAGCAGCCGGCCGCGAATGCGGCCGAGCACGCCGTTGGATATCGGCAACAACGAAAGAGGCGAGCCTACGCCCGAATGCGCAACACCACGCACAAAAGTCACCTCGCAACCCACAACCTGCAATAAGCAGCACTATGGCATCGCAGCGCCGATATACCCAGTGGTACCGGTCCAGTTGCGACGGGAACTCACAGAATGCTTGTTGCTGTGGCGGCAAGGCAACAGCGGGGCCGCTTAAAACATCCGTCATCCTGAGGTGGCCGCGAAGCGGCCCTCGAAGGATGCGGCCCGAGCGCCCGGGCCGTCGCCCTTCGAGGCCCGGCCTTCGGCCGAGCACCTCAGGGTGACGGATAGCGTTACTCGATCGTGTAGCCCAGCGCGAAGATGGTCGGCTCGAGGATCGGAAGGACCGGCGCGAGCTCTTTGAGATAGGCGCGATAGCGATAGCGCGAGCGGTCATAGAGTTTCTCGGTCACCTGCGCATAGCTCGCGGTGCGCGCATAGCGCCGGTTCTCGTGGAAATCGAGGCAGCGTTTGTCGAACGGCGCGCCGACGAAGCTGAGCATCTTGCGGACGTGGGGCTCCTGGTCGGCGACGATGTCCTCATAGCGCACCGGCAGATAGCGCAGCGTCATCTCGCGCCGGTAATGCTCGACCAAGCCCATGACCAGCACATAGTGCCGCGCGATGCTCTCCAGATCGTAGGCGCAATAGAAGCCGTGCGTGAGCTGGTTGGAAAACACCGAGAGCACCACGTCGAGCGGATGACGCAACACATGAATGATCGGCGCCTGCGGAAAGATCAGCGCGATCAGCCCGAGATGGGTCTCGTTGAGCGGCATCTTGTCGGTGAATAAGCTCGCGCCCTTGCGCACGGCGCCGAGCTGGCGGGCGCGCTGCAGGTAATAGTCGCGCAGATTGTCGAGCCCCTCGATCTGGTCTCCGAGCCAGAGATCGGCGAACGCATCGGGATAGGACAGCGGGCTGTTGAGCATGCGCGGAATGATGGCGGTGAGCTCGCCGATGGTCGGCAGTTCGTCGCCCGCGGAAATGCGCGGATGCGCGGTGAGCGTCTGCTCGACCATGGTGGTGCCGGAGCGCGGAAAGCCAACGATGAAGATCGGCTGCGCGACGTCGCTGCGCACGCCGGCGCGCGGCAGGATTTTCAGGCGGCCAGCGGTGAAGAACGCACGAAGCCGCTCGACCACCGTCCGCGCCTCGTCCGCCAGATAGCTCTGGCCGCTGGTCTCGCGTAGCGCGCGCTTACTCGCGGCGAAGGCGGCGAAGGCTTCCGCATGGCGGCCCATCTTGTCGAGGAGTTGACCCTTCTCGCTCCATTCGAGCGGGCCCAAACCCGGGACGTGACCGCCGCCGTCCGGCGCTTTCTCCATGTCGTCGAGAATTGCGACGGCATTTTCGTAATCCTTGCTGCGACCGTGGAGCACGGCGCGGGCCAGCCGCACCGTGCGGCTGCCGGGTGACAGCCGCTCGGCGGCGTCGAGCAATTCGCCGGCGCGCGCGAAATTGCGGTCGGTTTCCTCCATCAGCGCCCAGCCATAGACGGTCTGAAAAATATTAGGATCGAGCTTCACGGATTGCTCGTAGAGTCGCCGCGCCTCCTCGATGCGCCCCTGGTTTTTCAGATTCCACGCGAGATTGGCGTAGACGATCGCGTTCGGCGTGCCGAGAAGCGCCAGCACCCGCCGGTAATGATACTCGCCGACCTGCGGCCGCTGCGCCTGGGTCATGATCATGCCCATGAGATTGTGCGACTGCACGTCGTCGGGCGCCCGACGCACCGCGTTGCGGGCGTGGATCTCGGC
>JBAQHW010000100.1:0-2048 GCA_049288525.1 Xanthobacteraceae bacterium
TTCCGTTCGCGCCAGTGGCCAAGCCCGGCGACCTGTTCGAGGACCCGCAGCTCAACGCCGGGAACCGTATGCTGGAGATCGCATTCGGCAATGGCCGGCGCGCCAAGCTGCCGCGGCTGCCGATCGAGATGGCCGATCATGATTTCGGCTTGCGGCGGCAGGCGCCCGGCATCGGCGAGCATACGTCGGAAATTTTGGCCGAGCTCGGGCTGGCCGAGGAAGAGATCGGGCGGCTCGTCAAAGGCGGCGTGGTCGCCGCCGGAGAAGCCGCATGAGCGATTTGCCGACAGCCGTGCACATTACCGAGGAAGGCCCGCGCGAGGGTTTTCAGATCGAGAAAGGGCCGATCCCGACCGCGCGCAAGATCGCGCTGATCGATGCTTTGTCGAGGACCGGGCTCGAGCGCATCCAGATCGTCTCCTTCGTCAATCCGAAGAACGTGCCGGGCATGGCGGACGCCGACGAAGTGGTCGCCGGCATCGCGCCGCAGCCGGGCGTTGCCTATACCGCGCTCTGGCTCAATGAAAAGGGCTTTGAGCGCGCGCTCGCCCATGCCAACCGGCTCGCCACTACCGGCACCATCCAGCTCTGCGCGTCGGAGAAATTTTCCGTCCGCAATCAGAACCGCGACGCCGCGGCGCAGCTTGCCGGCCAGCAGGCCATCGTCGCCATGTACAAGGCGGCCGGCGTGGCGGTCGAGCGCGGTTCGATCATGGCGGCGTTCGGCTGCAATTTCGAAGGTGATATTCCGATCTCGCATGTCGTGGCGCTGACGCAGCAAATTCTCGACGTTGCGCGCGAGCACGGCGTGAGCCTTAAATACATCACGCTCGCCGACACCATGGCCTGGGCGACGCCGCTTGCGATCAAGCGCACGGTCGGGGCGTTGCGCGAGCGCTTTCCGGACATGGATTTCGCGCTGCACCTGCACGACACCCGCGGCATGGCGATCGCATGCGCCTATGCCGGCCTCGAAATGGGCGTGACGCGCTTCGATGCCGCCGTTGCCGGGCTTGGCGGCTGCCCGTTCGCCGGCCATGCCGGCGCGGCCGGCAATGTCTGCACCGAGGATCTCGTTTTCATGTGCGAGGAAGTCGGTATCGCGACCGGTATCGACCTCGATGCGCTGATCGAATGCGCCAAGCTTGCCGAGGACATCGTCGGCCACCCGCTGCCCGGCGCGGTGATGAAGGGCGGGACATTGAAGCGGTTTCGCGGGTAGAGTGTGTCATCATCCGCGAAGGCGGATGATCCAGTACTCACGATCGGCGATTACTGGAAGCGCGCTGGAGCCTGTCAGCGGGCCGCGCGCTTCGCGCGGACCCGTTGGCGGACATGACAATTATTTCTCCCCCAGAATCTTCCAGATGCCGCTGGCGGAGGCGACGATGCGGTCGCCGACTTTCAGCTTGCCTTCGATGAACAGCACCGAGCGCGTCTCGCGCACCACCTCGCAATGCGCCTCGACGAAATCGCCGATCTTCACGCCGGCGATGAACTGCATGTTCATCTCGATGGTGGCATGCGGCTTGTCGCCGGTGAGGCGCCGCCCGGTCATGCCCATGGCCTGATCGGCGAAACTCATCAACACGCCGCCGTGAAGCATGCTGCGATGATTTCTGTGCTTGTCCGCAGTGACGATGCCGAACAAGCCGTCGCCTTTTCGCCAGACCGGCCCGATCAGCTCGCCGAAATTATGGGCTTTCACCCGCTCCCAGCCGTGCGCGGCCGGGTCGAACGTCGCACCGTCGGTCACCACCGTGTCGTTCATGCCGGCACCTTGGTTTTCTGGCGCGCGGCAAGCCGCCGAGCGAGATCGGGAATAAGCTTTTCGGCATTGCCGCCGGCGGCCAAGGCCCGGCCATTGCCGCCGAGCGCCCGCACCGCCTCGACATAAGCCGCGACCTCGCCCGGCTCGCGCACCGCCTGCGGATAGTCGGAGGCGAACACAAGCTGCGAGCATGCAAGCTCGTCGAGCCCGAAGCGGACCCAGTCGGCGCCCCATTCCGCGGCATGATCGGGCCCAGCCCAACCGGCGATGTCATAGT
>JBAQHW010000101.1:0-1966 GCA_049288525.1 Xanthobacteraceae bacterium
ACCTACGCCGATCTACCGATCCGCATTCACACACCTCATTGCGTAATCGCCGGCGTCCCGACGACCGACTTCTCCGACAACCGAGTGATGCGCGCTAGACCGAGGGATTTGTTCGACGCCTATAAAGGCACCTTCGATTATCTGTCCGAGAACGAGCAGATGTCGCTGCTGGTTTTGGTTATTCATTGCCAGTTCGGCGGACGCCCGCTGATGACGGCCGTGGTGCGGGAAATCTTAGAATACATCGGAAAGTCGCCGGACGTCTGGTTCGCGCGTCACGAGGAATTGGCGAACTGGGCGCTCGCCGAAGGAATCGACGAGCACAGTTATCGCGAAAGATATTTCGCTTAGCCGCGCTGCGCCTCGATGGCGACAACGCCAGCGCCACCTAAATGTTCAGCACCCGCCCGTAAGCATCGAGCACCGCTTCCTTCATCATTTCCGACAAAGTCGGATGCGGAAAAACGGTGTGCATCAGCTCTTCCTCGGTGGTCTCGAGATTCATCGCCACCACGTAACCCTGAATGAGCTCAGTCACTTCCGCACCGACCATATGGGCGCCGAGGAGTTGCCCGGTCTTCTTGTCGAAGACGACTTTGACCATGCCCTGGTCCTCGCCCATCGCGATTGCCTTGCCGTTGCCGACAAAGGGAAAGCGGCCGACGCGGATCTCGATCTTCTTGTCCTTGGCCGCCTGCTCGGTCAGTCCGACTGAAGCAATCTGCGGCGTGCAATAGGTGCAGCCGGGGATCATCAGCTTGTTCATCGGGTGCGGGTGCAGTCCCTTGATCGCCTCGACGCAGATGACGCCCTCATGCTCGGCCTTGTGCGCCAAGAGCGGCGGCCCGGCGACATCGCCGATGGCGTAAATGCCCGGCACATTGGTCTTGCAAGCACCGTCGATGACGATCATGCCGCGCTCGGTTTTCACGCCGAGCTTTTCCAAGCCGAGATTTTCGATATTGCCGACGACGCCGACTGCCGCAATCACCCGATCGACGGTGAGCGTTTGCGTGCCGCCTTTGTCGTCGTCGATGGTCGCGGTGACGCTGTCGGCCTGCTTATCGAGCTTGCTCACCTTGGCGCCGGTCAGAATCTTGATGCCTTGTTTCTCAAAACTCTTGCGCGCGAAGGCGGCGATCTCGGCGTCCTCGACTGGCAGAATCTGCGGCAGCACTTCGACGACGGTCACCTCGGCGCCGAGCGTGCGATAGAACGAGGCGAATTCGATGCCGATTGCGCCTGAGCCGATGACCAGCAGCGATTTCGGCATGCGCTCCGGCACCATCGCCTCGAAATAGGTCCAGACCAGTTTCTTGTCCGGCTCGATGCCCGGAAGAACGCGCGGCCGCGCGCCGGTGGCGACGATGATGTGCTTGGCCTGATAGGCGCCCGCACCGAGCGTCCCTTTTGGAGCCTCGCTCTTTGACGCTTTCACCGTGAGCTTGCCGGGTGCGTCTATCGCGGCCTCGCCCCAGATCACCGCAACCTTATTTTTGCGCATCAGGAAGCCGACGCCGTCGTTAAGCCGCTTCGACACCGCGCGCGAGCGTTTCACCACCGCGGCGGGATCGTAGGTCACTTCGCCGGCGGACAGGCCGTAATCCTTGGCGTGCTGCAGGTAATGGAAGATTTCGGCCGAGCGCAGCAGCGCCTTGGTCGGGATGCAGCCCCAGTTGAGGCAGATGCCGCCGAGATAGTCGCGCTCGACGATGGCGGTCTTGAAACCAAGCTGTGCGGCGCGGATCGCGCAGACATAGCCGCCGGGACCGGAACCGATGATGATGATGTCGAAATTGGTGTCAGCCATTCAGTCCTCGCGCACGTCTTTGCGCCCTTATATGGGAACGCAACGCGGCTTCTTATAGCAACGTTTCTAATCGGGAATGGGGTGAAAAACGCCGTCCGGGCCGAGCCGCTCCAGCACGCCGGAGCGAATGCCGAAAAAGCAGCCGTGCAGGCGAAG
>JBAQHW010000102.1:0-9399 GCA_049288525.1 Xanthobacteraceae bacterium
GCTGCGCGTCATCGCCGGCACGCTGCATGGGCTGCGCTCGCCGGTTACGACCGGATGGGACACGGTATTCGCCGAAGCGCGTCTACCAGCCGGCACCGTTCTGCCACTGCCGACCGACCACGAAGAACGCGCCGTTTATGTCTTTTCAGGCGAAATCGATATCGCCGGCGATCGCCACGGACCGGAGCGGCTTTTGGTGCTCAAGCCCGGCGACCGCATCGCCATCACGGCGACGGCGGATGCCCACATCGTCGTGGTCGGCGGCGCCGCCATGGACGGACCACGGCACATCTGGTGGAATTTCGTATCTTCACGCCAGGATCGTATCGAAGCCGCCAAGGCCGATTGGAAAGCCGGCCACTTTGCGCTGGTTCCGGGCGATACCGCCGAATTCATCCCGCTGCCGGAATCCTGAAGGCCCGGCCTTTGCGCTGATCGTCGTGACCTGGCCCAAGGTCAAGAACGGCCTTGGCTTTCCGGCGCGCGCCTTCGCGATTTTGCCGTTAAAGCGACGCCAGTCCGGCGCTTTACCTGATAAGCAAGGCGTGTTCTGACTTATTGCGGTGGACCCCGTTGCGGAATCGGAAATGATCGGTTTGCGGCCAAGTACGTGCCGGCGGCTTCTTGCTGTGGCGGCGGCCGTCGCCGCGTTGCAACTCGCGGCGCCATCCGCGGTCTTCGCGGACGCACCGCAAATTTCCATCAAGAAGAAATATGTCGAAGTGTCCGTCACCGTCGATCCGGCGCTCAAACCGATTGCCGGGCTCTTTGCCAATTGCCTCGCCGAAGGCAGCGTCTGGGCGCACAAGACGGCTGCCGACGCCACCGCGCAATGGCGCAGCGATCCGAGTTCCTTCCGGCATCTGGCATGGTCGTATGATCGGACCTATGACTTGCGCTCGGCGATCGGACGCTATGTCAGCGTCGTGCGCAGCGACGGCACATTCGAAGGCGGCGCCCACCCGAACCAGGACATCAACACGATCTTATGGGACAGAAGCACCCGAAAGCGCGTCAGCGTTCGCCCCTTGTTCAATGAGACCGCCGACGACGGCCCGACCATGATGGCGCTGGCGAATGCGGCCAAGCTCGCGGTCGCCGCCGCCAAGCTCGCCAAGGGCATCAACGGCTACGGCGACGACGCGATGGCCGCCGATAAGATGACGCCAGAGCAGGAGCTCCGGCAGGATAATTTCATTAACGACGGCATCAAACCCAGGCTGCTCCAACTCGGTCCGATGACGCTGGCGCCATCGACCGAAGCCGGCAAAAGCTCCGGCTTGACGTTCCACTATTCGCCTTACGCCGTCGGTCCCTACGTCGAGGGTCCTTACACCGTCTTCGTGTCGTGGACGGCGTTCAAGCAATTCCTCTCTGCGGAAGGCCTCGCGCTGTTCGGCGGCGAGCGGCCGAAGGCGGACGCGGATAATTGGTGACGGCTCCCACCCCCTTGAGAGGAAGCCGTGACTGCGCTTTGCTGTCGTGACCGGTCAAGCGGCGTTGCGTTGCGCCTTCATCCAGGCTTCGATCTCGCGTTCGGCCTCGGCTCTGGCAAAGCCGTAGCGTGCCTGCAGGCGGCCGACTAGTTCTCTGCGGCGGCCACCGATGCGCGTGACATCCTCGTCGGTGAGCTTGGCCCAGTTGTTGCGGACCTCACCCTTGAACCGCATCCAATTGACTTGAATCTGATCCCAGTTCATCGATTGTCTCCCTGCTGGAGGACGGACAAGCGACGCAAAACCGTTGACGCGTCGCGCTCACCGCCGAATGACAACCATTCGGTGCGGCCTGAATGCGACGCCAGCGCGGTCTTTCCGGGATCAATCTTGGCGCCGCGCGGGCGAACCTGAATTGTCAACTGCAATTGCCGGTATTCCGGCGTGAGAGAAATTCTTGCCGCCGGCGTGGTTGCAATTGGTTAAATTACGATCGCCGAAAACATGCAGGCATTATGACCAAGCCTCCTCTCGCCGCCGATGTCGAACGACTTGCGGGCGCCATCCGCGGCGGCGATCGCACCGTGCTGTCGCGCGCCATTACGCTGATCGAGAGCAAGCGCGCCGACCATCGCCATAGCGCCGCGGCGCTGACCCAGGCGCTGCTGCCGGAAACCGGCAAGGCGATCCGTGTCGGCATTACCGGTGCGCCGGGGGTCGGCAAGTCGACATTGATCGACGCGCTCGGCAGCATGCTGACCGGGCAAGGCCACAAAATAGCGGTGCTTGCGGTCGATCCGTCGTCGCGACGCACCGGTGGCTCGATTCTCGCCGACAAGACTCGCATGGCGCGGCTCGCCATCGATGCTAACGCCTTTATCCGGCCGTCGCCATCATCGGGCACGCTCGGCGGCGTCGCCGCCAAGACACGCGAGACCCTGCTGCTGTGCGAGGCCGCGGGTTACGACGCGGTGCTGGTGGAGACGGTCGGCGTCGGTCAATCGGAAATCGCGGTCGCCGACATGACCGACTTTTTTCTGGTGCTGGCGCTGCCCGGCGCCGGCGACGAATTGCAGGCGCTCAAGAAAGGAGTCGTCGAACTCGCCGACATGATCGCCGTCAACAAGGCCGACGGCGACAATCTGGCTCGCGCCAGGCTTGCCGCGTCCCAATACGGCGCGGCGCTGCATATTCTGTCGCCACGCTCGCCGAACTGGTCGCCGCCGGTCGTGACCTGCTCGGCGCTCACCGGCGAAGGCATCGCGGCGTTGTGGGAGCATGTTCTCGATCATCGCCGCCGGCTGACATCGTCGGGCGAATTTGCGGCGCGCCGCGGCGAGCAGCAAGTGAAATGGATGTGGACCATGCTCGAGGAACGGCTGTTTGCGCCGCTGCGGAGCGATCAAGCAATCAAGGCCGTAATGCCGCGCATCGAAGCTGACGTCGCGGCCGGGCGCGTGGCACCCGGCGCGGCGGTCGAAGAGATCGCCCGCATGCTCGGCGCGTGACGCTATGCGCGTTCTCCTCGCCGGCTTCGGTCCGTTCCCGGGCGCACCGTCTAATTCGAGCGCGGTGCTGGTCAAAGCGCTTGGGCGCCGGCGGCGCCCTACCCTCGCGGGTCTCGCCTTAACCACGCATGTCTTTGCGACCGCCTATGCCGCCGTCGACCGCGATCTTGCGACGCTATTCGCGGCCAAGCCAGCCATCGTGTTGATATTTGGCCTCGCGGCGCGCCGGCGCCATGTCTGCATCGAGACGCGCGCCCGCAATGCGGTCTCGGTGCTGTTTCCCGATGCTGGCGGATATCGGCCGCCAGCAAGCGTCATCACGACGGGCAAGCCATCATGGTGGCGCGGCAATGCCCCCTTCGTGCGGCTCCTCGACGCGGCGCGAACGAGCGGGCTGCCGGTCCGGCTGTCGCGCGATGCCGGGCGCTATCTTTGCAACTATGCCTATTGGCAGGCCCTACAACGCGCCGAGCGCAACGGCGCATTGGTCGCGTTCGTGCATATTCCTCGGGTTCGCTTCGCGGCGGCTCGGAAGGGCAAAAAGGACGGAGCGAACTTGCAACAGCTTAGCCGCGCTGCCGAAGCGATCCTGATTGCGCTCGCCGGCGCGCATCGCCTGGTCAAAGCGCGTCGGTCGTCCTGATCGCGCCGACTTCGAAGCCGTTCCAATTGCGCGAGCCTGGGCGAATGAATGGATCGAGTGCCGCGCGATCGGCGGCATCGAGCGGCAGAAAGCGGGCGATGATTTTGGCCATGATCGCCTGGCCGGCGCGCCCAGCGCCATCGTCGCATTTGATGGCAATGCCGAGACCTTGGTCGGGCAGCGCGCCGCAATAGACACCTTCGGCGCCGGTCTTGACGAAAACCCGGCTGCCAAAGTGCTGCATGATCTCGGTGCAGAAACGTCCCGTTCCGGCGACGAACCACGGTTGCCCGGCACACGCCTGGCGCAGCCGCGCCGCGGCGCGGGCGCGTTCCGGCGCTAGACCGTGCCCAGTGCCGAATTTGGCGAAGCCCTGCGCCAGCCGGTCGAGCGGCACCGCCCAGGTCGGCACCGAACAGCCGTCGATGGCGCAGAGATCCTGCCCGAGCGCGGCGCCGGTGAAATCCTCGAGCACCGCGCGCACGTGGCGCTGCACTGGATGATCCGGGCGAAAATAGTCTTCCATTCCGGCTCCGGTCTCCGCCTGGATGGCACAGGCGACACAGAGAAAACCCGCATGCTTGCCGGAGCAGTTGTTGTGCAGTGCCGACGGGCCGCCGGCGCGCGCCACCGCAGCCGTCGCATCTTGCGCCATCGGCCAGTGCACACCGCAGCGCAGCGCCGAGGATGACAGGCCGGCTCTCGCCAGCATTCGCTCGACTCCGGCGACATGCGCCGGCTCGCCGCTATGGGAGGCGCAGGCAAGCGCCAGCGCTTCGTCGTCAAATCCATAATGTTCGGCCACGCCGCTCTCGACCAGCGGCAAGGCCTGGAGCGCCTTGATCGCCGAGCGCGGAAACACCGGCGCCGCAACATCGCCGATGGCGAATACGGTGCGGCCGTCCGCGTCGACCACCGCGACCGCACCGCGATGCCGGCTCTCGACTAGCGGGCCGCGAATGACTTCGACGAGAATGGGATTGCTCATGCTCGATCCAGAGAAACGCCCAAGCCGCTAATAGCCGACCGTAAAGCGGCGATTGGCATGCTTGGCATTTTCGATCTCGTCCAAAATGGCGACGGCAAAATCCTCGCGCGAGATATGCCCATGGTCGTCAGCGTCGACCACCATCGTGTCGGCGCCGAGACGGTATTTTCCGGTCCGCTCTCCGGGCTTGATCGAGGTCGGCGGCGAAATCGCCGTCCACTCGAAATCCGCTACCTTACGCAGCTTGTCGAGCGCCACCGTGGCCGGCTTTGAGGCAGGCGATGGCGCCGCCATGTGATCGAAATGCAGCCTACCGTCGGACCGCAGCAGGCTGCCGGCACCCACCACGATCAGCGCCCGCGGCACCGCCGATTGTCGGATCGCCTCGATCACGGCATCGATATCGTTGACGTCCCATTTGAGCGACACGATGACGACGTCGCGTCCGTTCAGGACCTGACCCAGCGCCTGCGCATCCGAAGGATGAACGGTTGCTACGGTCAGTCGCTCGCGTGGCAGCAAGCCCGGCGCGCCGCGCGTCGTTCCAGTGACGCGGTGCCCGCGCGCCAGCGCCTCGTCCAAGATACATTTGCCGATGTTTCCCGTCATGCCGATAAGCGCGATGCTGGCCATGGTTCGGTTATTCCCTAAAAATCAATCGCCGTCGCACATCGCTTAGCATTGTCGCGGAGCGGAAGTCTTTGCGGCCGCACCCGACGAATAGCCCCGTGCGCTTCCCGCATGGCGATTCGACCTTGGATTTGTTGACTTGGTCATAACGGGACGGGATGCTGGCGGATAACGACAAAGCTCAAAAGACTATTCTGGGGAGGCCTTCCATGACAGCCGTCGCGCACGATATCGGCCGCAGGCTCGATGCCTTGCCACTCGGCCGCTTCCACTACCGTCTCACCGGATTGATCGTCGGCGGCTTGTTCGTCGATCAGTTCGATAACTACATTACCGGCGGGGTCTTGGGCGCGGCCATCAAGGAAGGCTGGTCCACAATGTCGGCGAATGCGCTGTTCATCAGCGCAGGAACCGCCGGCATGACCATCGGTTCGGTCGCCGCGGGCTGGATCGGCGACCGCTACGGCCGGCGCTTCAGTTTCCAGATGAACCTCTTGATCTTCGGCATCTTCTCCTTCGCCGCGGCCGCCTCCCCGACCATAGGCTGGCTGACGGTGGCCCGCTTCTTGATGGGACTCGGCATGGGCGCAGAATTCGTCATCGCCTATACGATGCTCTCGGAATTCGTGCCGCCGAAGACACGCGGCCGCTGGCAGGCGTCGATGGCGGTCATTTCCAACGGCGCGGTCTTCATCTCGAGCCTGTGCGGCTTCATCATCATTCCGCATTATGGCTGGCGCTGGGTGTTCGTGATCGCCGGGGTCGCGGCGATCGTGGTCTGGCTGCTGCGAAAATCGCTGCCGGAATCGCCGCGATGGCTGGAAAGCAAGGGCCGCACCGCCGAAGCCGAACGCGTGGTCGACGAGATCGTGCATGAGCTGGGCTTGAGCGTCGCACCCGTCACCGCAGCGCCGGTGTCGGTTCCTGCCGCCCCGGTCGAGGTGCCGTTCAGCGCCTTGTTCGCGCCCCCGATTCTTCGCCGCACGCTGCTGGCGGTCATCCTGATGACCATGGGGCTGACGGTGTCCTATGGCTATACCAACTGGCTGCCGACTTTTTTCATCAAACAAGGCATGAGCCTGAACACCTCGATCGGCTTCACCGTCATCATGAGTCTTGGCGGCACGCTCGGCGCTTTGATCGCTTTCGCCGTTGGCGACAAGGTCGACCGCAGACCGAGCCTCACCGGCGCCGGCATCTGCGCCCTGGTGTTCGGCATCCTGTTCGCGCAAGGCCATAGCGTGCTGTGGATCAACATTTTTGGCCTCTTGCTGCTGGGCTCGCTGTTCGCCTTCACGACGCTGTCGATCGCCGTCTATATGCCGGAACTGTTCGCCACCGAATATCGCGCCCGCGGCGCCGGCGTGGCCTTCACCTGCGCGCGCATCGGCATCGTGGCGACACCGTTCCCGATCGTGTGGGCCTTCGACTTCGGCGGGCTGAACGCGGTCACCGCGATGTTTTCGGTCTTTTTGGTGATTGCGCTCATCGCACTTTGGCTGCTCGGCGTCGAAACCCGCGCCAAGCCCTTGGAAGAAACAGCGCCGGTGATCGATCAGGCGGCAAGCGCGGCAGCAGTGCAGCCGCTTTCGGCGGCGGAGTAGCAATGCAAACAGCGTCCCAAAGTAACGTCCGTTTCCTCGGCCACAGCGATCAAGGCGGACGCAGCGATGGCGTGCAGGTCATGGTCCATCGCGGCCATGCCTTTATCGGCCATATCTTTAGCGGCGGCTTCTCCGTCGTCGACGTGAGAGATCCGGCCAAACCGCGGCCGGTCGCCTTCGTACCGACGCCGGAGAATACCTGGGCGCTGCATTTGCAGGTCCACGATGACCTTCTTCTCGTCGTCAACGCGGCCAATGTCTGGACCGCGATGAAGGTGATGAACGACAAGGAATTCTTCAGCCGTCCGCTCGCCGACAGCTTCAGCCAGCATGGGGTGTCCTTTGCTTCGGGCCTGCGCGTCTACGACATTTCGCAGCCGGCCAACCCGCGCGAAATCGCGTTCATGCCGGTCAACGGATTAGGCTTGCATCGCATCTGGTATGTCGGTGGACGCTACGCCTACATCTCGGCGCATTTCGAGGGCTTCACCGATCGGATCCTCGCCGTCGTCGATATGAGCGATCCGGCCAAACCGCATATTGTCGGCCGCTGGTGGTTGCCGGGCATGTGGCGGGCCGGCGGCGAAGCGCCGCAGTGGCCGCAAGGACGGCGCTACGCGCTACACCACGCTGTCGTCAGCGGCAACATTGCCTACGGTGCGTGGCTCGATGGCGGCCTAACCGTGCTTGACGTCGCCGAGCCCACCCGGCCGCGCCTTTTGGCGCATCGCCTCTGGTCGCCGCCACTCGGCTCAACCACCCATTCGCCGTTGCATTTCCCCGATCGCAATCTGCTCATCGTCTCCGACGAGCCGGCACAGGATAATTGCGCCGACGGCATCAAGCGCATCTGGGTGTTCGATGTTCACGAGCCGGCCAATCCGGTGAGCATCGCCACCATGCCGCTGCCGGACGAACAGCCCTATTGCGAATTGCCGGGTAAATTCGGTCCGCATAATCTGCATGAGAACCGCCCCGGCGCATTGCAGGACTCAAATCTCGTTTTCGCGACTTATTGCAATGCCGGCTTGCGGATTTTTGACATCGCCGATCCGTTCCGGCCACGCGCCGCCGGCCATTTCGTTCCGCCGGCGCCGACGCGGCTGATCGATCCTCGCCCCAACCGGCCAATGGTCATCCAATCCGGCGATGTCTTCGCCGCCGCGGATGGCCGGCTCTACATGACCGATTTCAATGCCGGGCTTTATATCCTGGAGTATGAAGGACGCGCCTAGAACGGCTCGGCGGCATGGCACCCTGGCAGCCTGCCAAAATCTCAGAGTTTCGCAATGAACGACATAGCTCCGTCAAAGCCGAAAACCGTGCTGGTCACCGGCGGCACCGGTTTCGTCGGCACCTATGTATGCCGACTGGTGGCCGCACAAGGCCGAACGGCCATCGCCGCAGGTATCGAGCCATTCTCGCCGGAGGGACTATTTGTGCTGGGCGCAAGCGCCCCCTCGATACGGTTTGTCCGCGTCGACGTCCTCGATCTGCCGGGTCTCGAAACGCTCTACCGCACCCAGAAGCCGGACGCGATCGTTCACGCCGCCGGTCTTTTGGGCCACGACAATTCGTTGAAGAATCCGGCGCAGACCTACGCGGTCAACGTCGGCGGTACTGTGAATGTTTTGGAGGCGGCGCGCCGTTGCGGCGTCGCCAAGGTTCTCTACATCAGCAGCAACGCCGCCTACCATAAAAAAGCACGCGACGCCTTCGACGAGACTCATCCGACAACGTCGCTTTACTCCGGCAATCCCAACGCCCACTACGGCGCTTCGAAAATGGCGGCCGAACAGGTGGCCCTCGCTTATCACACTTTCCACGGCATCGACGCCGTGGTCATTCGCATCACCAGCGTCTACGGCTTCGCCATGCAGCCGGGACAGATGCAGCTCAAGCAGATCGTCGAGGGCGCGGTCGACGGCGAACATGTCATGATTGCCTCTGGTGGCCGAGTCGTGCGCGACTACACCTATGTCGAAGACGCGGCCGAAGGAATTGTCGACATTCTCGATTTCGATACCCGTGTGCTGCCGCAACGCGTTTACAATATTGCCAGGGGCGAATTGACCAGCACTTTCGATATTGCTGATGCAACCCGAACCGCCGTGCCGGATGCTCGCATCGAAGTTGCCGACCAAATGACCGAGTTCGAAACAGCGACACTACGGCAGCGCGCCCCGCTCGATTCGGCTCGTGCCACCGCGGTGTTCGGATACAAATCGCGCTATCCGTTACGCGCCGGCATCAACGCCTATGCCGAAATGTACGCTGCCTTCACGGCCAAGACACTCCAAAGCGCTGAGAAGTTATCACCGGACGCCTCTATTGCATGATTGTTGTGTCAATTCTGGTGGCGTTGCATTCGGGTGAACGGCGCGTCATGCTTCGCCGAAACCGTTTAGACTGGCCCCATGCGTCGGCTGACGATTGTCATTCCAGTACTTAACGAGGAGGCAATCATCGTTGACGCGCTCGAAGCGCTCAAGCCATTGCGCGCTCGCGGCGCTGAAATCATCGTCGTCGACAGCGGCTCCGCCGACGGCACGCCGGAACTGGCGCGCCGGCTGGCTGATCGGGTGATCGC
>JBAQHW010000103.1:0-3403 GCA_049288525.1 Xanthobacteraceae bacterium
ACGGCATCCAGCCTCTACGCCAAAAATCTCCTCGCTTTCCTGGATGTGCTGATCGACAAGAAGACCAAGACGCTCGCCGTCAACTGGGATGACGAGATCGTCAAAGCAACCGCGCTGACGCGCGACGGTGCGATCGTGCATCCGAATTTCAAACCCAAGACCGCTGCATAAGGGACGGCAGCACAGGAGACAGCAGCAACCATGGTGACGCTCTCGATCCTTGGCCAGCTCGATCTGCTCGCCAACACCCATCCCGCCGTTGCAGCGGCAGCGGGCGACGCAGTCAATCCTTTCGTGTTCCGGCTGTCGATCTTCGTGCTGGCGGTGTTCGTCGGCTATTATGTCGTCTGGGCGGTGACACCGGCGCTGCATACGCCGCTGATGTCGGTGACCAACGCCATCTCCTCGGTGATCGTGGTCGGCGCCTTGCTGGCAGTCGGCGTCGCGCTGGTCGGCAGCGATGCCGGTCCGATCTGGGCGCGCGCGCTCGGCTTCGTCGCGCTGGTCTTCGCTTCGATCAATATTTTCGGCGGCTTTCTCGTGACCAAGCGCATGCTGGCAATGTTCCAGAGACGACAAAAATGACCGCGAAGCGCAGCCTTTTTTCCAAATTGTCATGCCCCGCGAAGGCGGGGCATCCAGTACTCATCAATGCTGAAGGTAAACGTGCGCGATATCACTTACTGGATCATCCGCCTTCGCGGATGATGACAGTGGTTGGAGTTGGCCGATGAACGCCGATTTCGCCGCGCTTTGCTATCTCGTCGCCGGCGCGCTGTTCATCCTGGCGTTGCGCGGATTGTCGAGCCCGGAAACGTCCCGGCGCGGCAATCTGTTCGGCATGATCGGCATGGCGATTGCGATCGCCACCACGCTTGCCGCGCATCCGCCGGCGGACGCGACCGCCTGGGGCCTGGTCGTGCTCGGCATGGCGCTCGGTGGCGGCATCGGTGCGGTGATCGCGCACCGCGTGCCGATGACCTCGATGCCGGAATTGGTCGCGGCCTTCCACTCGCTGGTCGGCATGGCGGCGGTGCTGGTCGCCGCCGGCGCGCTGTACGCGCCGTCCGCCTTCGGCATCGGCGTCGAGGGCGCAATCCACGCCCAGAGCCTGATCGAAATGTCGCTCGGCGTCGCCATCGGCGCCATCACCTTCACCGGCTCGGTGATCGCGTTCCTCAAGCTTTCCGGCCGCATGAGCGGCAAGCCGATCACCCTGCCCGGCCGGCACGTCATCAACATCGCGCTCGGGCTCGGTCTGATCGCGCTGATCGTCTGGTTCTTCGAGCAGCAGCAGCATGTCGCGTTCTGGCTGATCGCCGCGACCTCGTTCCTGCTCGGCGTCTTGATCATCGTTCCGATCGGTGGCGCCGACATGCCGGTCGTCATTTCGATGCTCAATTCCTATTCCGGCTGGGCCGCGGCCGGCATCGGCTTTACCCTGGAGAACACCGCGCTGATCATTACCGGTGCGCTGGTCGGCTCCTCGGGCGCGATCCTGTCCTACATCATGTGCAAGGGGATGAACCGGTCGTTCATCTCGGTAATTCTCGGCGGCTTTGGCGGGGAAGTGGCGGGCCCGGCCGCGGCGGCGGGCGACCGCCCGGTCAAGATCGGCTCGGCGGAGGACGCCGCTTTCATCCTGAAGAACTCCGCGAAGGTCATCATCGTGCCGGGCTACGGCATGGCGGTGGCGCAGGCGCAGCATGCGTTGCGCGAAATGGGCGACAAGCTCAAAGCCGAAGGCGTCGAGGTCAAATACGCCATCCATCCGGTGGCCGGACGCATGCCGGGTCACATGAACGTGCTGCTCGCGGAAGCCAACGTGCCCTATGACGATGTATTCGAGCTTGAGAACATCAATTCCGAATTCGCTCAGGCCGACGTCGCCTACGTAATCGGCGCCAATGACGTGACAAATCCGGCGGCCGAGGACGATCCGAAATCGCCGATCTACGGCATGCCGGTGCTGCAAGTGTGGAAAGCCGGCACGGTGATGTTCAACAAGCGCTCGCTCGCGTCGGGCTATGCCGGCATCGATAATCCGCTGTTCTACCGCGACAACACCATGATGTTGCTCGGCGACGCCAAGAAAATGACCGAGGAGATCGTCAAGGCGCTGTAGTAATCTATAGCGATGCCCGACGACTCGCCGCCGAAAGCATCGGCTCCTATTCGCGCCCGGCGCTGGTCCGGACGGGCTTCGCCGCCGCGGCCGCCGCGGCCCTATCGCTTCGCGCTGCGGCTCATTGCTATTCCGGCCGTCGCCGTTGCGGGCGTACTGATCTATCGCGGCTTGCGCGATCGGTTTGTCTTGCCGGAATGCGACTCCGCTCGCGCCAAGCATTCGCTGTCCGACATTCTCAAAGAGCTGCGGATGGAGCCGACGCGCTACGAGCCGATCAAGACGGTGTCGTCGACCAAGGATCAGGTCGTCTGCAGCGCGATCCTGCCGTTGCCCGACGGCGGCAGTGTCGCAGCCGATTTCACCTTCTATTGGGATGACGGCACGGCGCACATGAAATATTCGGTGTCCCGCAAGAAGTCGTGAAGGAGCGCCCGCTGCCGGACAGGGAACTTAGCGCCTTCCAGCCGCTTGTCAGCGCGTGGATCAGGGCGCGATTACCGGCATCAACGTCAAGCACTTAACCAGCGGCCCGCTGCCGTGGATGGTGCGCATCGGCTATGTCGCCCGCGGCATCGTCTTTTTGATCATCGGCGGCTTCGCCCTGCTTGCCGCCGGCGGCCTGGGCGCCCATCCGGAAGGCGCCCGCGACGCGCTTGAGCTGTTATTCCAGCGGCCGCTTGGCAGTTATTTCTTATGGACGCTGGCGGCGGGACTTTTATGTTTTGCCGGATGGCGTTTATTGCAGTCGGTATTCGACGTCGATCTGCACGGCAACAGTCCCTACGGCCTGATGCGCCGCGGTGTGCTTGCCGGCAGCAGCCTGTTCTATGTCGCGCTCGCCGCCGCGACGATCCGCATCACCCTTGTCCACCGGAGCATTGACGAGGACCAGTCGGCGCGGGAATGGACCGCATGGGTGATGGCGCAGCCGCTCGGGCGGCTTGTGATCGCGCTGATCGCGGTAGGATTTGTCGGCGTTGCCGCCGGTTTGGCGGTGAAGGCCTGCCGGGCGCCCTATCGCGAGGCGCTCGATGCCACGCGCGAGCAGCGCACTTTCGCGGTCGTGCTCGGCTCGTTCGGCATCATGACGCGCGCCTTCGTCTTCCTCATGATCGGCGTCTTCCTCGGCATCGCCGCCTATAATTCGGATTCGTTCGAAGCGGTCAGCTTGGCGGGCGTGCTGCGCGCCATGCAGCACCAGTCTCACGGCGGGATCTTGCTCGGCATCGCCGCGCTCGGACTACTCGCCTTTGGTTTGTTCGAGATCATTGAGGC
>JBAQHW010000104.1:0-2545 GCA_049288525.1 Xanthobacteraceae bacterium
GACGCGCTCGCCGGGCCGCTGCTTGCCCGCAAGGCGCGCGCGGCCGGCGTGGTCTATTCCATGGCCTATGGCGATCAGCCGGCGCTGATTTCCGAAATGGTCGACTGGGCGCGCAGCGCCGGATTTATCGTCGCCGCAGCCGGCAAAGGCACCAAATATCTGCCGGCCTATCACGGCGTCACGCCGGACGGCGTGTGGCAGCATTACGGGCTCACCGCCGACGAGGCCAAGGCGGCCGGCATGAACTCGCAGATGTTCAACTCGTTTCTCGATGGCACCAAGTCGGCGATCGAAATGGCGGCGGTGGCGAATGCCTGCGATCTCGACGCGCCGCAGGACGGCTTGATTTTCCCGCCGTGCGGCGCGGACGAACTGACCGCGGTGTTGCGGCCGCAAGCGCTCGGCGGCGTGCTTGAAGCCGACGGCATGGTCGAGGTGGTGTCGTCGCTCAAGCGCGACGGTTCGCAGGTGCCGCGCGATCTGCGCTGGGGCGTCTATGTGGTGCTCAAAGCGCAGAGCGATTACGCCGCGGCCTGTTTCAAGCAATACGGCCTGCCGACCGATGCGACTGGTCGCTATGCAGCAATGTACAAGCCGTTCCATCTGATCGGGCTGGAGCTGTCGATCTCGGTGCTGAATGTCGCGCTGCGCGGCGAGCCGACCGGAAGCTGCCGCGGCTTTCGCGGCGACGCGGTGGCGGTCGCCAAGCGCGCGCTCAAATCAGGCGAGACGCTCGACGGCGAAGGCGGCTACACCGTCTACGCCAAGCTCATTGCGGCGGAGCGCAGCCTCAAGCTCAACGCGCTGCCGATCGGGCTGGCGCATCATGTGAAACTTCTGCGCGACGTGCCGGCGGCCGCGGTCTTGACCGCGACCGACGTGGCGCTCGACGACACCTCGCAGGCGGTGCGCATTCGCCGCGAGATGGAGCGGGATGCTTCGGCGCAGGCGCTCGCGGCGGAATAATCCGGGTTAACCAAGATCGGCCACCGCGGCGTGAATGCGAAGCAGCTCCGGAATGGTTGCCGGATCGCGGCGGCCGAAGCCGCATTCGGTGGCGATAGAGAAATCGCCGGCAAATTTTTTCGCCGTGGCAAGCCGGCGCCTACTTCCCTCGACGCCGTCAGTGTAGTGCACGAGGCCCAGGCACAATTCGGTTTCCGGGCGCAGCGTGAGCCGCGACAGTGGCGCGAAATAGGCATCGTCGGCACGATTGCGCGGCACCGGCATGTGGATGAGTTGCACTGGCCGGGCGATCTGCCGCGACACGCGGTTGGCAAATTCGACCATGTCGCCCATGTTGGTCGGCTCGATGACATGGCGGTGGTTCGAGTCGCCGTAGCAGAGGTGATAGAGCAGATCGACATCGGCCGGCACGCGGTTGCCGAGGTCGACCAGGATCGCGGCAAAGGTGTCCTGCATCTCGACTTTGCTGCGGCCGTAGCTCGAGGCCTCGTTGCGCTCGAGCCGCGCGAACACAGCCGAGGCGACGTCGAACTGGATCGCCAGCTCGTCGTGCGGGATGGCGGCGGCGATCTTGTCGATCTCGCGCTTGAGCGCGTCGTTGTAGATCGGATCGAGCGGCGCATGCAGCGCATCGACCAAGAACAGCCAGATGACCGAATGGGCTGGCACCAGATCGACCTGGAATTTGACGTCAGCGGCAATCTTGCCGGCGTCTTTCAGCCGCTTGAATTCGGCATAGGATTATTTAGCGATATCGGCATAGAACAGATTGTCGAAGCGGACATCGTCGGCGCGCAATCCCGGTCTCAGCGTGTAGCGCTCGCGGCCGGTGCCGCTTGAGTGGACGCGGAAGAATTCGCCGGATTTCACCAGCGCCGGATTTTGCGCGAAGGCCGGCTCCAGCCAGGTGATCCAGTCGCCGCGCTCGCCGGTTTCGCCGTCCGGCAGCCGCTTGAGCCGCGGGCCGAGCGCGGCGCTCACCGTTTCGAACACATCGTGCGCACTCGGCATCGGCACGCTGCCGACCAGATGAATCTTGCGGGGCATTATTCCACCGCGCAGACGTCGGCGTGAATCTTCAAAAGTTCGCGCACGGTGTCTTCCGACCGCGCGCGCGCCATGCCGCATTCGGTAGCGATGCCGAACGCCGGCGCGTGGCGCCGCGCCGCGGCGATGCGCGCTTTGGTGCCGTCGACGCCATCTTTGGCGTGCACCAAGCCCAAAAACAGCGCCGTGCCGTTGCCGAGTTTCAGATCGCCAAACGGGCGGTGAAAGGCATCGTCGCTGCGCCCGATCGGCACCGGCATATGGATATAAGCAAGCTTGTGCGGCATGGCGGCGGCGAGCGCATTGGCGAAATCGACCATTCGCGCCGCGTCCTTGGGCTCGACGAAATGCCTGGCGCCGAAGTCGCCGTAGCACAGATGCAGGCCGAGTTCGACGTCGGCGGGTACCGCGGCACACAGCCGTTGCATGCGGGAAATAATATCGTCGTGCGAAATGTTGCTCGGCACCGCGTCGCTCGGCTGGCCGTCCCAGATCACCATCTCGTTGCAGACGTCCCACTGGATGCAGAGAT
>JBAQHW010000105.1:0-1860 GCA_049288525.1 Xanthobacteraceae bacterium
GCCATGTTGCCGATCTCGCAGCCATTGCGGTCGACCAGTTCCGTGGTCGGCATGCCGAAGGCTTTGCCGACCTCCTTCAGGTCCTCGAAAACATGCGCGGTCGGGTCGGAATAAAAGGTGAGGTGAGTGACGCCGACCTGTTTTAGGAAGTCGAGTGGTTTCTGCGGGTCGCGCTGATCGATGTTGACGGCCACCACCTGGAAATCGGGGCCGCCGAGCTTGGCCTGCAAGGCATCGAGCGCCGGCATTTCGCTCCGGCACGGAATGCACCAGGTGGCCCATAGGTTGAGAAGGACGGTCCGGCCGTGCCAGTCCGCCAGTGTCTTGTCGACACCTTGGGCGTTCTTGAATGTCAGATCGGGCACGTGGAAAGGCGTCTCCGCCAAGGCGAGCGCGGCAATTTCGCCATGCGCCAGGGGCGCCAGCTTCTTGGCGATATTAACCGCGGGGCGGCAGGCGGCATCAGCCGGATTGCTTCGCAGATGCTCCATCCCGTATACCCCCGCCAGCACGAGAAGGATTCCGGCAGCCGCCGCGGCGGAGTAGAGCCGTAGGCGGCCGATCCTGCTCAATGTGGGGGCGGGCGCACTGTCGGATTCGGGAGTTTGCTCGGTCATTCAGGTCGGGACCCAATGCGCTATGAGAAACAAGGGGTCATGAGAAGCGTGTCATGAGCAACAAGATGTGGGGCGGACGGTTCGATTCGGGACCCGATCCGATCATGGAGGACATCAACGCTTCGATCCATTTCGATCGCCATCTCTACCGGCAGGACATCGCCGCGAGCAAGGCGCACGCCGCCATGCTCGCCAAAAAAGGCATCATCACGGCGCAAGATGCGAAGAAGATCGCTCACGGTCTAGACACGATCCTGTCAGATATCGCGGCCGGCAAGTTCGCCTTCAAGCGGGCGCTGGAAGATATCCATATGAACGTCGAGAGCCGGCTTGCCGACTTGATCGGACCGGCGGCCGGAAGACTCCACACCGCACGCTCGCGCAACGATCAGGTCGCGACCGATTTTAGACTCTGGCTGCGCGATGCGGTCGATGATATCGACGCAAGCCTTGCGGCCTATCAGCGCGCGCTTGCGAAAAGGGCGCTCGATCATGCCGGCACCGTGATGCCAGGATTTACCCATTTGCAGCCGGCGCAGCCGGTGACGTTCGGCCATCATTTGCTGGCTTACGTCGAGATGGCCGGCCGCGACCGCGGCCGCTTCGCCGACGCGCGTGCGCGGCTGAACGAAAGTCCGCTCGGCGCCGGCGCGCTCGCCGGCACCTCGTTTCCAATCGATCGCGCCATGACGGCGAAGGCGCTGGGCTTTGCCCGGCCGATGGCGAATTCGCTCGATGCCGTCGCCGACCGGGATTTCGTGCTGGAAACGCTGTCGGCCTGCGCCATCGCCGCCGTGCATTTGTCGCGCTTCGCCGAAGAGATCGTGATCTGGTCGTCACCGCTCGCCGGCCTGGTCAAACTGTCCGACAAATTCACCACCGGCTCGTCGATGATGCCGCAGAAGCGAAATCCCGACGCGGCCGAATTGGTGCGCGCCAAGACCGGGCGCATCCTCGGTGCGCTGATCGGGCTGATGACGGTCATCAAGGGACTGCCGCTCGCCTATCAGAAGGATCTGCAGGAAGACAAAGAAGGCGCGATCGACGCCGTGGGCGCGCTCACTTTGTCGCTCAAGGCGATGACCGGCATGGTAGGTGACCTGGAGCCCGACGTCGCGCGTATGCGGCAGGCCGCAGGCGAAGCCTATTCGACCGCCACCGATCTTGCCGACTGGCTGACCCGCGAACTGAAAGTGCCGTTCCGGGAAGCGCACCACATCACCGGACGGATCGTCGCCAAGGC
>JBAQHW010000106.1:0-16524 GCA_049288525.1 Xanthobacteraceae bacterium
CGCCAGGCCTGGCGCAACGACGGCTTTTCGGCGGACCTGGAAGAACAGGCGCGACAAACTTTCGCCGGCCTGATCACCGCCAGCGACGATGAAATACGCATGGAGGCACGGCTCTACGCCGGCGACGACGACGCCGGACTACGCGCGGCGCATCATCTCGATTCGACCGCGCTTGCCATCGCCAAGGCGCGCGCCGCCGTTGTCAACGAGGCACACGACGCCAAAACGCTGCTCGATGCGGTGCCGGAAGCAGCACGCCACGATCCCGGTTACATGTTCAGCCGCATCCAATGGCTGCGCCGGAATGACAAAATCGCGGAAGCGGCGCAATGGCTCAATGCGGCGCCGCGCGATCCCGCAGCCCTCATCGACGTCAACCAGTGGTGGATCGAGCGGCGGCTGGTCGCTCGCAAGCTGCTCGATCTCGGCGATGCCAGGCTCGCCTATGAGGTCGCCAACGGCGCCGCGCCGCCGCAGAACGAGAACTTTCGCGCCGAACAGCATTTTACCGCCGGCTGGATCGCGCTTCGCTTCCTGCGGCAACCGGCCATCGCGCTCGCCCATTTCGCCCGCATTGCCGACGGCGTATCGAATCCGATCACGCTGGCGCGCTCCTTCTATTGGCAGGGCCGCGCAGCCGAGGCGCTGGGGCGCGAGCACGACGCCCGGGCCTATTACCAGGAGGCCGCCCGCTATCCGACGGCCTATTACGGCCAACTGTCGCGGGCGCGGCTCGGGCTCGACGAAGTGACGCTGCCCGCCGCGCCGCATCCGGAATACCGCACGCTGGAGATCGCACGCGCTTTCGACATCCTCTACGCCGTCGATGAGCGCGACCTGGTCGCGACCATGGCGGCCGATCTCGGCGACAAGGCGACCGACACCGCGGCGTTGGCGACGCTCGCCGATATCGCCAAGCGCCACAACGACGCGCGCGCCACTTTGCTGATCGGAAAATCCATGCTGGGCCGCGGCTATCCATTCGAACGCTTCGCGTTCCCCGATTTCGGCGTGCCGAATTACCAGCAGATCGGGCCGCCGGTGGAACCGTGCGTGGTCTATTCGATCGTGCGCCAGGAAAGCGCGTTCAACCCGCACGTCGTATCCGGCGCCAATGCCTACGGCCTGATGCAGGTCACGCCGGCGTCCGGGCGTGACACCGCCAAGCGGTTCAACGTCACTTTCAATCAGCGCCGGCTTGCCGACGATGTGGTCTATAACGCGCAGCTCGGCACCGCCGAGCTCGGCAACGATATCGCCTCGTGGCGCGGCTCCTACATCCTCGCCTTCGTCGCCTACAATGCCGGACCGCGCCGCGCGCGCGAGTGGATCGAGCAATACGGCGATCCGCGCGATCCGCATGTCGATCCGATCGACTGGATCGAACGCATCCCGATCTCCGAGACCCGTAATTACGTGCAGCGCGTGCTGGAGAACATGCAGGTCTACCGCGCGCTGGTTGAAAACAACCCGCGGCTGTCGATCGAAGCCGACCTGCGGCGCGGCGGGTAGGAAAAGTCGGCCCGTCCAGCACCCGCGCTCGTCCAGAACGGTCCGTACGGGATCGTCGCACCACGGTCCCAGGAAACATACCGGTGCTAATCGCCGGCGTGAACCGCAAAATGTGCCGGCGGTTCGCCGCGCCGGTGACGCTGCCACATGGTTGAGTAAGCGGCTTCGAGGTTCCGGGTAAATCGTCCGGTATCGAAGAGCGGATACGTCGAGCGATTGCGCGCAAGCTTGCCCTTGAGCGCGCCCAGATGCGACGGTTCGCGAGCAAGCTTTAGCGCCAGCGCCTCATAGTCTTGCAACGAGTACGTGACCAGTTCATCGAGGCCGATGGCCCGAAGCAGACTTCCGGCAACACGTCCGGCAAAGGTCGGGCCGAGACAGGTCAATACCGGCAGGCCAGCCCAGAGTGCATCGCTTGCCGTCGTATGGGCGTTGTACGGCAGAGTATCGAGGAAAAGATTCGCAAGACGGTGGCGTGCCAAATGATCCGCAAGCGGCATTCTCGGCGCGAAGATCAATCGGTCCGGGGCAATTCCGCGCCTTTGCGCCTCCTCGCCCAGATTAGTGCGGGTCACCGTATTACCCTCGATTAGCCACAGCACGCTGGCCTCGTTCGCACCGAGCAACCGCATCCAAATATCGAATATCTCCGGCGTGATCTTGTATGTATTATTGAAGCAGCAAAATACGAAACCTGCTTCCGGCAATCCGCATTCACGCCGGGTGGGCGTGCGCTCCGAGATCTGCCGTCTTGCATCGTTGCTCTGATAGGTGTCGGGAAGCCAGACGACCCGTTCACCGTAGAACGGAAAATGCTCCTCGGGAATGATTGTCGGATCGGCAATGATGTAATCGACAAAATCGGCTCCCATGGTCCCGGGAAAACCGAGAAAATTGACCTGGATCGGTGCGGCGCGCCGCGCAATAATGCCGAGCCGATTACCCCCGACAAATCCCATGAGATCGACAACGATGTCGATTTCCAGGCGGCGGACGAGGTCGGCAATATCCGCATCGCTTTTGTCTCGAACCTCGACGAATTGTTCGACCGCTTCTTCTATCCGACACCTGGTCGGCGAAGCCGAGTCCGGCCGCAACGATATCGCCGTTATTTGAAATAGAGACCTGTCATGATGCTCGAACAACCCGGCCGACAAATATGCGATAGCGTGTTCGCGGAAATCGGCTGAAATATATGCAACGCGAATTCGATCGTGCCGACACTGCTCACCTTTCCAAATCGCGGGAAAGGACGGTTGATCGGCAACAGCGCGTTTTGCGCATTCGAGCTGGTCACCAGCCGACGAGGATATTGTAACAAACAGGAACGGAGTAATGACGGATTTTCCGGCTCTTGACGCCGACACGATATCACTAACCTCCATCTCAATTCCGCTCCAGTCGGCCAATTGAAGCTTGGCGCGAAGGCGACTGCCTTTCGCATATTTGAGATCGGGGCTGAGTGTCAGTGCTCGGTCATATGCGGCGAGTGCTTCGTCATATTGCCTGAGTTCGGCGAACAGATCGCCGCGAACCAACCAACCCACCGCGAGGTCTGGATTCACCTCCAGCATTCTATCATAAGCGGCGAGAGCCTCGCCGCGCCGTTTGAGTTTGATAAAGACATTGCCGCGACCAAGCCACGCTTCGGCAAAATCCAGCCGCAGAGCCAGCACCTCATCGAAGGCCGCGAGCGCTTCGTCGAGACGATTAAGCTCGGTGAGGACGTTGCCGCGGCCAAGCCACGCTTCGGCGAGATCAGGCCGCATCGCCAGAGCCTTTTCGTAAGCCACGAGCGCATCCTGGTAGCGTTTGGCTTCGCTACAGACATTGCCGCGGCCGTGCCACGCCCCGGCGAGGCGGGCATTCAGGCCAAGCGCCTTATCGTAGGCATTGAGTGCGTCCGCATAACGTCCGAGAGCGGTCAACACATTGCCGCAAGCATGCCACGCTTCGGCAAAGCCGGGCTTTAGTGCAACGGCACGTTCGCACGCCGCGGACGCTTCCTCATAGCGTTTCAATTCGAACAGGACATTACTTCGGCCGAGCCATGCATCAGGCAAGTTCGGCGTTGCGGCCAAAAGGATATCGATACCTTCAAGCGCTGCGCCGCGACGTCCAAGATCGGACAGAAGTTTGGCCCGCAGCAAATGCAGCTCGGCGGCTGCCGGCTTCGCCGCGATCGCCCGATCCAGGCTGTCAATGGCTTCGTCCCCGCGGCCGAGAGCCAGTAGGGCCATGGCCTTGTTGTAGAAGGCCTCCGCAAAATTCGGATTGCGCTGTATGGCACGATCAAAGTCGGCGATAGCGTCGACTGGCCGGTGCAATTCGTTGAGGACGCGGCCGCGCAGATTCCACGTCTCGGCCGACGACGGATTGATCTTTAGGGCCTGACTGAAACGCTCCAAAGCTTCGGCAGGCCGCTTGAGCGCGGTGAGCACCAGTCCATAATTGGATAGCGTCGCATCCGAATGTGCATATTCCTGCACTGCGCGCCGCAGGTAATTCTCGGCCTCCGCAAACCGCCCTGAGCGGATCAGCACGATGCTCAATATATTGAGCGCCGCAACGTGTCCCGGCTGTGCGGCAAGAACCCCACGCAATAATCGCTCGGCTGTCTGGACGTCGCCGGCCTGCAGCGCCCCTGCCGCAAGTCGCATGTCGCCGTCGCTAATCACAGTCGTGGTCAAGAAGCCTCCAAGAGAACGTGCAGCGCTTGAAGCGCCTTTCGCTATTTTGCCCCCAGCCGGGCGCATTTGCCAAACCTTATCGGCCAGCCAGATGATGCGCGGCTGCCGATAACGGATTGATCTGAAATCGAAAATTGCCTTTCCTATGATTGCACAGCGAGGCGCCTAGCGCGTATATTGGCCCACCTATCGCAGCTATTTCTGACCGATAATCGCCCGGCCATGCCTTTTGAAATCAAAAATGCCCCCAGCGGCTCTACCTGGGGGAAAGAGCGTTTCGTCACGGCCCAGGACGGCCTGCGGCTGCATGTGCGCGAAGACGGCCCATGCACGGCCTCGGCGCTTCCCGTCGTCTGCCTCCCTGGACTGGCGCGTACCGTTGCCGACTTCGATTCGCTGGCGCCGGCACTGGCGAACGGCGATCCGCCGCGTCGGCTGATCGCAATCGATTCGCGCGGACGCGGACGGTCGGACTACGACAACAACCCGGCAAACTACAATCTCGCGGTCGAGCTCGGCGATGTGGTGAGCGTGCTGTCCGCGCTCGAAATCGGGTCGGCGATTTTCGTCGGCAGCTCGCGCGGCGGACTGTTGACCATGCTGCTCGCAGTCGCGCATCCGACCGCCGTCGCCGGCGCCGTGCTGCACGATATCGGGCCGGTGATCGAACCGAAGGGTCTGGCGCGCCTCAAGACCTATATCGGCAAACTACCGCAGCCGCGCGACTATGCCGACGGCGGCGAAATCCTGCGCCGCCTGTTCGACGCCCAGTTTCCGAAGTTCACGGCCGAGCAATGGCTCGCCGCCGCGCATCGCACCTGGAAGAACGAGGGCGGCAAGCTGTTGCCGACCTATGATGTCCGATTGTCACGCACGCTTGCCGAAATCGACATCGAGCGGCCGCTGCCGGTGATGTGGAACGAATTCGACGCGCTCATGCGCGTGCCAGCGTTGCTGATCCGCGGCGCCAATTCCGACATTCTCTCGGCCGCTACCGCCGCCGCCATGGCCGAGCGCCACCCCGGTATGGAATTCGTGGAAATCCCCGATGAGGGGCACGTCCCCACACTAGACAACCCGGATCTCATCCAGCGCATCGGCGAATTTTTACGGATTTGCGATGCCGACGCCGGACATTGCGTCCCGGCCGCCGAGGGCGCGCTGCCCCTTTAACCCCCAAAGTGTGGGTCCAACGCCCTCGAGGAAATTTCCGAAGCCCTGCCGCGAATCTATCCCCGCCAAAAGAAAAACCCCGGCGGAGCGACCCGCCGGGGTTCTCGAACTCTGGCCGTGATCAGCCGATCAGGGCAGGAAGTCCTTGTGCATACGGAACGTCGCCGACCAGGCGTTTTCCGCAGCGCCGCCAACCGTGGCCGCGGTAGGTCCCGGTGCTCCGTTCAGAGCGAGAGCTGTTGGAACCAGACCGGTGGACGACGTCGCGCTGTTGAGGTGATCGTACATCACTTCGACGCCCAGATAGAACGACTTGGTCACGTCCCATTGCAGACGGGAGCTGACGCCCCACGTCGACCAGTTGTTGTTGCAGCCAGCAGCCGGGACATATCCAGTCGCAGCAGTGACCGTGCCCTCGGCTTGCAAGGTGCAAAGGATGGCATTACCCTGAGTGTTGTAGCTCACTCCCTCTACAGCGCCGACGAAGGATTCATGCACCGACGGCGTCCAGTAATGCTCGTAAGAGGCATTGAGGCTCCAAGCTGACGTCTTGTTGCAGCTTGTTCCACCAACTATGGCGCCCGCAACAAGGCCGCTTGCACCGTATACGCAGTCAGTCATTTCACCATACGCACCGGTATTGTTGTTGTTGAGGTCGCCGTAGGTGCCCATGGTCGGCTGGTTGAGGTAGCGCATCGCACCTTGCGTATAGTTTACTTCACCCTGGAAGTAGTCGCCCTGGGCGATCATCGGGAAGTTCAGCCGCAGGCCGGCGCCAACGACAAAGCCCCAATCGTCGCTGGGGTGGCCTAAGCCGTCACCGCTCGCCACAGCGTTATCGTAGTAAAGCGCGTTGAGTTCATGCAACGCGCCCATGACCTGCGCACTGCCCCAAGTCTGGTCGAGGCGCAGGTTGGCGACGATGTCGGGCGCCTGGTTACCGCCGTAGCCCGCGCTTGCTTCGGCGGCGGTAGTAACCGCCACGGTACCCGCGGAGACTGCGCCGCCGAGGGCACCAACAATCGTCGTATCACGACGATTCTCAGCCGAGATGGTCGCCGACAGCCCATTGCCGAGCTGTGCGGTGTAGGCAAACAGCATCTGGCCGCCGTCGCCGGTGTCTTCGATCGGCATGAAGGCAGCGCGGTAAGCCACCGCCGCTGCGCTATAGAAGTCGTAGAACGACTGCGTGATGCCGGCCGTTATGCCCGCCCATTGCAGGAAGGCGCGGTTCGAGTTGAACGCGGCCGCCGGCTGGGTGGTGTCGTTGTCGTTGATGCCGACGTCGATATAGGCGCGCGCCGTGCCGTAAGCCGTCTGCTCGCGGGCGTCCGCCGTGATGTAACCGCGGGCCCGTGTGGCGAGATTGCTCGTCCCACGGATATTCTGCTGACCGTCGAACGGCCCCCAGGTCAAGCTGCCGTTGTCGTTGCCGTAGGTCACTTCCTCACGCACCCAACCACCGATTTTGAGACACATATCGGTGCCCGGCATATAGTAGAATCCTGCCCCGTAGAGGCTGCACACCTTCACGTATTCGACCGGCCTGGCCTTGACGGGAAGATCAGCTGCTTGCCCCGCAGTGACCGCAACCAGAGCGGCTGCGGAACCGAGGAGGAGGCTTTTCACCATCTTCATTTTGAACCTCCAATTGTTTGCCGTGGGAGGGTTCTTTCCGCCGGGTGACACGCACCCCAAGAAGGTCCCCTTAGTCCCCAAAACCGCCCGGTCTTTCCACTTCCCGAAAACACCGAACGAGTCGACTTGGGGTTCCCCCCTCCGTCGCATGGTTACCTTAGCCGACGGATTCCGAGGTGCAACGAAGAACTGCCCTACGCACAGGCCGGTTTGACCGATTTCCAAAGGGTGTTGCGCAAAAAACACGCAGCCAGTGATGGCTTGTTAAGCGATGATTCCGGCTCGGTGACGAACCGCGATTGGTCAATATTTCCATTTATAATCAATGATTTACAAATACGAACCGGACGGCTCACGCGGCCGCTTAATCGTCCGGTCCAAGGCGCACCCTCCCAGGTCTCGGTTGAAAGCCGTCCGAAAGCGACGAAATAAGCACCGCCGCCGATCGGTCCTCGCTGTTGTCTTGACACCATCGATTCTGCAGCCGCCGAACCGATCGCGGCAGCGGTGCCAGACCTCTATTATCGGGCACTTCAGCGACCGATGGGGTCGGCTTCCGCAGACAGATCTTTCAGGAGCCGTGCATGAGTCGCTCGTGCATGAGTCGCTCGTGCATGAGTCGCTCGCGCTCGCGCGCTCAACAGGCGGTTTTGCACAAGGCAAAATTTCCACGCGCAGCGGTCCGCCGGCTGCGGTTCAGATACCCTGGCCGCTTCCTTTGCCGCCGTTTCCCGCGCCGGCCACGCTCACTAAAAAGCGCTGAATTTGCTTGTGCCCGCTGGCAAACGCGATTTCCAGCTCGAACTCGTCGGCGCCGCTGAAGCCGGCCGCGGCGCGATAAAACGCGACAAAGGCCGGCACGTCGATCGCCAGGCATTGTTTGATGTTGGTGGCTTTGAGCATGCCGCGCTTGACACTGACGGCACCGTGCGCCGGCGCGCGCGCAAGCCGGATTGCCGGCAGCGGGCCGGACGTGCAATCGGCGCGAATGTCGGTGTAGATGCCGACGCGCATGTTTTGGCCCGGCATCGCTTTCACGGCACGATCGAGCAAGCTCGATTGCGCCCAAGCAAGCGGCGCCAAAGCGAAGACCATCACCAGCAAAGCTGCAGCGGATTTACATCGCTTCATCGCAATTCCGGCCGATCAGTCCAGCCGCTAACATTTGCAAGCTCATCGCGTTCCTGCCGTACATCACCCATATTATGTGCGAAGCCTGAACAAGAGGGCGACCGGCAGCCCCAAGAATTACGACTGCGGCAGGCTAAGAATCACGGACGTCGTATTGAGTGCAGAACGCGACACCGGCGGCGCTCAAAGTTCGGCCGGTTTTTGTGATACCTTAATCTTTCCGGCATGGTGACAGCTACGAGCCTTGACCAAGCATACCCCATAAAATAGGGGTTTTTGGCAAACGGAGAGGTGGCCGAGTGGCTGAAGGCGGCGGTTTGCTAAACCGTTATACGGTCCAAAGCCGTATCAAGGGTTCGAATCCCTTCCTCTCCGCCACCCCGTCTTGCGCGAGTGAGTCTTTGCGCTCCATCTGACGTGATCGGTGTGCCGCGCCCATGAACCGCAAGCAAAGGCGAGCCCAGGGGCGTTCCAACGGCAGATTCGATCTGTCGGTGGGAGCGCCCGACAGAAACGCTGCAAAACTGCTTGCTGAGGCCGTCGCGCACCATAGTGCCGGAGCGCTTGCCGAGGCCGCGCGCAGCTACGGCCGGTTTCTCGCGCTTGTTCCCGATCATGCCCGGGCGCAAAGCTGGATGGGCGCCGTGCTCATGGCGCAGGGCAAGGTCGACAAAGCCATTCCCTGTTTCGAGCGCGCCGTTGCGCTCAAGCCGGATGTTGCGGCCGCTTACGAAGAACTCGGTCGGGCGCAGATCGCGGCGGGCAATCTTAAATTAGCAATCAGCGTCGCCATCCGCGCGCTGGAACTTGCCGAGACGCCGCAGAATAAATCGTTTTTCGCGCAATGCGTCAGACCGGCACGATTCACGACCGGCGATGCACGCATTCGCAAACTAATGCTTCGCGCGCTATCGGAGGCTTGGGACCGTCCCCGCGAACTGGCGGCCGCCTGCATCAGTTTGATAAAGCTCAATGAGACGGTGAAGAACGGTGTCGCGCAGGCCAACGCGGCTTGGCCGCGTCGGCTTTCCGCCACCGAACTCGTCGGCGCATCGGGCATGGCGGCACTGGCCGACGATCAACTCCTCTGCGGACTTTTGACGTCCGATCCGATCACCGATGTGGGACTTGAACGGCTTTTGACGAACCTGCGTTATGCCGTTCTTTCGAAGGCAGCGGACTGCGCGATCGATGACCTGGACGACGAAAGGCTGATCCATTTTTGCTGCGCGGTCGCGCGACAGTGTTTCATCAACGATTACGTTTACGTGACGAGCGGCGCGGAGAACGACCAGGCGCTCCGATTGCGCGACAAACTCGACCATGCACTGGCGACCGGGGCGTCCTGTCCGGCACTCTGGCCAATCGCTGTAGGCGCCTACATCCCGCTTCATACGCTCGCCAATGCGCACGTCCTGCTCGATCGAACGTGGGTGCACTGCCTCGAGGCTATGCTCGTGCAGCAGATCAAGGAGCCGACCGAGGAACGCCGGATGGCGGCGACAATCCCCATCTTCACCGCAATCGACACCGACGTGTCACGCGCCGTGCGCCAACAATACGAGGAGAGCCCCTATCCGCGCTGGGTTACGCCGGGACCGCCCGGCCCCCCTATCGTGCTCGACGATCGCAAACCGCAGCGCAGTTTCGACGTTCTTGTCGCCGGCTGCGGGACGGGTCTCTCCACCGTCGAGTTCGCACGACAGACCAGGCGCGCGCATGTGACGGCGGTTGACTTGAGCCTTGCGAGCTTAAGCTACGCGCAGCGAATGGCGAAAAAATACGATCTTACGAATGTGGAATTCGGTCAGGCCGATATCATGAAATTAGATTCATTCAACCGTGCGTTCGATTACATCGACGCATCCGGCGTTCTCCATCATCTCGCGGACCCGTGGGCCGGCTGGCAGATATTGCTATCGCTCTTGCGCCCCGGCGGCGTCATGCAGGTCGGTCTTTACAGCGCGTTGGCGCGCCGGAGCGTGGTCGCGGCACGCAGATTGATCGCAGAGCGCGGCTACCGGCCGGTCGCAGAAGATATCCGACGCTTGCGTGAAGACGTGATGACGGCCGACGATGGATCGATGCTGAATTTGGTCATCCAGTGGAACGATTTTTTCGCCACCAACGAATGCCGTGACCTGGCGTTTCACGTCCAGGAACATCAGATCACGTTGCCCGAGATCAAAACATTTCTCGCGGCAAGCAGCGTGCAATTCGTCGGATTTGCTCTCGGCCCGTCGACCATGGCTCGCTTCGCGGCGAGATTTCCCGAGCCTGCGGCACTGACCGATCTCGATCGCTGGCACGCGTTCGAGACCGAAGCGCCTGATACTTTCGCCGGCATGTACCAGTTTCAAGTGAAGAAGCCGGCAACTCCTATGTCGCGTTTGCGCTCCGTCTGACGTGATCGGTATGCCCCGCCCATGAACCGCAAGCAAAGGCGAGCCCAGGGGCGTTCCAGCGGCAGATCCGATCTGTCGACGGGAGCGCCCGACGGAAACCCTGCAAAACTGTTCGCCGACGCTGTCGCGCATCATCGCGCTGGAGCGCTGACGGAGGCCGAGCGCGATTACCGGCGTTTGCTTGCGCAGGCGCCCAACCACGCCGACGCGCAAGGCCGGCTGGGTGCCATTCTCATGACGCAAGGTAAAGTGGGCGAGGCCATCACCCACTTCGAGCGCGCGCTATCGCTCGATCCCCGGCTGTTCGAAGTCCTGGGTAACCTCGCCCAAGCCTATATGGCCGTGGGCCAGACGGAGCCGGCCGTCCACGTCCTCGCGCGCGCGCTCGAGATCCAGGAGACGCCACAGGGCCAGACGCTGTTTGCCGATTGGATCAAAACCGTCCGGTTCAGAGCCGACGTTGACGCTTGCATACGGCGATTAGTGGCACGCGCGCTGGTAGAGGGCTGGGCGAAGCCGCGCGAACTGACCGCAGCCTGCATCAGTCTTCTCAAGTGCGGCGGCGCCGTGAACGATTGCATGCGGCGCGCCGACGCCGCATGGCCGAGCCGGCTCACGGAAGCCGCATTGTTCGGCGCATCGGGACCAGGCGCAGTATTCGCCGACGAAGTTTTGTGTCGTCTCCTGGAATACGATCCAGTAACCGATATCGGACTGGAGCGATTTCTCACGAATATGCGCTTCGCGATGCTGGAGCGAGCCCGCCGCGACCACGCGACGGTCGGCGAGCACGAGCTTGAATTCTTCGGCGCGGTTACGCGGCAATGCTTTATCAACGAATACATCCACCCCGTGCTGGAGACCGAGGCGGAGCAGGCGCGCGATCTGCAATCGGCCTTGACCGAAAAGATCGCCGCTGGCGCGGTAATTTCGCCGCTCTGGCCACTCGCCGTCGGCGCTTACGTCCCGCTTTTCACGGTGCCCGGCGCGGAGCGCCTGGGCGAGCGCGCGTGGCCGCAATCTGTTGCGGCCGTCATTGTCCAGCAAATCAGGGAGCCGCTGGAAGAACGACGGCTTGCAGGCACCATTCCGGCGCTGACGAGCATCGATGACAAGGTCTCGCGTGCAGTGCGCCAGCAATATGAAGAAAACCCCTACCCGCGCTGGGCCATTCCCCGCGTTGCGGCCCGGCCCCGCGGCCATCCTCCTGCTGCGAATCCGCCGCGCGACGTGCTGATCGCCGGCTGCGGTACCGGTCTTTCCACGACCGAGTTTGCACGGCTGATGCCCCAGTCGCGCGTTCTGGCCGTCGATCTGAGCCTCGCCAGTCTGAGCTATGCCAAGCGCATGGCGCAAAGCTTCGGCCTCGGCAATATCGAATTCGCCCAAGCCGACATCCTAAAACTGGGCTCAATCGGGCGAACCTTCGATTTCATCGACTCCTCGGGCGTGCTGCATCACATGGCCGATCCGTGGCAGGGCTGGCGCGTATTGCTGTCGCTGTTGCAGCCGGGCGGCTGCATGCAGGTCGGCCTGTACAGCGGATTGGCGCGGCGCGACATCGTCACCGCCCGGACGCTGATCGCGCAACGAGGCTACCGGCCAGTTGCCGAGGATATTAGACGCAGCCGCCAGGACATCATTGCCGCCGCCGATCCGCCGCTGCGCGCAGTTGCAGATCGACATGATTTTTACACCATGAGCGAATGCCGCGACTTACTGTTCCACGTCCAAGAGCATCGCGTCACCTTGCCGGAGATCAAGTCGTTCATCGCAGCCAATGATCTGGCCTTTGCGGGCTTTATGCTCGACGCAGGCACGAGGCGCAGATTCGCTGAACGCTTTTCCGACCCGGCGGCGTTCACCGATCTAGACCGCTGGCACGCGTTCGAAATCGAGCGCCCGGCAACTTTTGCCAATATGTACTGCTTCCAGATAACCAGACCGGTCCAATGACTGGACTGGCCGTCGGATGGCGTGACTTCCGTTACGCCGCTATAGCATGCTTCGCTGGTTCGACATTTGAGCGCAGCCAATCGCGCGCCGTGCGTTGCGCGGTGGCGATTTCGACGTCCGTCATTTGGCCGGCAATCTCGCGCCGCAGCCGGATGGCGTCGATATTTCCCTTCATCGCCGCGAGATTGAACCATTTATGCGCGGCAACGAGATCGACCGGCGCATCGCGGCCGACCGAATACATCATCCCGAGCTCGAACAGCATATCGCAGGCGGCCGGCCCTTCGCCGAGCGGCGCCGTATTGCTGTCGAGAAGTTCGTAACGAGCCATAACACACTCCCCTGTCCTTAAGCCTGTCGTGCCGGCCGCTGTCGCCGGCTCTTTTGCCCCAGCCGATAGGGGAATAATCATCAGAAAATTTGAACGGTGGTTTAAGCAATGCGATGAATCGATTCTGAATTGCGCGCCAAAAACCGCGGATTTTCGGGCAACGCTTCGTTAGCCAAAGCGCCGCGCGAGCGCGCGCACCGGTGGGTAACGAATCATAAATTCGCTGCCCTGAGTTCAGGTCCGCAGTCCCGGCGGAACTTTGGATTTGACGTTCGCTTTGCAAGTTTGCGGCTGGCAAGGAGCTAGGCAATCGCCGCCGCCTCGATTATGGTCGGCGCCTTCCGGACCACGAACATCGAGGTTGCAATGAGAACCTATCGCAGGGCGACGGCGGCGTTTTGGCTGGCGACGATCGGATTTGTGGGCCTCGCCAGCGTTATGCCGGCTGCGGCCGCGAGCCCGCTGGGCACCTGGTATACTGCGGACAAGGACAGTCGGGTCCGCATCACCAATTGCGGCGGCGCGCTCTGCGGTAATCTGATCTGGCTCAAGGAACCCAACGACCCGGCGACCGGCAAGCCGAAACTCGACAAGCATAATGCCGACGCCGCGAAACAGAGCCGGCCGCTGATCGGCGTGCCGATCGTGCTCGGCATGAAGCCGAGCGGACCCAATGTCTGGAGCGGCAACGTCTACAACGCGTCCGACGGCAAAACCTATTCCGGTTCGTTCACCATCACCGGCGATAATACCGCCGATCTGAAGGGCTGCGTGATGGCCGTGTTTTGCAAATCGCAGACTTGGACGCGGGCAAAATAACCTGACGGGCAAAATAATTTGACGCGGACAAAATAAGCGCGGGCAAATAAATTTGCCTCACCGCGCGCGCTGGCCGAACAGCACCGCGCGCACCTTCGGCTCGCGCAGGTCGACGGCGGATGCTGCTTCGACGCGGATGCCGAAGGCGCGCTTGACCGCCGGCCGCGCGCGGATAGTGTCGAACCAGCGCTTGAGGTGCGGAAACTCTTCGAGCTTTTGGCCCTGCCGCTCGGCGAGCCGCACCCAGCCGACGCAGGCCATGTCGGCGATCGAATAGCGGCCGGCCAAAAACTCGCAAAGCCCGAGCCGCGTGTTCATGACGCCGTAGAGGCGATTGACCTCATCGGTATAGCGCGCGATGGCATAGAAAATTTCCTGCGGCGCGTAACGGCGGAAGTGGACCGCCTGCCCGGCCATCGGCCCAAGGCCACCGACCTGCCAGTACAGCCATTCCTCGACCGCGACGCGCGCGCGCTCCTCGGCCGGATAAAATCGGCCGGTCTTGCGTCCGAGATATTGCAGGATGGCGCCGGACTCGAACACCGAGATCGGCCGGCCGCCCGGACCGTTCGGATCGGCGATCGCCGGTATCCGGTTGTTCGGCGAGAGCGCCAGAAAGTCGGGCGCGAACTGCTCGCCTTTGGAAATGTCGACCGGCCGCATGACATACGGCAAGCCGCATTCTTCGAGCATGATCGAAATCTTCCAGCCATTCGGCGTCGGCCAGTAGAACAGTTCGATCGGCTTTTCCGGCCGGCGGACCGGCCCGGCGATTTTTCTGGAGGGCTTATTGGAAGGCTTGCGCGCGCGTTTCATGTTCTGACAACAAAAACGGCGCCGCGGGATGACCCACGACGCCGGTGAAAGTTCGGGAGGATTGCCAATACACCGAGGGCGTCGGCGAGATGGCTGAAGGGCAAGTTCGCTAAAGTTCTTATTCAGCGTGAGATCAGGTTTCCCGTCGCTCATCTTTGCCGCCGCGCCTTTGATCAACGCGTGGCAAAGCTTGCACCTCCGTCCCGCCGACGCCCCCTGCCGTTCACCGGTACCGGCCCGCCTCAGGAGATCGTCGATCCGCCTTCGACGCTGGCCGGTCCGTGTGACGCGATCTTCGGTTAAGTGAAACCGAAGACCGATTCGGCGTTGGCTACTTCTTCTTCCGACGCTTCGCCGGTTTCTTCGCCTTAGCTTTCGCTTTTCTCTTCTTCGCCATTGCTGCCCTCCTAAGCTTGAGTGGATGGCGGTATCGGTGCAGTGCAGTCGCGAATCGATCCGCACTACATCCCGATTACTACACAGGAAAAAAAATAACAGTGACTCCACTTAATTTTGTGTATAGACGCCGCCGCCCGCGACGGCGCGCGCGCCGCGCAATGCAAGTCGGCAGCGTTGAGCGCGGAAATACTTTCACCGCGGCCTCCGCAGCAGACAATTTTACGCGCGCTGCATAAATACCGATAAAATAAGGGTTTCTTGAACGCGGCGATTTTTGTTTTGGCCAAACATAGTTATAACTTCGTAACGCGCGCATCTCTCGCCGGCGCCGCGCGAACGGCAGACGCAGCGTGCTCTCGTCTTGCAAAAAAAATTGTGCACCGACTGGCTTTGCGGACGCTTTTTCGGCGTCGCCGAGCCGCAAAACGCACGAATCGGTGCTTAAGCGATTCGCTTGCACGGTCGTTGCGCGGTCGGAATGTCGGTTCGCGGCGGCACGAGGCCCGCGATTTCGATTCCGTTTTCGACTGGTCGAGGGATGCAGCGCGACCCGTTGCGGCGACTGACGCGCAGTCTAAAGACCGATCTTCTTCTTGAGCAGATCGTTGACGGCCTGCGGGTTGGCCTTGCCGCCCGACGCCTTCATCACCTGGCCGACAAACCAGCCGATGGCTTTGGGATTGGACTTGGCATCGGCGACCTTGTCGGGGTTCTTACCGACAATGTCGTCGACGATGTTCTCGATCGCTGACAGGTCGGTGACCTGCTTGAGCCCGCGGCGTTCGACAATGGTGAGGGGATCGCCGCCTTCGGCCCAGACGATCTCGAACAGGTCCTTGGCGATCTTGCCGGAGATGGTTCCGTCAGCCATCAGGTCGAGGATTGCGCCGAGTTGCGCGGCGGAGACCGGCGAAGCCGCGATCTCCATGCCTTGCTTGTTGAGCCTGCCGAACAGGTCGTTGATCACCCAATTGACGGCAAGTTTCGGCTCGCGGGGCGCCGTGCCGCCCGTCGCAACCGCCTCGAAATAATCCGCCATGCCGCGCTCGGCGACCAGCACGTCGGCGGCGTATGCGGACAAGGCATAATCGCGCATGAAGCGCGATCGCTTCTCGTCCGGCAGCTCCGGTAGGCCCTTCTGGAGTTCAGCGATGAGCGACGGCGACAGTTCCAGCGGCAGCAAATCCGGATCCGGAAAATAACGATAGTCGTGCGCCTCTTCCTTGCTCCGCATCGAGCGCGTTTCCCCCCTGTCGGGGTCGAACAGCCGCGTTTCCTGCGCGATCGTGCCGCCATCCTCGATGACGTCGATCTGGCGGCGCGCCTCATGCTCGACCGCCTGGCCGATGAAGCGGATCGAGTTGACGTTCTTGATCTCGCAGCGCGTACCGAGCGCCGTCGCCCCGGCCTTGCGCACCGAAACATTGACGTCGGCGCGCAGATTGCCCTTCTCCATATCGCCGTCGCAGGTGCCGAGGTAACGCAGCACGCTGCGAAGTTTGGCGATGAAGGCCTTGGCCTCGTCGGCCGAGCGCAGATCGGGTTTGGTCACGATCTCCATCAGCGCCACGCCGGAGCGGTTGAGGTCGACGAGCGACATGGTCGGGTTCTGTTCGTGCAACAGCTTGCCGGCATCCTGCTCGAGATGCAGCCG
>JBAQHW010000107.1:0-6589 GCA_049288525.1 Xanthobacteraceae bacterium
CCGAAGCCGCCGAGCAACAGGCTCGTCCACACCGCTACGCTGAAATACAGCGACATCCACGGAATCTCATTGTGCCAGCGGGCGTAGCTGTGGGTGACCACCCAATGGGTGGCGAGGTCATGCAGGCCGGCGAACAGGCCGAGATAGTGTGTGCCGTCAGCGAGCTGCGCTTGCCAGCGGACAAAATACATCGGCACATCGACGCCGCACATGAAGAGGACATAGCCGGCGGTTCCGGCGGCCAAGGCAGCAAGCGCGAATTGCGCGATACCGCGAAAGCTCAAAGCGAGCCGAACCAGCGCAATGCCGACGAGGGCAAACACAATCGTCCACAGTGAATTTTCCAGCACATTGCCTAAGAAATTCGTCGACACCACCGCATACCAGGAGCAGCATTCGGCGACGGCGATCAACGGCACCACCAGTCTGGAGATGTTTCTTGCGGTGTCGGAATGCGTGATCCGGCCGAGCTCGCGCAAAATGATCGCCCACTGGATGGCAAAGCAGAGCTCGGCGACGGTCGCGACCGAACGGCCGATCAACACGCTCGACAGCCAGGTATCGAACAGACAAATCCGCTGCACGTCGGCGCGCGGCAGGATCGAGCGGAAGGCGCAACCGAGCACGTAAGCCGTACTCAAGGCCGCCAGCGGCTCGAACACGAAGGCGCAGTTGGGGGCGCCAAACGGATTGGCCCGGTAGCAAGCCCGCAAACCGAACAGCAGCGCGATATTGATCACGCTGACCGCCAGCAAAAAGTCCCACCACACCGCAACGGGGTTCGACCAGGACAGCCAGGCAAAGCTCATCGGCAGCTCGGACAATAGGTTATCACACCCACACCGGGATTTAATACTACCGACACACATGGCTAGAATGCGATACGTCGCAGGCAGCCTAAGGCCTTATCGGCAAAGCCGGAACGGGCCGTGTCTGGCCGGCTTAACGGGCCGTTAGGGCCGATTGCCTAGGTTGTTTTCCCTACGCCGCTTCACCCGCCCAGGCGGGAAGACATCGCGATGGTCGTCGTGGGAAACAATCCTAATCGTCCCGAAATGCGCAAGAAGCCGCGGCGCAGCTTCCATTACCACGCGAAAATCGTGAAGGATAACGATACCCAGGTCACCTGCGCGATCGCCGACATTTCGCATAGCGGGGCGCGGCTCCATCTTGAGAGCGATGTGGAGCTGCCGCCTGAGTTCGTTCTGCTCCTTACGCGCAATGGCGGGGCGCACCGGAACTGCCGCCTCGTCTGGCGCGACGGCTTGAGCCTCGGCGTCAAATTTCCCGAAAGCCGCTGATTGCATCTGGTTTAACACCGCCCGGCTGGCGTCGGCGTTGCCATATTTGCGGCGCTACCCTGCTGCAAGCTGGCCTTGGGGACTTGGCCCGGCGACTTGGCGCCGGTTCGCGCAAGTGGGCTTATGTGATGGATGTCGGCAATCACACCGGTCGTGGGTGGCGGGCCAATGCCTTGCGGACCAATGCCTCGCGGGCCATTCGCGCGGCGCCGCGCGTTTTCCTATCCGCAGTCGTACTTCGGCGCACCTGTGCCGCAGTGGTCGGCGCCGCACTCGCCGGCTGCAGCATGAGCGGCGGCGCCGGTTCGCTCCTGGTCGATCCGTCCCTGTACAGCGCCTATCACTGCAACGATCTCGCCACCCAGTGGAAAGTTCTGGTCGCCCGCGAGAAGGAGCTGCGCGCGCTGATGCAGCGGGCGGACCAAGGCACCGGCGGCAGCGTGATCGGCTCGCTCGCCTACGGGGCCGATTACGACTCGGTCCTGAGCGAAGAGAAACTCCTGCAGCGTACGGCCGCCGAAAAGAAGTGCGCCGCGACGCCGCAATTCCAGAGCGATCAGATCATTCGCTGAGCGGTTTATTTCCGAAACGACGCTCAAATCATTCCGGTCGCCATGGCGGCGGCGAGGGCAACGCCGCCGGCGGCGAGCAGGATGAGCGCGACCGCGCTGCCGGCCGTCGTCTTGCCCCCGGCAAATGAGGCGGCATAGACCGCCTTGAGGATATTGTTGGAAGAGGACGCGATCAGTATTGCCGCTGCAAGATCGGCCGCGGCCACGTTGGTCACGCCGCCTTGCGCCAGGTTCAACACGAACGGATCGATGTCGGTGACGCCGACGATCGCGGCAAGGCCGTAAATGCCGGAAACGCCGAATTGCGCTTTGGCGACGACCGAGACGACCGATACTGCGACGAACAGCGCCGCAAAGATCGCGGCGGCGCCCAGCTCCAACGGATTATTGGCGGTCGCGGGCTGCATCTGGCCTGATGGCGCCTGTTGCGGCCGCGCGCCGCCCCAGTATTGCAGCGCGCAGATCGCAAAACCGGCAAGCGAGAGCGCGCATAACGGCACGATCAATAGGCGCGCCAGCCCGGCGTTGAAGATCGCGACCACCGCCAAAATGCGCAGATACATGATCGCGGTAGCGAGCGTGATGCCGGCCTGGGCCTGGCGCTTGAGTGCCGGGTCGGCTTTGGCCTGCCGCGCCAGCACCACCGTCGTCGCGGTCGAGGAATACATGCCGCCGAGCGCGGCCATCCATAGGCCGCGCGCCGCCGCCGCCCAATGGCGCTGCGCCAGATAGCTGGCGTAGGAAAAGCTGCAGACGACCACCAGCGCCAGCCAGACCTGGCGTGGCGTGATCGTTGTCAGCGTCGTCACCGGGTGATTGGGCAACAGCGGCAGCACGATGCCGGTGAGGATCAGAAACTCGCCGGCGGTGACGATCTCCTTGATCTCGACCCGGCGCGCCAGTGCGTGCAGCTTCGTGCGCCCGGTGAGCAGCAGTACGGCGGCGACCGTCATCGTGACTGCGATCCAATGCGGCAGCGCGAGCGCCGTGGCGCCGAGTAGATAAGCCAGCACATTGAGCACCGGCACGACAATGCCGATGTTGATGTCGCTGTCGTCGGCGTCCCGCTGCGCCGGTTTTTCGTGCTCGGTGACGTGAGCGGCGTAGTAGACGAGGAGCCATGCGCCGAGGATCAAAAGGCCGCCGGTGAAGGGAATAAAATGCTCGGGATCGAACAGATAAAGCGTGCCGCCGGCCAGCGCCAGCAGCGGAAAAGTGCGAATGCCGCCGGGCCGCCGCTCGTCGGTGTGGGCGAAGGAATCCTCGAAGGCGAGCCCAAGAAAAAAGCTCAAGCCGAGCAGCAGCGCGACGCTGGCCGGTGATGGAGTTGTGATCATGCCGCTTTGATCGGTGCGCGCTGCAATGAGGCAGTGGATGAGGCGGCCGAGCCTGGTCGATGCCCGGCGATGAAGATTCTATCGATTGACTATAGTGGACAGGGCGGGGAATGAAAGTCAGCCGAGCAAGGCCGTCAGCTTGGCTTTCTTCTGCTCGACCTGGTCCAGGCGGCACTGCTTCGGCGCTTTGTCCGGACGCCAGCGTAAAAGACGCGTGCCGTGCCGAAACCGCTCGCCGGTGAAATGATCGTAGCAGACTTCGACCACGAGTTTCGGCCGCAACGGCATCCATTCCGCCGAGCGTTTTGTCGACCAGCGGCTCGGCCCGCCCGGGGCATTGCTGGTGAACCCGGGCTGCCCGATCAGGGTTTTTAGCCTTTTGGTGAGCGCCGGCTTGTCCTCGCGTTTTATCGTCGAGGTGAAGCGGACGTGATGCAGTAGGCCCTCTTTATCGTAGAGGCCGAGCAGGAGCGAGCCGACCAACGTACTGCCTTCGTTGTACCGAAACCCGCCGACGACGCATTCGGCGCTGCGATAGTTCTTGATCTTCTGCATGCCGCTGCGATCGCCGGAGCGATAGGCAAAATCGCGACGTTTGGCGATTATGCCGTCGAGAGCGGAGCCGCTGCGCCGCAGCCAGCTCTTCGCGGCGTTCAACTTATTGCTTGACGGCGACAGCCGGATCGGCCGACGCTTGGCGCAGTAGCTTTTGCAGAAGCTTTCCAGGAGCCGGCGGCGCTCGTCGAGGGGCTTGTCGGCGAGCAGTTGTCCGTCGGAACCAACCAATAAATCGAAAAGGATCAACAGAGCGGGCGTCTCCGCGGCCAATCTGTGGACGCGGCTCGCCGCGGGATGGATGCGTTGCAGCAGCGCATCGAACGAAAATGCACCGCCAACTGGCACCACGATCTCGCCGTCGAGCACGAACTTCATCGGCCGCAAGGCCGCGAGCGCCGCGACCAATTCCGGAAAGTAGCGCGTCATCGAGCGGCCGGATTTGGACTGCAGCTCGACTTTCTTGCCGTCGCGGAAGGCGAGGCAACGGAAACCGTCCCATTTCGGCTCGTAGCGCCATTGACCGCCGGTCGGAATGGTGTCGACCGACAGCGCTTCCATTGGGGCGTAGGGCAGGCGGAGCGGAAGAGTCATGACCAGATTTTGACGAGGGTCTCGGCAACGGGTTGGAAACCCCGGTCCTCAATGTGTGGAGTTCCATCCAGTTCCGCCTGGTTCGTCGGCTGCGCGTCGGAACCGTAGCCGCCGGGGCGACGTTGGCTCAGCATTCAAGCACCAGGAGCCCGTCATGGCAGGAGAATTGAAAGGACGCACCATCGCGGTGCTGGCAACCGACGGCGTCGAACAGGTCGAACTCACCGAACCGGTGAAGGCGCTCAAGGCCGCCGGTGCCGAGGTGAAGGTCGTTTCCGACAAGGACGGCGAGATTCAAGCGTTCAAGCATCACGACAAAGCCAACAAAATTCCGGTGGACGAATCGCTGCATGACGCCGAGCCGGACGACTTCGACGGCTTGGTGCTGCCCGGCGGCGTCATCAATCCGGATGCGCTTCGTCTGGTGCCGGAAGCGATCGCGTTCGTCCGCCATTTCGTCGCGGAAAAAAAGCCGATCGCCGCCATCTGCCACGGCCCGTGGACGCTAATCGATGCCGGCGGCGTCAAAGGCAAGACAATGACTTCCTGGCCGTCGCTCAAGACCGATCTATCGAATGCCGGCGCCAAATGGGTCGACGAGCAGGTGGTCGCCGATGCCGACCTCGTCACCTCGCGCAAGCCTGACGACCTTCCGGCCTTCACCAAGAAGATGGTCGAGGCCTTCAGCCACGCCCACGCTGCCAAGTAGCTTTGCCGCCAAGTAGCTCGCAGTAAACGGCTTCGGAGCACGTCGCGCCGGCGGGCGGACCGCCGCGCGGCAATCCTGCAGTGGTTGCGAACAAAACGGGACCGTGATTCAGTCGTTTCCCGATCCCGATTGATTCGTGACCATGCTGGCGGCGCGCCTGCTAGAGCTTAATCCGCAACAGCGCCGCGCTGTCGAGCACGGCGGCGCGACGCCGGCCGCGTGCGGTCCGCTGTTGATCATCGCCGGCGCCGGCTCCGGCAAGACCAATGCGCTCGCGCACCGCGTCGCGCATCTGATCGAGCACGGCGCCGATCCTCACCGCGTCATGCTGCTGACCTTTTCCCGCCGGGCTGCTGCGGAAATGACACGCCGGGTGGGCCGCATCCTCGCCGACATGACGCGCGGAGCCGCAAGTCCGGCGCATAGCATCTGCTGGGCCGGCACATTCCATTCCATCGGCGCGCGGCTGGTTCGCGAGTTTGCCGACGACATCGGCGTCGGCCGCGAATTCACCATCCACGATCGCGAAGACTCCGCCGATCTGATGAATCTGATCCGGCACGAGCTGGGATTTTCCAAAACCAAGGAGCGCTTTCCCGCCAAAGGCACCTGCCTCGCGATCTATTCGCGCGCGGTCAACAGCGAAACCGCGCTGGCCGAAATGCTCGATTCCTGCTTCCCGTGGTGCGCGATGTGGCAGGACGAATTGCGCAGGCTGTTCGCAACCTATGTCGAAGCCAAGCAGGCGCAGAACGTCCTCGATTACGACGATCTGTTGCTTTATTGGGCGCATATGATGCAGGAGCCGTCGATTGCGCGTGAGGTTGGGGCGCGATTCGACCACGTGCTGGTCGACGAATATCAGGACACCAACCGGCTGCAGGCCTCGGTGCTGCTGGCGCTCAAGCCGAACGGCGCCGGCCTGACGGTGGTCGGCGACGACGCCCAGGCGATCTATTCGTTCCGCGCCGCGACTGTGCGCAACATTCTCGATTTTCCCGGACATTTCAGTCCGCGTGCCGAAGTGATCACGCTGGAGCAGAATTACCGCTCGACCCAGCCGATCCTGGTGGCGGCCAATGCCGTCATCGGGCTTGCTGAGGAGCGCTTCACCAAGAATCTTTGGTCCGAGCGCAAATCCGCGGAGCGGCCCTGGCTGGTCAACGTGCGCGACGAAGCGGATCAGGCCCACTACGTGGTCGAGAAGGTCCTGCAACATCGCGAAGCCGGACTTGCGCTCAAGACCCAGGCCGTGCTGTTCCGCACGTCCCATCACAGCGGGCTGCTGGAAGTCGAACTGACCCGCCGCAACATACCGTTCGTGAAGTTCGGCGGCCTGAAATTTCTCGAAGCCGCCCACATCAAGGACATGCTGGCGCTGTTGCGCTTCGCCGAAAATCCGCGCGATCGCGTCGCCGGTTTCCGGGTCATTCAGCTCTTGCCCGGAATAGGTCCGGCGATCGCCGGCAAGGCGCTCGACCGCATCGCGGCGGCCGCCGATCCGGCCGCGGCGCTTGAGGC
>JBAQHW010000108.1:0-2183 GCA_049288525.1 Xanthobacteraceae bacterium
AATTTCGCCATGCAGGCGATGGATCAGTTGATCAATTCCGCCGCCAAGACTCAGTACATGTCCGGCGGGCAGGTGAAGCTGTCGATCGTTTTCCGCGGGCCGAATGGCGCCGCCTCGCGCGTCGCCGCCCAGCACAGCCAGGATTATTCGTCCTGGTACTCGCATATCCCCGGCCTTAAAGTGATTGCGCCGTCGACCGCAGCGGACGCCAAAGGCTTGCTCAAGGCGGCGATCCGCGATCCCAATCCGGTGATGTTTCTCGAAAACGAAATCCTCTACGGCCATTCCTCGCCGGTGCCGAAGCTCGACGATTATGTGCTGCCGATCGGCCGCGCCCGCATCGTGCGGCCGGGCAACGACGTCACCATCGTCGCCTGGTCGATGGGCATGAGTTATGCGCTCAAAGCCGCCGAGGAACTCGCCAAGGACAATATCGACGCCGAGATCATCGACCTGCGCACGCTCAAGCCCATGGACTCCGACACCATCATCGAGTCGGTGAAGAAGACCGGCCGCCTGGTCACCGTGGAGGAGGGTTGGAAGCAATCCGGCGTCGGCGCCGAGATCGCCGCGCGCATGATGGAGGAGGCGTTCGACTATCTCGATGCGCCGGTCGCGCGCGTTTGCGGCAAGGACGTGCCGATGCCTTACGCTGCGAATTTGGAAAAGCTCGCGCTGCCGTCGGTCGCCGAAGTCGTCGAGGCGGCCAAAGCGGTCTGCTACCGCTAAAGCCTGAGAGCGACCCGCCAGGAAGCAACACATGCCCATCAACATTCTCATGCCGGCGCTGTCGCCCACGATGGAGAAGGGCAACCTCGCCAAGTGGCTCAAGAAAGAGGGTGATGCGGTCAAGACCGGCGATGTCATCGCCGAGATCGAGACCGACAAGGCGACGATGGAATACGAGGCTATCGAAGACGGCACGCTAGCGAAGATCGTGGTGCCGGAAGGCACCGCCGACGTGCCGGTCAATCAACTCATCGCAGTAATGGCCGAGGAGGGCGAGGACGTCAAAGCCGCCGCGGCCGGAGCCGGGAAGGGCACTGCGCCGCCGGCGGCGAAGCCCGCGGAAGCGCCGAAACCCGCGACGCCGGCGCCGCAGGCACCTGCGCCTGCGGCTCAAGCAAAGCCGTCAGCTCCGTCTCCGACGCCGGCTCCGGCAGCGCCGGCACCCAAACCGCAAGCTGCGCCAAAAGTCGATGGTCACGGTGCCGACCGTGTTTTCTCGTCGCCGCTGGCGCGGCGGCTCGCCAAGGACGCCGGCATCGAGCTCGGCCGCATCGACGGCTCGGGGCCGCATGGCCGCGTTATCGCCCGCGATGTCGAGAAGGCAAAATCCGGCGGCGGCTTGCGCGCGACCATTACCACAGCGGGGGCCGCAGGCGCGCCGGCAATTGCACCGGCCAATGCACCTGCAATGACGGATCAGCAAATCCGCGCGCTCTACGAGGACGGCAGCTACGAGGTCGTGCCGCATGACGGCATGCGCCGCACCATCGCGCAAAGATTGACCGCGGCCGCGCAGAGCATGCCGGTGTTCTATCTCACCGTCGACTGCGACATCGGCAAGCTGCTTGACGCCCGTGAGGAGATCAATGCGCAGGCCGCCAAAGGTAACGACGGCAAGCCTACCTTCAAACTTTCGGTCAACGACTTCGCCATCAAGGCGCTGGCGATCGCCTTGCAAAAGGTGCCGGACACCAATGTGAGCTGGACCGAAGGCGGCATGCTCAAGCACCAGCATTCCGACGTCGGCGTCGCGGTGGCGATGCCGAACGGACTGATCACGCCGATCATCCGCAGCGCCGAAACCAAATCGCTGTCGGCGATTTCCAACGAGATGCGTGACCTGGCGACGCGCGCGCGCGATCGTAAGCTGAAGCCCAATGAATACCAGGGCGGCGCCACCTCGGTGTCCAATCTCGGCATGTACGGCATCAAGGATTTCACCGCGGTGATCAATCCGCCGCAGTCGACCATCCTCGCGGTCGGCACCGGCGAGGAACGCGCGGTGGTGCGCGGCGGCAAGATCGTGGCGGCGCAGATCATGAGCGTGACGCTCGCCTGCGATCACCGCGCCATCGACGGCGCGCTCGGTGCGGTGCTGATCTCGGCCTTCAAGGCGCTGATCGAGAATCCGGTGATGATGCTGGTGTGATCGTCATTTTGGATTGCCGCGCAGC
>JBAQHW010000109.1:0-2443 GCA_049288525.1 Xanthobacteraceae bacterium
CGCAAACACCGCTCCTGCCGCGACACTCGCGCCTGCGCGCGCTGACCGGCTCCATTGCCGCCGCATTGGATGGTTTTGGCGCGCCGCAAGTCGTGCACGACAACGGTATCTGGCTCGCTCACAATCACCGCATCGCCAAACTTGCCGCACAGCGTAATTTTCCGCGGATCGTCAGCATTCGCGGCATGCTGGAGCCGTGGGCGCTCAATCATAAAAAGCTAAAGAAAAAGCTGGCTTGGTGGGCTTATCAGCGGCGCGACCTGCGCTGTGCCGCATTTCATCACGCGACCGCCGCGGCGGAAGCCGAAAATCTACGGCGGCTTCGGCTCGGCGTCCCCGTCGGCGTCATCCCCAACGGCGTCGAGCTTGCTGCGGTGGTGGATCGTCGGGTCCGTTCCGGCTCGGAGCCGAGAACCGCGCTGTTTCTCGGCCGCATCCACCCCGTCAAAGGCTTGTCGCTGCTGGTTGAAGCGTGGGCTGCCGTCCGCCCGCCCGGCTGGCAGTTGCAAATTGCCGGTCCCGATGAGACCGGTTATCGCGCCGAGCTCGAACGACAAATTTCCGCCGCTTGTATTTCTGGTTCCGTTCGCTTCGTCGGTCCCCTCGACGGTGAAGCAAAGGAACGCGCTTTTGCCGATGCCGATCTGTTCGTATTGCCGAGTTTTTCCGAGAGCTTCGGCATGGCCGTCGGCGAGGCGCTCGCGCATGGCGTAGCGGTTCTGGTCACGACCAGCGTGCCATGGCCTATGATTGTCGCTCGGGGCTGCGGCTGGAGTGTTCCTGTCTCGGTGGAAGGCATCGCCGACGGTCTTGCCGAAGCCACTTCGCTCGATTCGCCTACGCTCGCGGCAATGGGCCGGAAGGGACGAGAATTCGTGCAAGGAAAATTCGCCTGGCCGAACATTGCCAAGCAATTCATAACTGCATACGAGACTTTGCTCGCGGGCAGGCGCAATATCGTTACCTAACAGGTCCAACCTCTAATGGGGGCGGCTGCGCATCATGCTTAGGCGCGCGTTTGTGGGAATGGGCGGAATGGCATTGGCGGGCAGCGACCTGTTGTCGTCAGCTCGCGCCGCCGCCGATCCGGCGGCCGGTATCGTCAGCGTCAAGGACCCACAGTTCGGCGCGCGGGGCGACAACAGGAGCGACGATACGGCGGCTATTCAGGCCGCTGTGAATTCCTGTTTCGGTTCGCCGGCGAGCCCGCACGGCTCGGCGATGGTAGCCAAGAATGACGTCTTGTATTTGCCGCCCGGCAATTACCGGATCACCGTGCCGATTCAATTGACCAAATTGCATGGCTGCCGGATCATCGGCTCAGGACGTTTCACGACGCAGATCGTCAACGAGGCCGGAGGCCCGGTTTTCGCGACCAACGGCTGCGGCTATTCACATTTCGAGGGAATTTACCTGCGATCATCCGATAAAAATTCAGCAGTGTTCGACCTGAATTGGGATGGCACCCCGGGTGGCGCCGCCTTGCAATCGAACAGCTTCGTCGACATGTTTTTTGATGGCGGCGCTTGCGGCATCGACATCGGAGCCGGCGGCTTCATGGGCTCGGAAAATATCTTCGTAAATTGCTTCTGGTACCGCTGCGCGACGGCGGGGCTTAAGACCTCGAATTTCAATGCCTGTCAAAACACCATCGTCGGCGGCAATATTCAGGCCTGCAATATGGGCGTCTGGGTGTCGCGGGGATCGGTCACGATGATCGAGAGCGTGGGCTTCCAGCTGCAGGAGGAGTGGGATATTCGGGTCGACAATTCCGCCAACGATACGATCAACGTGATCGGCTGTCGGACCGAGAGCCCGAAATTCATGCAGGTCAAGAATTACGTCCACGCGATGCTGCTCGGCTGCACGCAGGCCGCTCCGACTTCGACGGGCTATTTTCTGCAGCCCGCAGGTTGTCCGACGACGGTCGAGCGTTGCGTATCGCTAAACGGCCAAATCGCTCTGCAGGCGGATGCCAGGTTGACGGTCAGAGGGTCTTCGTTCGGTCGGACCGATTGGCTCAGCTATGGGCCGCTCTTTCCCAATCAAGCGATCGAGCTGGAAGACGTCCAATTTGGCGGCACGCCCAACAGTCACTCCCTGTTGTCGCCGCCGACCAAAATCGCCAAGCAGCGGATTACGTCGGCTGGCGTCCATGAATACGCCATCAATCGGACTTGAAATGCGCCATCCATTTTTCGAATCGGTGCGATGACCGCTATTCTCGTCACCGGCGGCGCCGGCTTCATCGGCAGCCACACCTGCAAGGCCTTGCGTGAAGCCGGCTTTACGCCGGTTACCTACGACAACCTTTCACGCGGCAATCCCGAAGCAGTGAAATGGGGACCGCTTGAGGTCGGCGATCTTGCCGACCGGGCGCGGTTGCGCGAGGTGGTGGCCCGACATCAGCCTACCGCAGTCGTGCATTTTGCCGCGCTGGCCT
>JBAQHW010000110.1:0-3605 GCA_049288525.1 Xanthobacteraceae bacterium
ACGATCCGGAGCCGGTCGACTACCAGCACTACGAGTTTTACACCTTCAGTATGGGCAGCCACGTCAGCGGCGACACCGCGGGCGTGGGTCCGGCCTGGGAATTCAACTACGGCATCATCCCGAACGGCCAGTTTCATATAATCGCGCCGCTCGCCTTCGACAGTCCGGCGGGCGGACCATCGCAATTCGGCTACGGCGACACCGAGCTCGGCTTCAAATACCGCTTCATCGAGGAGGACGAGAACGGCAACCGGCCCATGGTCGGGGTATTCCCGCTGGTCGAGCTGCCGAACGGCTCGCGGGCGGCGGGTCTCGGCGCCGGCCACACGCGGATTTTTCTACCGGTCTGGATGCAAAAAAATCTCGGCAACGACTGGCTCACCTATGGCGGCGGCGGCTACTGGTTCAATCAGGATACAGCTCTCGGCGACAAGGATTATTGGTTCTTCGGCTGGCTGTTGCAGAAACAGGTGACGAAGCAATTGGCGATCGGCGGCGAACTATACCATCAGACCGCCGACACGGTTGCCGGCAAGGACACGACTGGATTCAACGTCGGCGCCGTTTACGACGTCGACGACCACAATCATCTGCTCGCCTCCGTCGGAACGGCCATTCAAAATGCTTCCGCGACCAATCTTTATTCCTGGTATCTCGGCTATCAGATCACCGGACCCTGAGGCGGGATTTTACGCCCGCCCCGGCTTCCAGCCGTAAAGTCGCGCGGCCGTGCCGCCCATCAGTTTCGCCTTGTCGCTGTCGGAAATGCGATTGGTGGAGCGGAACGCATCGACACCTTGATCGTAGTTGAGAAATTTCACCGCCCGCGTCCAGTCGGTGCCCCACAGGCAGCGGTCGACGCCGAAGGCGTCGATCATGCGGCACACCGGATCCCAGATGTCGTTATAGGGGAACGGCTCGAGCGACAGCGTGCAGGCGCCGGTGATCTTGATGGCGACATGCGGCAATTCGGCGAGCGTCAGCACTTTCGCCAATTCGGCCCAAGGCTCCGCTGGCCTTGGCGGCACATGCGGCTGCACCAGGCCGAGATGATCGACGATGATCTGCGTGTTGGGATGACGGCGAATGAGTGCGATGCCCTGGTCGAGCCGTCCGGCGATATGCAGATTGACCGGCAGGGACCAGCGCGCGGCCTCGGCGAGGACGCGATTAAGCCCCGGATCGGCGGCATCGGTGGCAAGGCCGCTGCGCACCAGCAGCATGCGCACGGCAACCGCGCCGGGCGTGTGCTTCCATTCCGAGATCACGTCGGCAACAGTGGGATTAGCGGGATCGACCGGGCGCACCAGCGCGAAGCGGTCGGGATAGCGGTTGCGCACCGCAACCGCGTAACTCGCGTCGTAGCGGTACATCGTGAACGCCGACACCAAAATGGCGCCGTCGACGCCGGCTTTATCCAGAATATCGACCGTCTCTTCGCCGGTCGCCTCGGGCGGCCCCGTCAACGCTTTGTGCCACGGCCGCTCCGGCCGGTCGCGTTCATAGGCGTGAAGCTGCGCGTCGATGATCGGCATTGCTTATTCTCCTTGATGAGCGCCGCTTCAGACTGGGGCCGGCAATGAGGCGGTTACCGATTTCCTTCCGACCATGCCAATGGATGACGGGCAAGGACGCGATCAAGCGTAACGAGGCGCAGTTGTTCCACCGCGCACTGTGCGAGCAGCAAGCGATCGAACGGATCGCGGGTCGCCGGTTCGGGATCGAGCGATCTAACCGCGTGGCGATGATCGATGACGAGCAGGTTCAGTCCGATTGCCTGAAAGTAATCTGGCAGTTCGTCGAGCGGCAGACCAGCATCGATCTTTCCGAGACGTGACTTGATCGCAATCTCCCACACGCTTGCCGCGCTCGCGAATGCGACGTTTTCCGTCGACGTCACCGCAGAGGCCATACTACCGCCCAACCTGCCAAGCTCGTGGCGCGCCAAAACGATGAGGATGTGCGTGTCGAGCAATAGCCGCATCGATTACGGCAGCGGCCTGAGTAGGAAATCCGCAGCAAGCGGCTCGTCAAAATCGTCCGCGACGTAAGGAAATATCTCGTTGACACCGCGGCTTTTGAGAAAATCTGCGCCCGCTTGCAACCGCAAAGCTGTCGCGCGATGCGGCACCATATCGAAGGCCGGCTCGCCGTTGCGGGTCACCACCACTGTCTCCCCTTTCTCGACGAGGCGGGCGAGCGCGGTGAGGCGATCTTTGGCTTCCTTCATCGACACTGTGGGCATGCCAGGATGGTAGCTATCGGTAGCTACCTTGGCAAGATCAATCACGCCGCGCCCAAGTAGCGGATCGGCCGGCCCGGCGCGATGGCTTGCGCGGCGGCGATGATGGCGTTGGCGTCGATGCCGTAGTGCCGGTAGAGCTCGGCGATCGAGCCGGTCTGGCCGAAGTGCTCGACGCCGAGTGGCCGCAGGCGATGGCCGTCGACCGCGCCGAGCCAGGCAAGCGTCGCCGGATGGCCGTCGAGCACGCTGACGATGCCGCAATGGTGCGACAGGTTTGCGAACAACCGCTCGATATGGGAGCGGGCGTGAAGGAGCCCGCGCTCGCGCGCGCGGCACGCGGCAGTCCAGCCGGCATTGAGCCGATCGGCCGAGGTGATCGCCAACAGGCCGGTGTCGCGGCGGTCCTCGGCCATCAGGCCGACGGCCTTGATCGCCTCCGGCGCGACCGCACCGGTATAGGCCACCACCACCTGGCAGTTCGGTCCCGGCTCGCGCAGCCAATAGGCGCCGTCGACGATCGCCTGACGGAGCTGCGGCGTCATTTCGCGCGCGATTTGCTCAATAGGCCGCGTGGAGAGCCGCAGATAGATCGAGCCGCCGGTCTCGTCGCGCAGCCAATTACGTTCCGAGTCGCTCTCTTTGTCCTGCTCGCCGCCGCGCTGAATGTAATCGAGCGCAAAGCTGAGAATAACGGCGAGCTCGTCGACAAAGGCCGGCTCGAAGGCGGCAAGGCCGTCCTGCGCCAGTCCGATCAGGGGCTCGGCGATCGATTGATGCGCGCCGCCTTCCGGCGACAGCGTGATTCCCGACGGCGTCGCCACCAGAATGAAACGCGCGTCCTGATAACAGGCGTAATTGAGCGCGTCGAGGCCGCGGGCGATAAAGGGATCGTACAAGGTGCCGATCGGCAACAGCCGCTCGCCGTTGATGGCGTGCGACAGGCCGAGCGCGGACAGCGCGATGAAGAGATTGTTCTCGGCGATGCCAAGCTCAATATGCTGGCCCTTCGGCGAAAATTCCCAGTTGAACGTCGAGGGGATGCGCTCGCTCTTGAAGGTGTCGGCGAGGCTTTCGCGCGCGAACAGCCCGCGGCGGTTGACCCAAGGACCAAGATTGGTCGACACGGTGACGTCGGGCGAGGCGGTGACGATGCGGGAGGCCAGCGGCGATTTTTCCCGCGCGATCTCGTTCAAAAGGCCGCCGAAGCCGGTCTGCGTCGACATTTCCGGCGCAATGGTGATCGCAAGCGTTTCCGGCACCGCAATGCGCGCGGCTTTTCGCACGCGATCTTTGGCTTGCGCGAACGGCACGCGGTCGAGAAAGGCTTGAATGGCTTCGGCCGGCTCCTTCAAACCCTCGA
>JBAQHW010000111.1:0-1964 GCA_049288525.1 Xanthobacteraceae bacterium
TTGCCGGCGGGCCGCGGGACAACAGCCGCACCGTATGTTCCCAGTCCTCGCCGAGCACGTAATCGTATTGGAACGTGTCCCCCGCCGCCAGAATATCCGCCAGCGTCGCGCGTTCGGCCGGCACACGATCGATGCCGGCGTCGGCGTCGGGCTGGCCCCACAGCCGGTCGCCGATGCGAAACTCGAACGGGTGGCCGTTCTGCCAGCCGATGGCGATCTGCAGCACGAAATGCAGATCGTCGAGCCGGATATCGATCGGCACCTCGACGGTGCGCACGACGCGCGGCGTCACATCGTCGATCTCGACGGAAAGCCGCGCGATGTCGCCGGCCGGCGCCGCTGCCGTCATTCCGCGGCCTGCTGGAACACCAGCATCTCGTCGCGCGGATAAAGATCGACGAGCTTGCCGTCCTTGACGACGAAGGACAGGTTTTTGCTGTCCTGCAGGATGGCGATATCGGCGATCGGGTCTTTGTTCCACACCGTGATGTCGGCGAGTTGATCCGGCGCGATCTGGCCGACCTTGCCGTCAAGCCCGACCGCCATGGCGTTATCGCGCGTCGCCGCGACGATCGCCTCCATCGGCGAGTAGCCGCCGTGCTTGACGAAGATTTCGAGCTCCTTGGCGTGCAGCTCGCCGTGCCGGGTGAATGAATTGTTGCCGGTGTCGGTGCCGACCAGAAGCCGGATGCCGAGCTTGCGCGCCTTGTGCATCAATTCGCCGAGCAGATCGTAGTGCCGCTGCATGCGGTTGAAATCGAGCTGCACCTGTTCGGCGCCGACTTTTTGCTGCTTGCCGAGTTCGCAGACCACGGCAAGGAAGGTGGCGGTCGGCAGGATCGGCATGCCGGCTTTGGCGACGGCGTCGAGATCGCGATCGGTGGCGAGATCGGCGTGCACGATCCAGTCGACGCCGGCCTCCGCGGCGGCCCGCGTCGAGCCGGCACCGCGCGAATGGATGGCGACTTTCAGGTTGCGGCGGTGCGCTTCGCCGGCCACTGCGGCGATTTCCTCCTTGGCCAGCATCTGCGATTCGCCGGAACGGCTGTCGGCCATTTTGATGAAGTTGACGCCGTGCTTGCCTTGCCGGCGCACTTCCGTGACCATTTCGTCCTTGCTGTTGCACAATTTGCCGATCGAGTGATCGGGCGTGCCTTCCCAGGACGGCTCGTCGTCTTCGATGCAGCCATAGGTCACGATCATGCGGCCGGCGACGAACATGCGCGGGCCTTCCATCAGGCCGAGCTTGATCGCATCGCGCACGCCCACATCGGTGAACCAGGTGCCGCCGGGCACCGAAATGCTGGTGACGCCGGAGCGAAGCACCTTCTGCGCGCTACGGGCGGTTTTTAGCGTGGAGAACTCCGGCCGCGTGGTGCCCTTGCCTTTACCCTCGCCCTTGATCAGCGGGTAGCCGTAGGACATGTGGCAATGCGCGTCGATCAGGCCCGGCATCACCCACTTGCCGGCGGCATCGATGACGTCGACGGTCTTGCGGTCTTCGAGGTGAATGTCGGGCGGCAAGGCGCCGACGCTTTTGATCTTGTTGCCCTCGATGACGATGGCCTCGTTGCGGCTCGACGGCTTGCCGGAGGCGTCGATCAGCGTGCCGTTACGGATCACTAAAGTCTTGGTGGACGCGGTCTTCGTGGCGGCGGTCATTGCGCTCATTTGGGGCTCCTCCGGGGCATTCCTTTGCTTTGCGCACACTATACAACGTCGCGGTGATTAGGCGAGGGCCGGGCAGCGTTGAAAAAAATGCAAACACTCGCGTTCTCGCGATGCATCGGCATCCGAGTCGTCGTCGAGACAACGGGGCATCGTCTACGCCACGGTACGCCAAGCCAAGCAAGCCAAGCACGAAATGGAGCGCCGGGAGGCGCCAGGGTCGTGGGCCGCGCCACGCGGACGGATGCTGCCACCCGCTCGCGCTCCGGGCGCGGCGCGCGCCACAAACGTTCCCT
>JBAQHW010000112.1:0-20472 GCA_049288525.1 Xanthobacteraceae bacterium
ATCAATATGCGGCTGCGCGACGATTACACCGCCGACTGCCAGCGCGGGCTCGATCGCTGGAACAAGATCGTCGACAAGACCGGCGTCGCCTTCACACTCGCGCTGCCGCATGTCGGTTTCCATCGCCAGATCGGCGAGTTCAAGACCGTGCATGTTTCGCCGGCCGGCGAAGTGCTGGACGATACCGCCTGGAGCCGCGGCAAGGGCAATTGGCTGCCATCGACTGCCGACGGCGACTTCATCGGCAGCCTGATGACGCCGGTCACCGAGCCGGGCAAATTTGCCAGTTGGATCGCCCCGCCGCGGCTCGGCATCGACAACAAGCCGGGCGATTTCGAATACGTGAAGATCGCGGCGTAGCGGACGCCGGCCGTTAATCGCGGTCTTCAGTCGCGAATAGCGAGTGGCGCGTAGCGAATAGGGTCGAAAATCCGATATTCGCCAACCGCTATTCGTCATTGGCCGCCAGATGGTTAATCGCGTCTTAACCTCGCCATACCTATGCTATCCCACCGGTGATGTGGCGGGCCGGCCCGCTGTCGGTGATGTACAAGATGACCCGCGAGTCTGCCTCCATCGCTCATCGTTCCCGTGGCGGCCAAGGTGCTCTTGGCGCCTCCGGCGCCGAACGGGACGCCGCGCCGGCTCCCGCGCCGACCGGGCGCTCGCCATTCGTGCGCTCGCGCGAACTGCTTGGCGACACGCCACCCGGCAAGCCGCCGATCAGCCTCGCCGTCGGCGAGCCGCAGCATCCGATCCCGCCTTTCGTCGGCCCGATCATCGCCGCCCATGTCGCGGAATTCGGCCGCTATCCGGCCAACAAGGGGCTCGACGAATTCGGTGTTGCCGTCGCCGGCTGGCTCGACCGCCGCTACAGACTTGCCCGCCCGGTCGATGCTGCGAACGAAGTGCTGGTGCTCAACGGCACCCGCGAGGGGCTGTTCCTGGCGGCGCTCGCCGCCAAGAATTGGGTGACGCCGCGCCAAGGCCGGCCGGCCATGCTGATTCCAAATCCGTTTTATGCGGCCTATGCCGCCGGCGCGATCGGCGCCGATTGCGAGCCGGTATTTCTGCCGACCACGCGCGAGACCGGATTCCTGCCCGATCTCGATGCGCTCGACGAAGCGCTATTGGCGCGCACGGTGGCGTTCTACATCGCCTCCCCATCCAATCCGCAGGGCGCGGTCGCCGATCTTGCCTATCTGGAGAAACTGACCGCATTGGCGCGGCGCTTCGGATTCCTGATTTTCTCCGACGAGTGCTATTGCGAAATCTACAGCGAACGGCCGCCGCACGGCATGCTCGAAGCGGCCGGCGGCGACTTCGCCAATGTCGCGATCTTTCACTCGCTGTCCAAACGCTCGAGCCTGCCCGGGCTGCGCATCGGCTTTGCCGCCGGCGACAAGAGCTTCATGCGCACGTTCCTCGAACTGCGCAACGTCTCCGCGCCGATGGTGCCGACGCCGATGCAGCACGTCGCCATCGCCGCCTATAACGACGAGACGCATGTCGAGGAAAACCGCCGGCTCTATCGTGAGAAATTCGATCTCGCCGACCAGATCGTCGGCGACCGCTACGGCTATGAGCGGCCGGCCGGCGGCTTCTTCCTTTGGCTCGACGTCTCGGCGCAGGGCGGCAGCGAAGCCGCCACGCTGCGGCTGTGGCGCGAGGGCGGCTTGCGCGTGGTGCCGGGTCGCTACCTGGCGCGCGAGCAGGCCGACGGCTCCAATCCCGGCGCCGACTACATTCGCGTCGCCATGGTGCACAATAACGAGATCACCGCCGAGGCGATGCATCGGCTGGTGGGAGTGCTGGGGTGAAGCAAAAGATGCTGGCCCAAGAGAATTTTGAACCGTCATTGCGAGCGAAGCGAAGCAATCCAGGGGTCGCGTGCCCGGACGCTGGATTGCTTCGTCGCGATGCTCCTCGCAATGACGGGGTAGGGCAGCCGCGATGTCGATGATCGAGCGCAGCCTCGACGGAATGGCCTATCTCTCCGGCCAGCTCGGCGCCATGTTGCAGCGCCGTCTGCGCGAACTCGGCGGCATTGCGCTGCTCACCCTCGCCATCATCGCGGCGATCGCACTGGCTACCTGGTCGGTGCACGATCCGTCGCTGAGCCATGCCACCGACGCACCGGTGCATAATCTGCTTGGCCTGCCCGGCGCGGTCGCCGCCGACTTGATGATGCAATTATTGGGGCTCGGCTCGCTGGCGCTGTTGTTGCCGATCGCAGTGTGGGGCTATCGGCTGCTCGGCCACCGGCCGTTGCGGCACGAGCGGCTGCGGGTCTTGCTCTGGCTCGCCGGCGCCGTCCTGACCGCGGCCTTCGCCTCGTCCTTGCCGCGCAGTCCGCATTGGCCGCTGCCGTCCGGGCTCGGCGGCGTGGTCGGCGATGCCGTGCTGCGCCTGCCGGTGATGCTGCTGCACATATCGCTGACCGGCACGCATCTCGTCGGCGTCGCCATCATGCTCGGCGCGGCGGCGCTGTTCACCTTTGCCGGCGCCGCCGGCATCCTGTGGCGCGAACCGATCGACGAGGATGAAGAGGAGGAGGAAGAGGAAGACGACGAAGCGCCGGCCGAGGACGATGGCGAAGACGAACGCGGCGGCGTCATCCCGCTCGGATTGTTGGCGCAGTACCAGTTGAGCATCCGCGCCCGGCTGTCGCGGCTGTTGTTCGGCCGCCGCCGCACACCGCTGCCGCCCGGCGGCGAGGTCGCGATGCCGCGCCGCCGGCTCGAGCCGCGTTTCGACCCGGCCGAACAGAACGACGGCGAGGAGGAAGCGGCCGAGGACGACGCCGAGGCGGCGCCGCGCGTGCGCAAGCCGCGCGCGCCGAAAGCGCCGCGCCGATTAAACGGCGGCTATGTGCTGCCGCCGCTCGAATTGCTGACGCCGGCAACCAAGGCCGGCCGCGCGACCGTTTCCACCGAGGCCTTGCAGGAGAACGCCACGGCGCTCGAAGGCGTGCTGGGCGACTTCGGCGTGCGCGGCGAGATCATCAATGCACGGCCGGGCCCGGTGGTGACGCTTTACGAGCTCGAGCCGGCGCCGGGCATAAAATCGTCGCGCGTCATCAGTCTCGCCGACGACATCGCCCGCTCGATGAGCGCGCTGTCCGCGCGCGTTGCCGTGGTGTCGGGCCGCAACGCCATCGGCATCGAACTGCCCAATCCGACCCGCGAAAAAGTCTTCTTGCGCGAACTGCTTGCCGCGCGCGATTACGCCGAGTCGTCGTTCCGCCTGCCGCTGTGCCTCGGCAAGTCGATCGGCGGCGAACCGGTGCTGGTCGATCTGGCGCGCATGCCGCATTTGCTGATTGCCGGCACCACCGGCTCCGGCAAATCCGTCGCCATCAACACCATGATCCTGAGCCTGGTCTATCGGCTGCAGCCCGACCAATGCCGGCTGATCATGGTCGATCCCAAAATGCTGGAATTGTCGGTCTATGACGGCATCCCGCATCTGCTCACGCCCGTTGTCACCGATCCGAAGAAGGCGGTGGTGGCGCTGAAATGGGCGGTGCGCGAGATGGAGGAACGCTACAAGAAGATGTCGAAGCTCGGCGTGCGCAATATCGACGGCTACAATGCGCGCGTCTCCGAGGCCAACAAGAAGGGCGAAAAGCTCAACCGCACGGTTCATACCGGATACAATCGCGAGACCCGCCAGGCGATCTACGAGAACGAGGAGCTCGATCTCGAGCCGCTGCCCTACATCGTCGTCATTGTCGACGAGATGGCCGACCTGATGATGGTCGCCGGCAAGGACATCGAAGGCGCGGTGCAGCGGTTGGCGCAGATGGCGCGCGCCGCGGGGCTGCACGTCATCCTGGCGACGCAGCGCCCTTCGGTCGACGTCATCACCGGCACCATCAAGGCCAATTTTCCGACCCGCATCTCGTTTCAGGTCACCTCCAAGATCGACAGCCGCACGATTTTGGGCGAGCAAGGCGCCGAGCAGTTGCTCGGCCAGGGCGACATGCTCTACATGGCCGGCGGCGGCCGCATCAGCCGCGTGCACGGACCGTTCGTCTCCGACGAAGAGGTCGAGAAGGTCGTCCGCCATCTCAAATCGCAGGGACAGCCGGAATACCTCGAGGCGGTCGTCGCGGAGGAACCGCAGGATGCCGATGGCAACCCGATCTTCGATGCCACGGCGATGGGCGGCGCCGAAGGCGGCGACCTCTACCAACAGGCGGTGCAGATCGTGAAGCGGGACCGCAAGGCCTCGACCAGCTATATCCAGCGCCGGCTGCAGATCGGCTACAATCGCGCCGCATCGCTGATGGAACGGATGGAACAAGAGGGCATCGTCGGCCAGCCCAATCACTCCGGCAAGCGCGAGATCCTGATCGAGGCCGCCGACGAGGAGGCCTATTGAGAATCGCAGCTTTGAGCCGTAAGCCGTTATTCAAGAGTAGCCGCGAATTCGCCATAACGGCCGGTTAGCGCAGTGCGTAGTCGCGGGGCGTGCGTCAAGACGCATTCAGCGGGAGAACGATATGGCTAAACTTGGCCCGGCGCTGGCCTTGGTGGCGTTCATCAGCGGGCTAGGTGTGCTCGGATCGACTGCCGCATTTGCCGAAAACGTGCCGCTGCCGACGCCAGCGCCGCTGCCGAAGTCCGGCGCGGCCTCCACTTCGACGCCCGCCGCGACCGACATTCCGATCCCGCCGGGCTCGATACCGCAGGCTTCGCCGGCGTCGCCGCAGGCGAGCAGCGCTCCCAGCTTTTTCCCGTTCTCCAATAAAGGCGCGTCCAATCAGGCGACCGCTTTTGACGGCAAGCAGCGCGCGCTGCTCGAGCGCATCAGCAAGTATCTGTCGAGCATTCAGACCATGGTGGGCAATTTCGTTCAGATCGGGCCGGACGGCAACCGTACCGAAGGAACGTTCTATCTGCAGAAGCCCGGACGCATCCGCTTCGATTATAATCCGCCGTCGCCGATCGATATTATTGCCGACGGCTCCTCGGTCGTCGTGCGCGACCGCAAGCTAGCCACCCAGGATTTATATCCGCTGTCGCAGACGCCGCTGCGCTATCTCTTGGCCGACCGCATCGATCTCCTGCGCGATACCGATGTCATCAACGTGACCTCGGACGATACTTTCGCCAGCGTCACCATCGAACAGAAGCAACTGATGATCGGCACCGACAAGCTGATGATCATGTTCGACGCCAAGGATCTCACGCTCAAGCAGTGGACCGTGACCGATCCGCAAGGGTTCGACACGACGGTCGCGGTCTATAATCTCGACACCACGAAAAAGCCCGACCCCAATCTGTTCGTGATCAATTACCATGGCAATCAGGGCGGCATCAGCAACCAGTAAATTCGTCATGCTCCGCCAACCGGCCCAAAGCGGCCGGCCCGATGACAATATCCGGCGGAGCGTCCGGTAGACGCCGTATTCCCGAATAATTTTGATCGCCTGTGGATACCGGAGGCCTCGGCTTTGCGAATGACGACGCGTTGCGTCATGCTGGCCTGTAGCATATCCCGCAAAAGTGGAAGCCGGTTTTGCGAAAAGGACATGCTAAGGTGAAACAGCCGGTCGCCGGCTCCTACATTCCCGATCATGCGGATCAAGCTCACAACCTGGAACATCAATTCGGTGCGGCTGCGCATCGATCTGGTCGCCAAATTCATAAAGGCGGTACGTCCGGACATTCTCTGTCTGCAAGAGACCAAATGTCCGGATGACGCATTCCCGCGCAAACGCTTCAAGCGGCTGGGTTATGAGCATATCGCGCTCAACGGCCAGAAGGGCTATCACGGCGTCGTCGTGGTGTCGCGATTGCCATTCGAAAGCTTCAACATTCAGAGCTTCTGCGGCAAGACCGATTGCCGCCACGTTTCTGCGGTGGTGGGCGAGCGGGCGGGCCTGCGCGACCCGATCACGCTGCATAATTTCTATGTGCCGGCCGGCGGCGATATTCCCGATCCGCAGCTCAATCCGAAATTTGCGCACAAGCTCGCTTTCCTCGACGAGATGCGCGACGCCGCGATTTTGCGCCCGGCGAAATCCGAGCGCGCCATTCTGGTCGGCGATCTCAATGTCGCGCCGCTCGAACATGACGTCTGGAGTCACAAGCAGATGCGCCGCGTGGTGTCGCACACGCCGGTCGAATGCGAGAAATTCGCTGCGGCATTGCGTCCTGGCGCCTGGGTCGACAGCATGCGCCAGCATACGCCGGAGCCGGCCAAGCTTTACACGTGGTGGAGCTACCGCGCTTTGGATTGGCAAGCCGCCGATCGCGGCCGCCGTCTCGACCACATCTGGACGTCGCCCATGCTCGCCGACCGCGTCGCCGATATCGCCATTGCCAAGACCTATCGCGGCGCCATGCGGCCGTCCGATCATGTGCCGGTGACCGCGACCCTGGAGCTTTAGCGTATGAGCGGGCTACGGCCACCGTTGACGATGTCCTTGGAAGCCTGGCGCAGCCGCGTCAAAGACTGGCATCGGATCACGCGTGAGCCGGGGCTGACGGCGCTTTTGGTGCTCGAAAGCGTCATGATTTTTCTGGTTATTCCGCTCACCGGTATGGGCGAGCTCCCCGCGATAGTGCTGCCGACACTGTTCGTCGTACTGGTGCTGACCATTCTTGCGGTGACTTGGCACAGCCCGATTGCCGCGATTACCGTGCTCATCGCCGTCGCGCTGAGCCCGTTCGGCACGCTGCTGTGGCGCGAAGACCCGTCGCCGCTGACGCAATGGCTGAGCGGCGGCGGACGGCTGCTGGCGATTTCCGCGCTGAGTATCGTCGTGGCGCGCGTCGTGTTCGGACCCGGTCGCGTGACCGTCCACCGCGTACAAGGCGCGATCGTGCTTTATCTGAACTTCGCGCTGTTTTTCTTCACCATCTATCGGCTGATGGAAGTATTGGTGCCCGGTTCGTTCAGCAATCTGCCGCATAGCGGCAGCGAATATGGCTCGGGCGCGGCGCTGCTCTATTTCAGTTTTTCGACGCTGACCACGCTGGGTTACGGCGACATCGTGCCGCTGCATCCACTGGCGCGCAGCTTGGCCAATCTCGAAGGTGTGATCGGTCAGCTCTATCCGGCGACGTTACTGGCCCGCCTCGTCAGCCTGGAAATCGCCCATCGCCGGCAGCCGTGATCGGCGCGCAGCAGCATGCTTATTGCGGCCCGGTGCCGCGGGCGAGCGTGGCGCGAACCTTCTCCATCTCGCGCGCCCATTGATCGGCGCGCGAAGCAATCGAATCGCGCACACGCTGCGCCGCATCGGGGTAGCTCTCGAGCATTTTCATGAACATGGTGCGCGAGATTCGCAGCACCACGGAATCCTCCCGGGCCACCGCGTCGGCGGGCCGGATCGTGTCGGCCAGCAACGCGGTTTCGCCGAGCAAAGTGCCCGGCGTGGCAACGATTTCGCCATCGCTTGGCCGCGGCGGCTTAAGCGCAAAGGAGCCTTGCTGAACGATAAAGGCGCAGTCGGCGGCATCGCCGGCGGTAAACAGCACGTGATCCGCCGGCACCGAATAGCTTTCGGCGCCGATCGCAAGGATGCGCAAGGCGTCGCCGCCCAGACGGCGAAGAATCGGCACTTGCTCAAGGAACGCGATGTCGTCCTCGATGGTCATGACATTCCGCGTTCACGGCACCAATTTATAGCCGCCGGCCTCGGTGACCAGGATGGCGGGTGCTGCGGCATCCTTCTCGATTTTCTGCCGTAAGCGATAGATGTGAGTTTCCAGTGTATGGGTGGTGACGCCGGAATTATAGCCCCACACCTCCTGTAGCAGCGTCTCGCGCGACACCGGCCGCTGACCGGCGCGATACAGATAGCGCAAGATCGACGTTTCCTTCTCGGTGAGGCGTACTTTGTTGCCCTTTGGATTGAGCAGGAGTTTCGAGCTCGGCCGGAACGTATAGGGCCCGATGGCGAAGACCGCGTCTTCGCTCGCCTCGTGCTGGCGAAGCTGGGCGCGGATACGCGCCAGCAAGACCGCGAACCGGAACGGCTTGGTCACGTAATCATTGGCGCCCGACTCGAGGCCGAGGATGGTGTCGGAATCGGTGTCGTGGCCGGTCAGCATGATGATCGGCGCCTTGTAACCGTTCTTGCGCAACAGGCGCACGGCTTCACGGCCGTCGATATCCGGCAAGCCGACGTCCATCAGCACCAGATCGATCTGCCCGCTCTTGGCGGACTGCACCCCCTTGCTGCCGGTGTCGACCGCTTCGACCTCGAACTCTTCGTGCAAAGAGAGCTGCTCAGCCAGCGCGTCCCGCAATTCGGGATCGTCGTCGACGATGAGAATCTTCCGTGTATTGGGCATAAAAGTCCCGGCCCGCTATTCCTTTGCCGCGCCGCAAAGCGCGAGATATGAGCAGTCACGATACAGGAGCAGGCCCAGATTGGGAATCGGGGTCCCGATGCGGCAAAAATCGTTCCGTTTCATTCATATACGTGCCCATCCGGGCAGCCGTCGGCAAGGCTGGTTGATGGCCGGCGCGGCGCGGCCGTTGCGGGTCGCGCTGGGCCGAGGCTCCGTCAAAGCCGATAAGCGTGAGGGAGACGGCGCTACACCGGCCGGCCGGTTTCGCCCGATCCGGCTGTGGTGGCGGGCCGATCGGCTGCCTCGACCGGCGACGTTATTGCCCGTCCGCCGCATTGGATCGAGCGACGCATGGTGTGAAGATCCGGCGGATCGCCGCTATAACCGCGCGTTCCGTCGGTCGGCCAATGAACCAGGCGACCGGCTTCGACGGAATGACGGCCTTTATGACCTGGTTGTCGAGATCGACCACAATACCCGGCCGCGGGTGGCGTGGCGCGGCAGCGCCGTGTTCATTCATGTCGTCCGCCAGGGCTTTGCACCGACTGCGGGATGCGTGGCGCTTCGCCGGAGCGATTTGCTGCAATTGCTTCGGCATATCTCGACGAAGACACGAATCATTGTTCATTCTTAAGTGGCTCGCGCTTGCCGAAGATCGCCCTACCCACGCGCACATGGGTCGCACCGAACGCGATCGCCACCGGATAATCCGCGCTCATTCCCATCGATAACAGCGTCAATCCATTACGGCTGGCGATTTTGGCGGTCAGCGCAAAATGCGGCGCCGGCGCTTCATCGTGCGGGGGAATGCACATCAGCCCGGAGATGACGAGACCATACCGGTCACGGCAGGCGGCGAGGAAATCGTCAGCCTGTTCCGGCAGCACGCCGGACTTTTGCGCTTCGGCGCCGGTATTGATCTCTGCGAACAGCACCGGCTGGCGCTTCTGCGCTGCGATTTCCTTTGCCAGCGCCGCGGCGAGACTAGGCCGGTCGAGCGCGTGAATGGCATCGAACAGCGCCACTGCGTCGCGTGCTTTATTCGACTGCAGCGGACCGACGAGATGCAGTTCGATGGCGGGCCCGTGCGCGGCGTGGCGCGCGATCAGCGTCGGCCATTTGGCCTTCGCCTCTTGAACGCGGTTTTCGCCGAAGATCTGCTGACCCGCGGCAATCACCGGTTCGATGGCTTCGGCGCCGAAGGTTTTTGACACCGCGACCAGCGTGACGCTCGCCGGATCGCGACCGGCATCGCGGCAGGCTCTCGCGATCTCTGCACGCACCGAGTCGATGGCGGTCGTGGGGCTCTCGTTCCGGCTCATGGTTTCCATACGATGAATTATTGCACGCAGAATTTAGCGCCGTGGCAAGGGCGGTCTTTACCCGCAACCGCTAGTTTGTGGAACCGGGGTGCGAGGGGTCAAATGTCCGAGAGTCGAGCCAGCCCGCAAGGTGTGCGGCGTCGCAAGCCGATTTTGAGCATTCGGGCGCGGCTGCTCGTGCTCGCGCTTCTGGCCACCGCACCTTTGATGGTTGAGCGCGTTCGCGGCTTGGAACAGGCCCGCCTTGCAAGCACCGAGCGAGCCCATGCCGAGGTGGTGGAACTGGCCCGGCGCGGCGCCGACGCCCAGCACGATGTCATCTATTCGGTTCGCGCCGTGGTCCAGCTTGTGTCACGGGTCTATTCCAGGCTGCCGACCGACGTCTCCAGTTGCGATCGCACGCTGGGGGAGATGGCGTCAAAAATCCCGTGGATCCGCGACGTCTCCATCGCCGGCACCGATGGCCGCATCGCCTGTTCGACCGAACCCTTGGCGGTCGGCTTGAACGTTTCCGACCGTCCGCATTTCCAGAAGGCGATGCATTCCCGCGAGTTCGAGCTGAGCAATTATCTGATCAATCACGTCAACCAGGTGCCCAGTCTGGTCGCGACTTATCCGGTCCTCGCCGAAGACGGCTCCGTCAAAGGCGTCGTGCTCGCGGTGATCAATCTGCAATGGATCAGCGAATTGTCGGCGACAGCCGCGCGGCACTCCGGCGCGTCGGTGATGATGATCGACGGCAACGGCACGCTCGTCGCCGGTTCGGCCGATCAGCTGGGGATGATCGGCAAGCGCTTCAGCGGTTCCACGCTGACGCAGGCGATGCTCGGCCACGACGAGGGCACGCTGACGGCCGCAGGCTTCGACGGCATTCGCCGCATTTTCGCTTATGTCCGCGTGCCCGACACCGCCGCGCGCTTGGCGGTCGGCCTTGACGACGTCGCCGTGCACAGCAGCATCGACAGCAAGATCGATTTCGCCTACCTGCAGCTCGGTGTGTTCTGCATTTTTGTGTTGCTGCTGGCGTGGTTTGGCGGCGAGCAGCTGGTGGTGCGGCCGATCCGCTCGCTGGTGCGCACCGCGGCGCGCTTTGGCCGTGGCGACCTCCATGTGCGTGCCTCGCAAGAGCCCTGGGTGGCCGAATTCGCCCCGCTCGCGGCGGCGCTCGACGACATGGCGGCCAAGCTCGCCACCCGCGAGGAAGAATTGCAGATCGCCAATCAGCACCTGGAAGAGCTGGCAAGTCTCGACGGACTGAGCGGGCTGGCCAACCGCCGCGGCTTCGATCGCCAGATCGAACGCGAATGGCAGCGCGCCACGGACAAGTGCCAGCCGCTGGCGCTCATGATGGTGGACATTGATCACTTTAAGCTGTTCAACGACCGCTACGGCCATGTCGCGGGCGATACCTGTCTGCGGGCGGTCGGCGAGACGCTGTCGCTGGTCACGCTTGACGAAGCCGTGCTGGTCGCCCGCTACGGCGGCGAGGAGTTCGCGCTGGTCCTGCCCGGTCTCGACATCGATCGGGCCGCGGCGATCGCCGAAGAGGCGCGCAAGGCAGTCGAGGACCTCTCGATCAACCACTCGGAATCGCCTTGCGGTTACGTCACGGTCAGTATCGGCGTCGAATCCGTGATCCCGGATAAATTTCAGACGACCGCCGATCTCGTCGAAGCTGCCGACAGTGCGCTCTACGCCGCCAAACGGCGCGGCCGCAATAACGTGGTCTCACACACTCGGCCGTTGTTGCGCGCCGCGTCGTAACGCGCCGGCCGCTTCAAGCCTTCTTTTTCTTTGCTTTCCTTGGCGACGCCTTGCTGCGCGTGGCGGCTTTGCGCGACTTCGGCGGCGGCGCCCAGATCATGCCTTCGAGCTTCATGCCGTCGGGATCGGTGAAATAGACCGCGTAATAACTGTGACCATAATACTCGCCGGGCGGATCGACGACGGTCATGCCGTTGTCTTCCAGGAAGGCGCCAAGCGCATCGACGTCTTTGCGGCTCGCAAGCTCGAAGGCATAATGGTGAAAACCAATGTCGCCTTTGCGGTATTTGTGTTTCCTGCCTTCGGCGTCGGCGGCGGCGATCCAGAACAACGTCTTGCCGTTGCTCCAGCCGGCCATGTCCTCATAATCGTGCTGCAGTCGAAAGCCGAGGAACCGTAGGAGCTTGCCGTAGAATTCCCGCGAGCGCGCGAAATCGCCGACGCTGAGAACCAGATGATCGATGCCGAGGACGCGAGGCATGAATGCATCCTAAGATTGTCGATTGGAGCATGATATTTTCGGAAAACCGGCATCCACCCTCGGATCACGTCCGAGGGCAGGCTGTTTCCGGATCATGCTCTAAGTGACGGGTTGCTCTGGTCCGGGGTGGGGCGGTACATATCAACCCGATGCCGCATACTTTGTTCGACAGGATCTGGGACTTCCACTGCGTCGGTCAACGGGCTGATGGACGCGACCTCCTGTATATCGATCGTCACGTCCTGCACGAATTGCACGCCCATCACGCTTTTGCCAAGCTGCAAAAGCAAGAGCGGCAGGTGCACCGGCCCGATTTGACCTTTGCGGTGCAGGATCACACCGTCGCCACCGCGCCCGGCCGTGGCGATGAGACTAATCCGTCGGGAAGCGCCTTCATCAAGGCCATGCGCGACGGCTGCCGGCGGAACGGCATCAGGCTGTTCGACATCGGCGATCCCGACCAGGGTATTTCGCATGTGGTGGCGCCCGAACTCGGCATCGTGCTGCCGGGAGCCACGCATGCCGTCCCGGATAGCCACGCGAGTACGGTCGGCGGGCTCGGCGCGCTCGCCTTCGGCTGTGGCACCAGCGAACTCGCGCATATCCTGGTGACGCAAGTGATGGCGCTGAAGCGGCCGAAGCGCATGCGGGTGCGGCTTGATGGGCAGCTCGGCCCGCGGGTGAATGCCAAAGACGTCGCTTTGCGGCTGATCGCCGAACTCGGGGTCGCCGGTGCGCGCGGCTACGCCGTGGAATATGCCGGTGCCGCAACTCGCAGCCTGCCGATCGAGCAGCGCATGACGCTATGCAATCTCAACATCGAGATGGGCGGCCGATCCGGTTTCGTCGCTCCCGACGAGGCGACCTTCGCCTGGCTTTACGGGCGGCCCTATGTGCCGCGCGGCGCACAGTGGGACCGCGCGCTCGATGTTTGGCGGACATTGAAGACCGACGACGATGCCGTTTTCGATCGTGAGGTGGTGCTCGATTGCTCCGCGCTCGAGCCGCAGATCACCTGGGGCACCGATCCGAGCCAGGTCGTGGCGATTTCCGGCAGTGTACCGGAGCCCGGCGCGGTCGAGCCGGGAAGGCGCGCCGCCGCGGAAAGCGCATTCGCCTATATGGGGCTCGTGCCGGGTACGCCGCTTCTCGGTCTACCGGTCGATCGCGTTTTCATCGGATCGTGCACCAATGCTCGGCTGCCGGATCTGGAGACCGCGGCAGACTTGGTTCGTGGCCGGCGCGTCGCCGCGGGCGTCACGGCCATGGTGGTGCCAGGCTCGTCGCGCGTGAAGCGCGAAGCCGAAGCCGCAGGCCTCGACCGCGTATTCCGCGACGCTGGATTTTTCTGGGGCGAGTCCGGCTGCTCCATGTGCGCTGGGGGCAATGGCGACCGCGGTCAGCCCGGCGAGCGCTGCGTATCGACCACCAATCGCAATTTCGAAAACCGCCAAGGTCCCAAAGTCCGCACGCACCTTGCCAGTCCGGCCACCGCGGCCGCCAGCGCCATTGCCGGGCGCATCGCCGATGCGCGCCGGCTGGTGGCCGGGGTCGCCTGATGCAGCCTTTCACCAGCCACACCGGCATTGCCGCGCCGTTTTTGCGCGACGACATCAATACCGACCAGATCGCGCCCGTCCTGCACTCGCGCGGCCTGCAAGAGGACTACAAGGCGATGCTGTTTCATCGCGCGCGCCGGCGCGACGACGGCAGCGAGGATGCCGATTTTGTGCTCAACAAACCGCAGTTCCGCAATGCGGGCATCCTGCTGACCGGCCAGAATTTCGGCGCCGGCTCGTCGCGCGAATCCGCGGTATGGTCGATGCTGGCAAACGATATCCGCGTCATCGTCGCCAAGAGCTTCGCCGACATTTATCGTGAGAATTGCCTGCAGAACGGCCTGTTGCCGGTGGTGCTCGATGCCAATGATGCCGACATGTTCGCCGCGCGCGTCGTCGCCGCCGACGGCCAGGCGCCATTTACAGTCGACCTCGTGGCGCAACGCATCGTTGGTCCAGGCGGAGCGGACATTGCCTTTGAAATCGCGCCGGCGGATCGCACCCGGCTGATTGAGGGCCTCGACGATATCGGGCTGACACTCAAGCACATGGACGACATCGCGCGCTGGGAACAGCGTGCCGCCGCCGCGCAGCCCTGGCTGCAAACCGCGCCAGACGGCCGGTGATCGGCGCTGGACGATAAGACACCAAAGGGAGACCGCGTAATGAGCGTGCGCAAAAAGTTCCGGGCGATCATGGCAGGCAAGCGGTTGGTGCTGATGCCTGGAGCGTATGACGCGCTCTCCGCGCGGATCATGGAAGCGGAGGGTTTTGAAGCGATCTGCGCCGGCGGCTATGCCGCCATCGGCTCGATGCTGGCCCAGCCCGATACCGGGCAGTCCAATATGCGCGATTATGCCGAGCATTACGGGCGTATCGCCGCCGCCGTCGACATTCCGGTCTATGTCGACGCCGACACCGGCTTCGGCGGAGTGAACAACGTGCGGCAGATGGTTCGTGCCTTCGAGGCCGTGGGCCTGGCCGGCGTCTTTATCAGCGATCAGGTCTTTCCCAATCGCTGCGGCTATCTACCGGGCAAGCAGGTGATTCCGGTCGAGCAGATGCTGGCCAAGATCAAGGCGGCGCTCGACGCTCGGCGCGATCCGGATTTCTTCATTGCCGGCCGGACCGACGCCGCCGGCGTCGACGGGCTCAATGCGGCGATCGAACGGTCACAACTGTTCATGGATGCCGGCGCCGACATGGCAAAGCCCATGGGGGTCGATACCATCGACGATATCAAACGCGTCATTCGCGAAGTGGGCGGACCCCATATGGCGACGCTGTCGCAGGCGGCCGGGTTTAAGCAGCGCAGCCTTCAGGACTTGGAAGCGGCCGGAGTGGTCGCCGCGACGTTCCCCTCGCTCGCGCTGTTTGCCGCCGCGCACGCGGTGCGCAACGTGTTGCGTATCCTTAAGCGGGAGAATTCGCTGACCCCGACCTTCGAGCATCTGCTGCCGCTCGACGATTACTATGCGCTCGTCGGGCTAAAGGAGCAGTTGGTACGGGAGGAAGCCTATGACCGGGCCGCGACGGAGCTGGCGCGAAAGCGGGCGGCCGAATAGCCGGGCCGGTTGAGGCTACCGAGGGGCAGACAGGTCGCCAAAAAGAAAGGGGCCGGCACGAAGCCGGCCCTTCCCCCAGTAACTAATGCCGTACGGCATTACCCCTTGGTAACAACCGGCGGCGGGGCCTTGCCCTTGCCGGTCTGAGCGCAGCCAGCGATGCTGAGGAGAGCCAACACCGCCGCTGTAGCAAAAACGATCTTCTTCATAGGGAAACTCCCCCTTGTCATGACAGAGTTAACCATACAGGCGCGCCCCCCGCTCCTCTAGTGCTGAAAAGACACAGTCATGATCAGATTTAGCCGCGTTCGCGGTTCCATTCGCGGTGCTTCCCAAAATGCGCAGTGACGTCCCCGCGAGCTCGGCCAATGGCCGAGAAATCCGGGCCAACGCGATCGAAATCGCCGCTGTGCGGCCGTTATTTTTCGCGATTTCCGGGTTTCAGTCGGCCGACGGCGCACAGTTGCAAATTTAGCGCACCGGCCAAAATCCACAATCTCTGCCGAACATTTGCCACCGGGCAAAGGCCAATTATTGCTAGCATTAGGCAACTGGGGACGCGCTGAACTAAAGGATGCGCAGATACGGGCGCCGAATCGCGCTGCAGCCACGGATTTTACCCGGCTGACCGGTTACTTCGATGGCTGTTCAGGTGCGCATTGCTCGTGGTCACTCGGAGGTTTGCATGCGGCATAGACTGAGCGGCTTCATCAGCCCGGTTTGGCTCGGGATCGCCTTTGTCGTCGCCGTGGCGGTTGGGCTCGGGTTTTCCACAGCCCATGCACAAGATTCGCGGGCCATCGTCAGGACCGCCAATTCGCGGGCGCCGCTCGTGACCTCCGGATCGGGCGACTATTACATCGAGTTTCGCGCCCGCTATGCCTGGGATTACGGCCATACCTATATTGTCCACGGCCGGGTCGGCGTGCCGCCGACCAAGAGCAGCGTCGCGGGCCTGTCTCCGGTCGGTGACGATTCCACCGCCTGGGTCATCGGGCATTACGTTCCGGTTCCCGCCGAAACCGGATGGACCGACGGCGATCTCGAGGACAAATATGTCACCTCGCGCTATCGCGTGCTGATGAACAAGGCCGAGTACGATCATGTCATGGGTTACGTCAAGGATCTGCAAAGCCGTTCGCATGTGTGGAGCGCGGAGCTCTATAACTGCAACGCCTTTGTCGGCGACGTCGCGAATTTCATGGGCCTGAAGGTGCCGGCATCCAGCCTGATCTATCCCAAGGTCTTCGTGACACATCTTCGCCTGTTGAATACCGGACACCCGGGCGCGGCGGAAACGCTCATCAGCGACAACGTCAAGGAAATGAGCAACCCCACGCGCGACGGCCGGGCCATGATCAACAATCATGTCTACGCGATCGGCCCCAATGGCCAACCCGAGTCGCGTGTGGTACGGGGGACGCCGACGGCGGCTCCGCGCGTCACGATCGGGCACGTCCAGATGTCGAGCAGCACTGGAAATTAAGCCGCTTCCTTATCTCAAATCACCAACGGACGAAACGTGCAAGCATTCAGATTCAGCATGATTGCCGCATCATTGGCCATTGGCTTTGGCCTTTGCGGCTGCGCCACGACCGGAACCCAAAGCAATGCGGCCGCCGCATCGGCCGGAAGCAGTTCGTCTGCTTCAGACACCGACGCCGCACCGGTTGCCGCAAACGGCCCGATGCGAGACCTCACCGCCTCGGAGAAAAAAGCGATTATGGAAGCGGTTGGTGAGTCGCTGCGCAATCCCGCTTCGGCCAAATATCGCTGGGCAAAAATTCCGGCGATCGTGACCGATCAATCGATCAATTACTGCGGCGTCGTGATCGGGGAAAGTCCATATCCCGCCTATAACGGCGAGCAGGCGTATATCGTGGAAGCGCAGATGGCCAATAACCGGGTCAAGACGGCGGTCATGGGCCTGATTGCCGGCGGCAAAGACAAATCCATCGTCGGCACGATGTGCGCCAAATACGGTCTCGACCCGTTTAAATCGAGCTGAACGGCCCGCCCCGCCACAACAGGCGTGAGGCGCGGATGACGCAGACAGCCACCGGCCTATTGGCTCCAGCGAACGACCGCCCCCTGGAGCATGTCCCGCTCGACGATGATCCGATCAGCCTGGATCGGATCATCGGCTAGGCGCTGCGACTCCCGGCTTGTCGGTGGGAAGTTCGCTCTTGTTGCCGCCCACGCCCGCGAGAGCACGCACGCGTTCCTCGTCCTTGGCCAGTTCACTGGCCGAGCCCGAGTGGACCACCTCGCCGTTATTGAGGACATAGACGCGATCTGCCACTTCAAGACCGAACCGCGCGTTCTGCTCAACCAACAGAACGGAAATGCCTTCCTTGCGCATCGAGGCAACGACACGGAACACTTCCCGCACAAGCAACGGCGCCAGGCCCTGCGAAGGCTCGTCCAAAAGAAGCAGCTTTGGATTGATCAGCAGAACCCTGGCGATGGCCAGCATCTCTTGTTCGCCGCCGGAAAGTTGCCGCCCAAAGCTGTCGCGTCGCTCACCCAGATTCGGAAACAACTCGAAGATGCGCTCGATATTCCATAGTCCAGGCCGCGTCATCGGAACCGCGAGATTTTCGAGAACCGTGAGATTGGGAAAGATTTTCCGTCCTTCCGGCACGTAACCGACACCAAGGCGCGATATGCGGTACGCCGGCCAACGCGTGGTATCCTGTCCGAAAATCTCGACTTTGCCCTGCCGTGCCGGGGTAAGGCCGATCAGGCTGCGCAGCGTAGTGGTTTTGCCGGCGCCGTTGCGCCCGAGCAGCGTCACGATCTCGCCTTCCCCAACTTCGAGCGAGACATCGTGCAAGATATGGCTCTTGCCATAATAGGTCTGCAAGTTAGCGGCTTTCAGGATCGCACTCATGCCGCGTCCCCCAGATAGGCGGCCTGCACCGCAGGGTCCGCCGCGATTTCCTTGGGCGAGCCGATCGCAAGAGTTTGGCCGAAGTTAAGAACCATGATGCGATCGGCCACACCGAAGACGACGTCCATGTCGTGCTCGACAAAGAGGATGCTGAGGTTTGCCTTATCGTTCAGGTTCCGGATCAAGCTGACCATGCGCCCGGCCTCACCCCGACCCATGCCGGCGGTCGGTTCATCCAGCAACAGCAATCTTGGCTTCATGCTCAGCGCAATTGCCACCTCGACGACGCGCTGATCGCCATGCGCCAACTCGCTCACGGTCCGATCGGCCTGCTGCGTGAGGCCGGCGATCTCCAGCAACTCGTCGACCCTGCCATCAACCTTGCGCAACAGTTGCCCGCTTGGCCACACGTGTGCGCTGTGGTTCTCCTGCGCCTCCACGCCGATGCGGATATTCTCGGCCACGGTGAGTTCCGGAAACACTTCGGTGATTTGGAACGTGCGCACCAGGCCCGCCGCGACACGCTGCTCGGCGGTGAACCCATTGATCGGCTTATCCTCGAACCAAATTTCTCCCGCTGTCGCCTGGAAAAACCCGCTGATCAAATTAAACAGTGTCGTCTTGCCAGCCCCATTCGGGCCGATCACCGCGTAGACCTTGCCGGCTTCCATCTCGAAGTTGATGTTTTGTAGCGCAACGAGCTTGCCGAAGGTCCGCGATATGTTTTTAAGGCGTAGCAGGCTCATGTTGCTTTCACTCGCCGACGAATGATTCCAAGGACGCCGTTGGGGAAGAATATGACGACGATGATAAACAGGACGCCGATGACTATTTCCCAATTGTTCGGGAAATAAGTGCTCACGTAGTCCTGAATACCGAACAGGATGATCGAGCCGATCAACGGTCCCCAAAAGCTGCGCATGCCGCCAAGGACGGCCATGATGACAAAGTTGCCCGACTCGATCCAGTAAAGGTTCGCCGGCGAGATAAAGTTATTTTGCAGCGCGTTGAGCGCGCCCGCCAGGCCGGTGATCAGCCCGGCAATGGCAAAGGATGCCCAAACGTAACGCTCGACATGGATTCCGAGAAAGGTCGCGCGCCGGCGGTTCTCGCGGATTGCAACCCAGGTGTGGCCGAGCGGAGCGTTCAGCAGAATGCCCATCGCCGCGGCGGCGATCGCAAAGAAGAACAGCACGAAATAGTAGAACGCCACGGCGTGCAACGGCACAACGACACTGCCGAAATGGATCGGCTGGCGCGAGAAGCCGGTGAGTCCGTCTTCGCCGCCGGTGACGCTGTTCCAGCGTTCGGCAACGAAGTAAAAAATCTGGCCGACCGCGACGGTGATCATCGCAAAGTAGATGCCGCGCCGGTGCATGATCAGCGGGCCGACGATAAAAGCGGCAGCACCGCCGAGTGCCGTGCCGAGAATAACCGCGGCCACGGTGCTGTTGGTCAGATGCACCAACGCCAGACCGGTTCCATATCCGCCAAGACCGAAATAGGCGGCCTGTCCGAACGACATGGTGCCGGTGAAGCCCAGCAGCAGGTTCAGCGCCATGGCGCCCAGCGCGTAAATCACGACGCGTGACGCCAGTGAGGTATAGCCGCCGATCAACGGAAACCACAACGGTACGGTGAGCAGCAGGACCCAGACCGCCGCGTTGATGTAAACTCGCTTGCTCATTCGAAAAGCCCCACCTGTCCGAGCAGTCCGCGCGGACGCACGATGAGCACCACGGCCATGATGACGTAGATGACGACATCGCTTGCGACCGGGAAATAGGCGCTGGTGAGGCCGGCGGCGACGCCGATGAGCAAGGCGCCCAGTACGCTGCCCAGCAGACTGCCGATGCCCCCCACGACGATCGCCACGAAGGTCGTCATGATGACATCGTTACCCATAGTCGGCGAGAGATTTAGGACGCCCGACGCAAGAACACCGGCGAAGCCGGCGAGCAAAACGCCAATGGCAAAATTCACGGAGCGCAGCATGTAGACGTTCACGCCGAGCGTCGAGACTGTCTCCAGGTCGAGGATACCGGCGCGGATGCGGACGCCGAAGTTGGAGTAGCGGAGAAAAACGAACAAAGCGCCGGTCGCCAGCGCGATGGCCCCCATGACAAACAACCGATATCCGGTAACGAAGAAATAGGTGCTGCTCACCGGCGCTCCGAGCCACGACGGAATGGCGGAAGGCAGGCCCTGCGCGCCCCAAATGGAGCGCAGCGCGTTCTCGATGATCAAGGCGAGCCCAAACGTAAGCAGCAGGCTGTAGACCGGGTCTGAGCGCCCGTACATGTAGCGAATAAGGAAGCGCTCGACGAGAATGCCGAGGGCGCCGGTCAGCAGCGGCCCGACCACCATTGCGCCCCAAAAACCGATATAAGGCACCAGGGCGAATGCCAGATAGGCGCCGATGACCATAAATCCGCCGTGGGCAAAATTGATCACCGAGTTAAGACTGATGATCAAGGACAGGCCGAGCGCCAGAAGCGCGTAGAAGGCACCCTGGATGAGGCCGTTAAAGCCGTCGAACAATAACAGTTGCATGCGTTTCCTTACCCCGCCGCGGA
>JBAQHW010000113.1:0-14700 GCA_049288525.1 Xanthobacteraceae bacterium
GCGGCGGCCTGCCGCGTCGGCGCGACGCCATTGTTTGCGGCGGCGCGGGGCGCCGTCGTCTGTGTCGCGGCGACAGCCGTGCTCGGCAGCGATGCGACCCACGTCGGCTCGGGATCAAGCAGATCGAATGTCGCCGCTACATAGCCGGACGGGGGCGCGGCGCCGGTTTCCGGCGATGCCGTTTGCTTGGCTCCGGCAGATTGCGCTTCGATCGCTGCGGCTTCCCGGTCACCCTCATTGGTGGGCGTCAGCGCGAAGCGCTCGCTTGGGAAGCGCACGCGACGGACTGCGTCGAGCCGGGCACTCTTGACCCGCTCGGCTTCGCGCGAGGGCGACAATGGCGAGAGATTCATGGAACCGGGAGCCAAGTCGGCCATCCAGCGGCCGGCGAAGCCGGTGTCGGAGCGGCCGAGCGACAGGCCAACCGGCGTGTTGCCGAGACCGGGCATATGCGGCGCCGCGCTCATTGCGGCGGCGATCATCCACGCCGCGGTCAGCGTGACCGCGCTGGCGGTGCCTGCCGCGGTCAAAGTGCCGACGCCGATACCGGCGCCGCGGCGGAATGCCCGGCGATAATGGCCTGGGACAATGCGACCGAAATCAAGGGCGGTGGCGCCGGAATACGTCGCGGCTGCACTCGTCATTGCTGGCTTGCGCGCTGGGAGGGCTTACAGAGACGCCACGGCGGGCCGCCCGGCCCAGCGCCGCGTAAGCAGCGCCGATCGTTCGAAACGTATGGAACCTAGCTTCCTGGTTTTCATTGTCCCACCCTCACCCGTGACCCCGTCTCACCCGTGACCCCGTGCAAACAATGCAATGCATGAGGTTAAGCTGCTGTAAACGGTATGATCATGGCTAAAATCGGCCGGCTGTCCGTCCGGTTGACGACTTAAGGTTAACACATCGCGCGGCGAGGCCCTACAGCGACCGCCAGCCGGGCATTCAGTGGGTAAAGTTCCGTTTCTTGACAGAACGAATGCGGCCGGCGCACAACGGCCACCTCACTTCACCGGGAATTTCAATGGATACGGAACGAAAGCCGGTTGCCTTCGGCGATTTGCGCGGCTGGATCAGGGCGCTCGACCAGGCCGGCGAACTGCAGCGTGTCGGCGCCGAAGTCGACTGGAATGTCGAGCTCGGCACCATCGCGCGGCTGGCCCAAGGCGCCGGCACTGGGCCGGCGGTGCTGTTTGAGAACATCCGCGACTATGGCGCCAATGCGCGCTGTCGCCAGGTCTTTACCGGCGGCCTGTCCAGTGCCCGCCGCGTCGCCATGATGCTGGGGCTCGCGCCCGACACCCATCCGCGGGAATTGGTGAAGCTCGGCCGTTCGCTCCTCACTGGCAGCGTGCCGCCGAAACTGGTCAAGACCGGCCCGGTCAAGGAGAACATCGTCAAAGGCGACGATATCGATCTTCTCGAACTTCCGGTGCCGCAATGGAACCGGGCCGACGGCGGCCGCTATATTCTCACTTATGGCGGCGTCGTCACCAAGGATCCCGATACCGGCATCACCAATGTCGGCATTTACCGCGGCATGGTCGGGGGCAAGAATCTCATCCCGATCCTGATGTGGCGCGCTCAGCATATCGGTCATCACGTCACCGCCTGGCAGCAGAAGGGCCACAAGGAAATGCCCATCGCCGTCGCCATCGGCTGGGAGCCGTCGCTCGGTTTCGTCGCCGGCTCGCCGGTGCCGAAAGGCTTGTGCGAATATGACGTCATCGGCGCGGTGCGCGGTGCGCCGGTCGATCTGGTCCAGTGCGAGACCGTCGATCTTCAAGTGCCGGCCACCGCCGAGATCGTAATCGAAGGCTATCTCCAACTCGATCCGTCAAGCTATGTGATGGAAGGCCCGTTTGCCGAAGTCACCGGCTATATCGCCGGCGACCGTTCGCCAAAACCGACGATTCGCGTCACCTGCATCACCCATCGCAAGGAGCCGATCTTCCGCGGCACCATCGAAGGCTCGATGCCGGGCTGCTACTCGGAGAATGGCATGTGCTCGTCGATCATGCGCGCGGCGACGGCCTGGAACGTGCTGGATCGCGCCGGCGTGCCGGGCATTACCGACGTGTGGTGTCCGCCGGTCCAGGCCGGCGTCAACATCCTGGTGCAGATCAAGCAAAGCTATCGCGGTCAGGCGAAGCAGGTCGCCAATGCGCTATGGGGCTCCTCCGCCGGGCATGTCCGCTACAAGCACGTCACCGTGGTCGACGACGATATCGATATCCACGATTACGCCGCGGTCGATTGGGCGATGGCCTACCGGGTCAATGCCGGCGAGGACGATATTGTCATCATGCCGGCGACGTTCGGCCTCGGGCTCGATCCGTCGACCCGCAAGCGCGACCGCAACACCTCCTTGTTCGGCACCGGCAAGTGGAACCGCATGCTGATCGACGCCACGATGAATCTCGATTTCGACCCCGATCCGGATTTCGGCGGAGCGCGCTTTCCGCCGATGGTCACGCCGGCGCCGGAAGACATCGCCGCCGTGCAGGCGCGCTGGAACGAGCTCGGGTTCGGGAACAAGAAATCCTAATCGTCATTCGATCGGCAATACCGGCTTGCCGTCCGGCACTTGCATGTCCACGGCCGCAAGCAGGATCGCGGTGCCGGCATAATCGCCCATCAGCAGCACCAGATCGACGAGCTGACCCGGCTCGAACAGCGCCTTGAGCCGGGCGAAGGCTTCCGGCGTGACCTTGTGCCGGCCCACCGCCTGGCGGCCGAATTCGACGATTGCCGCGTCGATCTCGCTTAAGCCCGCGGTGCTCAAACGGTGCTTGATCACCTCGATCACGTCCGGCGCCACGCCGACCGTCAATGCCTCGGGCTCGTGCGCCGCCCATTCGAAACGGCTGTCCATTTCGCGCGCCACGGTGAGGATCGCGACCTCACGGACTTTCGGATCGAAGCCCGCCTGGTGGCGCAGATAGCGGTTGATGGTGCTGTGCGCTTCGACGGTTTTAGTGCTGTAGAGGTGGATGCCGGCCGGGCCGCGCAAGCCGACGATGGTCTTGCCCGGCGTGTTGGCGCGGTCATAGGCGGCCTTGCCGACATCGTCCAAATCCTCGCGCTTTGGCAGCGGCAGGCGAAAGCCCGATTGCGGATCGACGTCTAAGGGTCTTGTCATGGCCGGTCGTCTCCCAGATTGGCATACTTCGCCAAACGCGAAGGCCATATCAATGCCATTGCCGCATCGGCGTTGCCAGTCCGACAAGTTTGCCGGATCATCGGGCCCGGGGGACGATAATGGGAGGCTGCATGTTCTTCGAGAATTTCACGCGGAGCGAAATCAAGACGTCCGGAGCGCGCATCGTGACGCTTTGTGGCGGCAAGGGTCCGCCGCTTTTACTGCTGCACGGCAATCCGTTCAGTCATTTGTCCTGGCAAAAATTTGCCCCGCGGCTCGCCGAGGAGTTCACCGTCGTCGCCACCGATCTGCGCGGCTACGGCGATTCCGAAAAGCCGCCGGGCGGCGAGGATCATCGCAACTATTCATTTCGCGCCATGGCGGCCGATCAGATCGAGGTGATGGCCGCGCTCGGTCATGAGCGCTTCTATGCCGCCGGCCACGATCGCGGCGGGCGCGTCCTGCACCGCATGTGTCTCGATCACCCCGACAAGGTTGCCCGCGCCGCTATTCTCGACATCGTCCCACAGCATCACCTGTTCAACAACATGACCAAAGCCTGGGCGACGTTCTCCTGGCATTGGTTCTTCATGATCCAGCCCTATGACTTTCCCGAACGCTTGATGAGCGCCGATTCCGATTTCTTCATCGAGAAGAAGCTTGCCAAGACCAAACAGGGTTTAAGTTTCTTCGATCCGCGCGCGATTGCCGAGTACAAGCGCTATATGCGCAATCCGGCAACCGTCCACGCCATGTGCGAAGATTACCGCGCAACGGCGACGATCGACTTGGCGATGGATACCGAAGACTTCGATGCCGGCCGCAAGATCGGCTGTCCGACGCTGCTGTTGTGGGGGGCGACCGGCGGGGTCGGTCGTAATCACAACCCGGGCCCGGGCGAAATCTGGCAGCGCTATGCCGTCGATATTCGCGGCGCCAAAGCGCTGCCGTGCGGCCATTATTTGTCCGAGGAGGCGCCGGAGGAAACCTACATGGAACTACGGGCATTTTTTTCCGCGGGCGAGCTCGGTCCATAGCGATTCCCAGGGTCCTGCAGGTGGGACAGTGCGGTACTCGCATCGGCCGATTACATCTGCTAGTGGGGGCCAAGCCGCGCTGGCGGAACGAGATTCACTATGGATGCGCAAGCAACCGGTCCGAGGCGGGGCATATTGGATAAGTTGCGCGGCGGTGTGCGTTTCTGCGACCGCAAGATCGGCCTGCACCGCATCGGCGTGGCACTCAGCATCACGATCATCGCGGTTGCGGTCGCGGTCCTCTATCACATCCTGCGCGATCTCAATGTCGAGGAACTTGTCCGGGCCATAAAGGCAACCGACCGGCGCACGCTTATCATCGCCGGACTGTTTGTCGCCGCCGGCTATCTGACCCTTACGTTTTACGATCTGTTTGCGCTGCGTACCATCGGGCGCAATGAAGTGCCGTATCGCATTGCCGTACTTGGCAGCTTTACCAGCTACGCCGTCGGCCACAATGTCGGCGCCAGCGTCTTCTCCGGCGGCGCGGTGCGCTATCGCATCTATTCCGCGTCGGGCCTTTCGGTCATCGAGGTCACCAAACTCTGCTTCATCGCCGGACTGACGTTCTGGCTGGGGAATGCCACAGTGCTGGGCTTGGGCATTCTCGACGCGCCGCAGGCGGCCCGCGCGCTCGATCAATTACCGTTGTGGGCCAATCGCGTTATCGCGCTGGCGATACTGGCGATGCTCGCGGCCTATGTGATCTGGGCCTGGGTGAAACCCCGGGTCATCGGCCGTGACGGCTGGCAGGTGACGCTGCCGGGCGGCCCGCTGACGCTCGTTCAGATCGCGATCGGTATCGTTGACCTCGCCTGCTGCGCCGCCGCCATGTACATGCTGGTGCCGGACCAGCCCAATCTCGGTTTCGTCACCGTCGCCGTCATATTCGTTGCCGCGACCCTCCTCGGCTTTGCCAGTCACGCTCCGGGCGGGCTCGGAGTATTCGATGCCGCCATGCTGGTGGCGCTGTGGCAGTTCAACAAAGAAGATCTGTTAGCCGGGCTGCTGCTGTTCCGGCTGCTGTACTATATCACTCCGTTCATTCTCTCGCTGTTGATTTTGGCCACCCGCGAAATCGCGTTCAGCTACGCATCGCGCCGCATCGCCAAGCCGGCGCCGCCGCCGCCGCCAAGCCCGCAGACCGATCCGCGCCGCGATCCACGCAGCGGCCGCTAGCCGGGAAATTGCGCACAATAAAAGAGGCCGGATTTTCATCCGGCCTCTTGTCGAGAGTTGAGACTGGGTGACGCCTTTTAGTTCGACGCGGTTTTCCAAGCGTCCGGGATTTCCTTATTCCAGTGGTCTTCGATCTGCTTCACGACTGCGTCCGGCAGCGGGACGTAATCGAGCGCCTTGGCTTGGTCCTGACCCTTCTTCAAGGCCCAGTCGAGGAACTTGAGCGCCAAATGATTCTGGTCGGGCGGGCTATCCTTGCGCAGCAGCATGTAGGTCGCAGCAGTGATCGGCCAACTCTTGTCGCCGGGCTGATCGGTGAGGATCAGATAGAAGTCCTTCACCTTGGTGAAGTCGGCATTGCCGGCGGCGGCCTGGAACGCGTCCATGGTCGGCGTGACGTCCTTGCCGGCTTGATTGATCATTTTGGTATAGATCATATGATTTTCGATGACGTACGCGTATTCGACATAACCGATCGCGCCGTCCACTTGCTGCACATAAGAGGCCACACCGGGGTTGCCTTTGCCGCCGACGCCATTAGGCCAATTGACGGCGGTGCCTTCACCGACCTTGCTCTTCCAATCCGGGCTGACCTTCGACAGATAATCGGTGAAGTTGAAGGTGGTGCCGGAACCGTCCGAACGATGCACCGTGGTGATCGCCTGATGCGGCAGCTTGACGTCGGGATTGAGTTTCTTGATTGCCGGATCGTCCCACTCCTTGATGTTGCCGAGATAGACTTGAGCAAGCGTGGGGCCGTCGAACACCAGTTCGCCGGGCTTGATGCCGGCAAGGTGCACGACCGGGGTGATCGAAATAATCACTTGCGGAAACTGCACCAGGCCATTTTTGGCGACGTCGTCGGGTTTCAAGGGCATGTCGGTATTGGCGAACAAGACCGTCTTTGCTTCGATCTGTTTGATGCCGCCGCCGGAGCCGATGGCCTGATAATTGACCGTGTCGCCGGTCTCCTTGGCATAGGTGTCGGCCCACTTGGACAGCACAGGATAAATTGCGGTTCCGCCTGCACCGGTCAGGCTTGCGGCGTGAGCACTCACGACAAAAGATACTGTTGCAGCCGCAACGGCTGCAGCTAGGTGTTTTCGCATGCTTTCCCTCCTGCTGAATCACCATCAAACCGGGCATTCGCGAAGGGCGTCCGTCGCCCCATGCCCGATGGGAGGGCCTTTACTAGGGTTCGTATTATTTCAGTTTGATGACAAAGCAGCGTCGGTTTGAATCGGGCGGCATTTGGCGATCGCGCCGAGCGAAAATTGTTCCGTAATCAGAGAGACATGCCCTTATGGCGGGGTGCGACAAAAATCTTCTCCACCGGGGAGCGGCGGCTGGCGCGCGAGCAAGCCTTGCCCGAACGGAGCTTGCAGCGCATATCTCAGGCGATGGTGAACCACGGCCCCGACCGATCCGACGCCGTCTTCCGCTCCGCGGCTCCGCGCTTCCCATGAGCTTGCTAGAAGACCGGACGTTGCTCACTGCAAAGCGCGGCGGCGGCTTGGTCATTCTTGCGGCGGCGCTTGTCTTCGCCGTCTTGGCGATTGGCTGCGCCCTGCCGCTCCCCTATGCCATTGGCGGTTTCGCAATCGTCGCTGCCGCCGCGCTGCTTGCGGTTCGCACCGCCAAGCAGGATGATCGTCTCAGCCAGCCGGTGGCTGTTTTGGAACGCGGCGACGGCTTTCTGCGCGCTGTTGTTGCCGGGCTGCCGGACCCCGTCGTCGCGCTCGACCGGGACGGCCGTGTGCTGGCGCTCAACGAGCGCGCGCGCGTGCTGGCACCGGCATTGCGGCAGGGCGAGCCGGTGGCGTTCGCACTGCGCAATCCCGAATTGATCGAAGCCATCAGCCGCGCCGCGACCGAAGGCGAAGAGCAGCGCGTGGTGTATTCCGAGCGCGTGCCGCTCGACCGCTGGTTCGAGACGATTGTGATGCCAGTTCAGCGCGAACCCGGCGTCACCAGGCCGGATTTTGTCCTGATCACCTTTCATGACCTCACGCCATTGCGCCGGGTCGAGGAAATGCGCGCCGATTTCGTCGCCAATGCCAGCCACGAATTGCGCACGCCGCTCGCCGCGCTGTTGGGATTTATCGAGACGTTGCAAGGCTCGGCGCGCGAGGATGCCAAGGCGCGCGAACGCTTCCTGGCCATCATGCAGGAGCAGGCGCGGCGCATGGCTCGCCTGATCGACGATCTGTTGTCGCTGTCGCGCATTGAACTGAATGCGCACCGCCGCCCCGACACGCCCGTCGATCTCATACCGATCGTCCGGCAGGTCGTCGACGGGCTCGAAACACTGGCGCGCGACCGTGGCGTTACCGTCGCCATCGCCGCGGCCGGCGCGTTGCGCGTGCTCGGAGATCACGACGAGCTCGTGCGGATTTTCGAGAATCTGGTCGAGAACGCACTTAAATACGGCGCTGCGGGACGGCGCGTGGACATCAAGATCGAACCCGGTGTCTCGACCGAAAGCGAAGCCGAAGCGCAGGTCAGCGTGCGCGATTACGGGCCCGGTATCGCCCCCGAGCATCTGCCGCGGTTAACCGAACGGTTCTATCGCGTGGATGTCACCGAGAGCCGTGCCCAAGGTGGCACTGGGCTGGGCTTGGCGCTGGTAAAGCATATTCTCGCCCGTCATCGCGGCCGGCTGACGATCGACAGCGCGCCGGGTGAGGGCGCCACCTTCACGGTTCATCTCCCCAACCCCGCCCAACCGCGGTAACGATAAAAGCTTAATAATATCAGCTATTTAATTTGTCATCCTATTGTCATATGAGCCTTCTAAAAGATTTACCAGCGAACCTACGCAAAACTGCACACCGCGGAGGCCGGCCGCTCATCCGGGATGGTCGGACGATCCGGCTTCGACCTTCGCGGGGCGTAAACAGCAGCGTCAAATAGATTATTCGCCCAAACAAGACGATGTGGATCGGCTCTCCGCGTCGTTCGGAGGTAGTTCGTGGTGGACGTAGCGCTGCGACCGAGTTCGGCTCTTTCGGACGAGAGCGCGTCGCGCGCCAAGGCGCTTGCGCGGATGCGCTTGAGCGACGTCACGTTCCGCCAATTGACCCGCGCTGCCGCGATCGGTGTGTTGCTTCTCCTCAGCGGCGTCATCTTTTCGCTGATCATGGGCTCGCTGCCGGCAATCAGGAAATTCGGGTTTCATTTCCTGTTCTCAGAAGAATGGAACCCGGTGACCGACGATTATGGCGGCTTGGCGTCGATTTATGGGACGCTGATTACCTCCATTGTCGCCATGCTGATCGCCGTGCCGGTCGGCTTGCTGATCGCCTTCTTCCTGACCGAGCTGTGCCCGCTCTGGCTGCGCCGGCCGATCGGCATCGCCATCGAGCTGCTCGCCGGCATACCGAGCATCATCTACGGCATCTGGGGCCTGTTCATTTTTGCCCCGGTCCTGCAGCAAACCTTGCAGCCGTTTCTGATCGACACCCTCGGCAACATTCCCCTCATCGGCTTCCTGTTCGCCGGACCACCCTTCGGCATCGGTATGCTGACCGCGGGATTGATCCTTGCCATCATGGTGCTGCCATTCGTCTCTTCAATCTCGCGCGATGTGTTCGAGGCCGTTCCGTCGGTACTCAAGGAGGCGGCCTACGGCTTGGGCTGCACGCGATGGGAAGTCGTGCGCAATGTCGTGTTGCCCTATACGCGGGTCGGCGTGATCGGCGGCGTGATGCTGGCACTCGGCCGGGCGCTGGGCGAGACCATGGCGGTCACTTTTGTCATCGGCAACGCGCATTCGATTTCGGCCTCTTTGCTGGCCCCGGGCACCACGATCTCCGCCACGATCGCCAATGAGTTCACCGAGGCGGTGGGCGATCTTTACACTTCCGCACTGATCGAGCTCGGCCTGATCCTGTTCGTCATCACCTTCATCGTCGTCGCCATCGCGCGCTATCTGCTAATGCGGATCGAGCGTCGGATCGGATAGCATCATGCCGGACCAGGTTTTCAGCATCCGCTATTCCGTCCGCCGGCACCGCGATATCGCGGCTTCGATCCTGGCATTGGCCGCGACCGCGTTCGGCGTCGGCTGGCTGGTCCTCATCCTGGGCTCGCTGCTGTGGCACGGCTTCAGTGGATTGTCGTTGTCGGTGTTTACCCAGATGACGCCGCCACCGGCCGCGATGGGCGGGCTCCTTAATCCGATTGTCGGCAGCCTCATCGTCACCACGTTGGCCGTGATTATCGGCACGCCAATCGGAATTCTCGCCGGCACCTATCTGGCGGAATACGGCCGCTACGATCGCCTGAGCAGCGTCGTCCGTTTCATCAACGATATTCTCCTGAGTGCGCCCTCGATTGTCATCGGCCTGTTTATCTATCAGGTGATGGTGGCGCCGATGGGCCATTTCTCCGGCCTGGCCGGCGGCGTCGCGCTTGCCGTCCTGGTGATACCCGTCGTCGTGCGCACCACCGAGGACATGCTGACGCTGGTGCCGAATGCGCTGCGCGAGGCGGCCACCTCCATCGGCCTGCCGCGCTCGATGTCGATCACCCGCATCTGTTATCGGGCGGCGCGCGCCGGCATGGTGACGGGTGTGTTGCTGGCCGTCGCCCGCATCAGCGGCGAGACCGCGCCGCTTCTTTTCACTTCGCTCAACAATCAGTTCTGGAGCTTGAACCTCAACGCGCCGATGGCCAGCCTGCCGATCGTGATCTTTCAGTTTGCTCTAAGCCCCTATAAGGAATGGCAGGAACTGGCGTGGACCGGCGCTCTCATCATCACTCTCGCCGTACTTGCTCTGAGCATCGGCGCTCGGGCCCTCGTCGCAACCGGAAAACAGTCATGAGCATGGGCGTTGCCTCGGTCTCCGTTCCACCCGTCAGCCATTTGCCGACCGACCGGTCGGGGCTGGCCGATAAGATCACGATCCGCGACCTCAACTTCTTCTACGGCGAAGCACGGGCGCTGAAATCGATCGGTCTTTCGCTCTACCAGAACAAGGTGACGGCCTTTATCGGCCCGTCGGGCTGCGGCAAATCGACTTTGCTGCGGGTTCTCAACCGCATGTACGACCTCTATCCGCATCAGCGTGCCACCGGGCAGGTCATGTTCGACGGCGCAAATATCTTGTCGCCGAAGCAGGACCTCAATCTGCTGCGTGCCCGCATCGGCATGGTGTTCCAGAAGCCGACGCCGTTTCCGATGCCGATCTATGAGAACATCGCCTTCGGCATCAGGCTGTACGAAAAGCTGCCGAAGTCCGAAATCGACGGCCGCGTCGAAACGGCGCTCCGCCGTGCCGCGTTGTGGGAAGAGGTCAAGGACAAGCTCAGCGCCAACGGCCAGAGCCTGTCCGGCGGTCAGCAGCAGCGGCTGTGCATCGCCCGCACCGTCGCCGTGCGCCCGGAAGTAATCCTGTTCGACGAGCCTTGCTCGGCGCTCGATCCGATCTCGACGGCCAAGATCGAGGAATTGATCGACGAACTGACGGACGACTACACGATCGCGATCGTCACGCACAATATGCAGCAGGCCGCGCGCGTGTCCGAGTTCACCGCGTTCATGTATCTCGGCGAACTGATCGAATTCGACGCCACCAGTAAAATGTTCACCGCGCCCCACGATCAGCGCACGCAAGACTATATCACCGGCCGGTTCGGGTAAGCGACAAACGCCCAAGTGAAAATGTTCAGGTGAAAAACCAATGACTGATGTCACCACCACGCGAATCGATCACACCGCCAAGGCGTTCGACACCGACTTGCAGGAAATTACCCGCAAGGTCGCCGAGATGGGCGGGCTGGCCGAACGGCAGATTGTGGATTCCGTCCAGGCGCTGGTCGACCGCGACGTCGAACTCGGCGAGCGCGTGATCACCATGGATCCGGCGATCGATGCGCTGCAGCGCGAAATCGAGGAAAAGGCCATTCTTACCATTGCGCGCCGGCAGCCGATGGCGGTCGACTTGCGCGAATGCATCGGCGCGCTGCGCGTCTGCAACGATCTCGAGCGCATCGGCGACCATGCCAAGCACATCGGCAAGCGCGTCGTGGCGCTGGACGGCGATTTCCATCCGCAAAAGCTGATCCGCGGCGTCGAGCATATGTCGGCGCTGGTGCTCGGCCAGCTCAAGAACGTGCTCGACGCGTACGCCAGCCGCGACCTGCAGGTGGCTCTGGCGGTGTGGAACGGCGACGAAGAAATCGACTCGATGTGCACGTCGCTGTTTCGCGAGCTGCTCACTTATATGATGGAGGATCCGCGCAATATCACCTTCTGCATGCATTTGATGTTCTGCGCCAAGGACATCGAGCGCATCGGCGATCACGCCACCAATATCGCCGAGACGGTCTATTACATGATCGAAGGCCGGCCGATTACCGACCAGCGTCCCAAGGGTGACACCACGAGTTTTCCTGCAGGTCTGCTGAAAAAATAGGAGCCCGGGGATGGGAGCCAACATCCTGATCGTGGAAGACGAAGAGCCGCTGACCACGCTTTTGCGCTATAATCTCGAAGCCGAGGGCTACGAGGTCGACTCTGTTACCCGAGGTGATGACGCCGACACGCGGTTGAAGGAAACCGCGCCCGATCTGGTCGTGCTCGACTGGATGCTGCCGGGCCTGTCCGGTATCGAGCTGTGCCGGCGGCTGCGGGCGCGGCCGCAGACGCAATCGCTGCCGATCATCATGCTCACCGCACGCGGCGAAGAGAGCGAGCGCGTCCGCGGGCTGGCCACCGGCGCCGACGACTATATCGTCAAGCCGTTCTCGGTGCCTGAATTGCTGGCCCGGGTTCGTGCGCTGTTGCGCCGCGCCAGCCCGGAACGCGTCGCCATGATCCTGACCATCGGCGATCTCGCGCTCGACCGTGAGAAGAAGCGCGTGTCGCGCTCCAGCCGGCCGGTCGATCTCGGCCCGACCGAATTCCGTCTGCTTGAGTATCTGATGGAACGTCCCGGTCGAGTGTTCTCGCGCGAGCAATTGCTCGATGGGGTCTGGGGCAGCGACGTTTATATCGACGAGCGTACCGTCGACGTGCATGTCGGGCGGTTGCGCAAGGCGCTCAATCGCGGCCACGCCGCGGATCCGATCCGGACCGTTCGCGGCGCCGGCTATTCGCTCGACGACCGCTTCGGCAAGGACGAGCAGCTCGTCAAAGACGGCCAACAGCTCGGCAAAGCGAGCTGAAGTTTATCCGCTCGGCCCAAACGCCCAGCTATCGGCGCCGGCCTCGAAACGGCCTCAGCCGTATCGTCATGGAGCGGAGGCGCCGCGCAGGTCCGCCGCGACGCGTGGGCGGATTCAGCGCTGCTGGCGCTGGTTGCGACGGCGATCACTGGCCGGCTGATACGCCACCCGCGAGTGATAGGCACAATAGGGCAGCCCGGCGTGCGTATTGCCGCCGCAGAAGAAGAATTCGGTCGATCCTGGATCGCCGACCGGCCAGTGGCAAGTCTGCTCGTTCAGCTCGAGCAGCGTGCGGCGCTGTCCGATCGGGATGATATTGTCGATCAGTTCCGGTTCGGCCTCAGCTTCGATCTCATAGGCATGCGCAAGCGCGGTATTGCCGCGGATCGCACCGCGCCCAATGCGCAACATGTGCGATGGCGCGCGGGCCTTGCGCGGACGCGGCGAAGCGCTCGAGGTGCTCTTGGCGCGGCCGGATAGACCGAGGCGGTGCACCTTGCCGATCACGGCGTTGCGCGTGATGCCGCCGAGCTCGGCCGCGATCTGGCTTGCCGAAAGCCCGTCCGACCACAGCTTCTTGAGCAGTTCGACCCGCTCGTCAGTCCACGACATGCTCAATGCTTCCTGCATGCCCGATCCTTTTTTTGAGAATCCCCCGCCAAGTCGGGCAGCGCGTAGCCGCCCAACACGCACGCAAACACCAACGCTTTAGATGACTGTCCGCAGCACGATATGTCGTACTTGACAATCAAAAGGCTACAATATGCCGTGAGTCTGACGCAAGAGTTCGTTCAAAATGAGTCCACACATTCCTCGTCGGTGTGGATGAAGTGGGTACAAACCGGGTTCGCACCGCGCAATTATCTAATGTTGACAGTGGGGCTCACGGAAATACAATATTGTTCCGTGCCGCCCGGAGAGGCGGCACATTTCGTTTGAACTGTGTGGATAGTCGCAGCGCTGCCACAGCGGGCAAAGCCATGACATCGAACTTGATGGCGACCTTCGCGCGCGTGCACCTTGCCTTTGAGCGGGGCGAGGGCGTTTGGCTGACCACGACCGATGGCGAGCGTTACCTCGATTTCACCTCCGGCGTCGCCGTCAACGCGCTCGGCCACGCCCACCCGCATCTGATCGCGGCGCTGACCGAGCAGTCGCAAAAGCTCTGGCACGTTTCCAATCTATTCGAAATCCCGGAGTCCGAGCGCGCGGCGCAACGCCTGTGCGAGGCAAGCTTCGCCGACGTGGTCTTCTTCTGCAATTCCGGCGCCGAAGCGGCCGAGGGCGCGATCAAATGCGCCCGCAAATACCAGTCCGTAAACGGCCGGCCTGAACGCTACCGCATCGTCACTTTCGAGGGCGCCTTTCATGGCCGCACGCTGGCGACGCTCGCCGCCGGCGGCCAGAAAAAATACCTCGACGGCTTCGGCCCGGTGGTCGAGGGTTTCGACCAAGTGCCGTTCGACGATCTTGCGGCGGTCAAGCGCGCCGTCGGCGGCGAGACCGCAGCCATTATGATCGAGCCGCTGATGGGCGAGGGCGGGGTGCGCATCGTGCAGCCTTCGTTCCTCAAGGCGCTTCGCGAACTCTGCGACGAGCACGGCCTGATGCTTATCTTCGACGAAGTGCAGAGCGGTATGGGGCGAACCGGCGCGCTGTTCGCCTATCAGCGCAGCGGCATCGCCCCCGATATCATGTCGCTGGCGAAGGCGCTGGGCGGCGGCTTTCCGGTCGGCGCGGTGCTGGCGACCGACGCGGCGGCCGAGGGCATGACCGCAGGAACCCATGGCTCGACCTTCGGCGGCAATCCCCTGGCTATGAGCGCGGTCAATGCGACGCTCGATGTGATGCTCAAGCCCGGCTTCTTCGATCACGTCAACCGGATCGGACTTCTGCTCAAGCAACGGCTGGCGGAGATCACGGACCGCTACCCGTCGCTGGTTGCCGAAGTGCGCGGCGAAGGGCTTTTGGTCGGGTTGCGAATGCACGTTCCGGCGTCCCAGCTGGTCGACGCCACCCGAAGCGAGCGCATGCTCACAGTCGGCGCCGGGGATAATGTCGTGCGCCTCTTACCGCCGCTGATCATCAGCGAGCAGGAAATGGCCGAGGGCGTGGCCCGGCTCGACCGCGCCTTGGCCCGGATCGAGCGCGCCCATCGAGGCGGCCATGACGGCG
>JBAQHW010000114.1:0-5052 GCA_049288525.1 Xanthobacteraceae bacterium
GTGCGAAATCAACGCGCAGAATGCGGCGTTAGCGAGCAAAGCCAGCGTCAGCGTCGCGGCCAGGCCTCCCAAGGCGGCGAATTCGGCGTTGTACAGCCCGTAGATCGCCAGCAGCGGCAGCAATGCCATGGCCAGCCACGCTACCGGTATATCGACGTCATTGACCATCGTGAATCCGATCTCGCCGCGCTGCTGGCGCGCGGCGCGCATGGCCGGGACCGCCGACGGCGTGTAGCGTTCGATGATGCCGTAAGTATGGGTGATGGTGGTGAGCACGCCGTAGCCGGTCGCCACCGCGCCGAGTTGTTTTGCGGTGTCGATCAGCGCCGCCTCGATCTGCATTCCCGGATAGTCGCGCAAGCTTGCCAGCACGATATGGCGCATCTCGCCGTCGAGCCCGGCAAACCGGCCGAGCTTGTTGAACACGCCGTCGTCCCACAAGAACGCGTCGGCGTCGCGCGGCAGCTCGTTGCGGTAAGGACACAGGCGGAGCCCCGGATCGGGGCAATGATCGTCGAGATAACGCGTGACGATGCCATCCTGCAGCATGCGGGCGAAGGCGAGGCCGTAACCGCCCGGCGTCCAGGCGAGCTTGCCAGCGATCACGCCATTGGTGCCGACCAGTAACGCGGCGCCGAGAAGGAGCGCCGCGCCGGCGCGCATGACGCCGCGCCGCGGCACACCGCCCGGCCAAATGAGCGAGATCGGCAGCGCCAGCAATGCGAGCGCCAGCAGCACGGCATAAGTGGCGCTGTGGGTCGAGACCGCAAAAGCGGTGAACACGACGAGGGCAACACGTTCTCTCCGCGCGATGCGATCGCCATGAAACAGCAAAGCATGCAGCGCCAGCACGGCAAGACCGGCGAAAATATCGGTCAAAAGCTCGCTGGCGAGCCAGGGCAGCGCCGTCGTTGCCGCGAGCGCCGCAACGATAGCGATGAGTGCGGCCGGGGACGTCTTGCAGCCATGCAGGCGCAGGATCAAGCCGATGATCCAGACCGCAGCGGCGGCCTGAAGAATGACGATCGGCCAGAAATCGAGCGGCCAGCCCGCGACAAGGAACAGGCCATAACTGGTCGATCGGCTCGGCACCAAAGTCGCTTCGAACCAGCGCGCGAGATAACCGCCGGTGTCGTATTCCAGAAGCGGGAACCGATTCCACAGCGCGGGAGACAACAGCAGCGCCATGGCCGCGGCGAAGCTAGCGAACCGCCCCGCGGAGCTGGTCGAGTCGGACATCCGCGCAAACTAACTCAGTCGTTCGCGATCACAGCCGGCACGATGTGAGGCAATTGCGCACGGGGGCTCGCGGCTAAGCCGGTTCGACGACGCACAGCCTTAAGGATTCACAGGCGAGGCGTTTCACCAAAATATTTGTGGCATTTTGGCCGGAACGGCGTTCTTGTGTGCAGGGGGACGCGCGGCATTGCCGGGCAGGCGAGGTTGACGCAATGAGGCGGGCATTCCTGGCGGGCTTGGCCGTGATGGTTTTTGCGGCCGCAGGCTCCGTCGCGCCCGACATGACACCGGCTTCGGCCCAGTCCGGTTATGACCGGCCCGGCGACGATTACGCCAGTGCTCCGGTACAAAGCGGCGATCCGGCGGTGTGCGCCAGCCGCTGCGAGCGTGAAAGAAATTGCCGCGCCTGGAGCTTCTCGTATCCGACCGCATCGGGCGCTCCGGCGCTGTGTTTTCTCAAGCGCGAAGTGGTGCCGCGGACGCAATCGAGCTGTTGCGTGTCGGGCGTGCGCGGGGCCGGAGTGATCGAGCCGCAGGGCGGCACCATCGAATATTCGATCGATCGCTACGGCGGCGATTACCGGGCATTCGAAACGCCGCCGGACCCCAAGGGGCAAGCCTGCGCCGACGCCTGCCAGGGAGAAAAGCGCTGCCGGGCCTGGACCTATCGGCGCCCGGGCTACGGTTCGCCCGCCGCGCATTGCTATCTGAAAGAGACGATCAAGCCGCCGCGCCACCGGCCGTGCTGTATCTCCGGCGTGGTGCGGTAAAGCATGATCCGGAAAAGTGGGAACCGGTTTTCCGAAAAGATCATGCTTCAACAAAATCCAAAGGCTGCTGCGCCCGCCTTACTTCACTGCCGTGAAAAATCGCGACAGCCGCAAATCCGATGGCCAGTCCCATACCGGGGTGCCCTTGGCCGCCGCCATGTCCCACGAGCCGACCAGCGCATCGACGCGCCCGACCAAGTCCGGAACCGGCAATAGCCCGACGCCGCCGGCATCGAGCGGAACCCGGCTATCCGCCGAGTCGTCGCGATTGTCGCCCATGACGAACAGATGGTTCGGCGGCACGGTGACCTCCGGCATATTATCGAGCATGCCGAACGTTTGTTCCTTGAGGATGGTGTGCTGGCGCCCGCCGGGAAGCGTTTCGATGAAACGCCGCGCCGGCTGCCGGGCGCCATTTTCGTCTTCCGACCAGCCCATGCCGTCAGCCTGAAGACCGACCGGCGTGCCGTTGATCCACAGCCGCCCGTCCTTCATCGCGATGCGGTCGCCGGGCAGCCCGACGACGCGCTTGACCCAGATCTGCGAGCGGTTGCCCGGCCAGCGGAACACCACGACGTCGCCGCGTCGCGGCAGCGCGCCGAGGATGCGCTGCGTGTTGGGCAAGGTGATGAAGATCGGCAGCGAAGCGGAACTGTAGCCGTAAGGATATTTTGTCGCCAACAACTCGTCGCCGATTTGCAGCGTCGGCTCCATCGAGCCCGACGGCACGTAATACGGCTCAGCGATGGCCGACTTTCCGGCGATCACGATCAGAACGATGACCGCGATGTCGAAGATGCTCTTGATCCAGCCCTTCATTCCACGAAATCTCCGCGCGGCGTCGCGCCCCGGTCAATCTGATTAGCCGCCGGTGCCGCCGACGGTGATGCGGTCGATGCGCAGCGTCGGCTGGCCGACGCCGACCGGGACTCCCTGACCGTTCTTGCCGCAGGTGCCGATGCCGTGATCGAGCGCCAGATCGTTTCCGACCATGGACACGCGATGCAAATCGGTCGGGCCGTTGCCGATCAGCATGGCGCCTTTGATCGGCGCGCCGACCTTGCCGTTCTCGATGCGATAAGCCTCGGTGCACTGGAACACGTATTTGCCCGAGGTGATGTCGACCTGGCCGCCGCCGAAATAGGTCGCGTAGACGCCATTCTTCACCGAAGCGATGATCTCATTCGGATCGCGCGTTCCCGCGAGCATGTAAGTGTTGGTCATGCGCGGCATCGGCACATGGCCGAAGCTTTCGCGCCGGCCGTTGCCGGTCGGCTTCATGCCCATCAGCCGCGCGTTCTGGCGGTCCTGCATATAGCCGACCAGAATGCCGTCTTCGATCAGCACGGTGCGGTTGGTCGGCGTGCCTTCGTCGTCGATCGACAGCGAGCCACGGCGGGCCGCCATGGTGCCGTCGTCGACCACGGTGACGCCTTTGGCCGCGACCTGCTGCCCCATCAGTCCGGCAAAAGCTGAGGTCTTCTTGCGGTTGAAGTCGCCTTCGAGCCCGTGCCCGACGGCCTCGTGCAGCATGACGCCCGGCCATCCTGGCCCGAGCACGACGTCCATCTCGCCGGCCGGCGCCGGCACCGCTTCGAGATTGACCAGCGCCTGCCGGATGGCGTTGTCGACCGCGCCCTGCCAGGCGTCGCTGACGATGAAATGCTCATAGCCTTCCCGGCCGCCATAGCCGTCGCTGCCAGTCTCCTGCCGGTTGCCGTCGCCGACCACGACCGAGACGCTGACGCGAACCATCGGCCGCACGTCGCGATAAATTTCGCCGTCGGCCCGCAAAATCTCGACCGCTTGCCAGGTCGCGGCCAGGCTGGCGCTGACCTGGCGAACCCGCGGATCCTTGGCCCGCGCATAGGCGTCGATGGTCTGCAGCAGTTGCGCTTTGGCCTCGAAGGATGGGGCGGCCAGCGGGCTGTCGTCGCCGTACAGCTTCACGTTGCTGCGCGCCGGCGGCGCCGCATAGCTGCCGGAATGCCCGCTCTTGACCGCGCGGACCGCGTCGGCGGCGCGTTCGATCGCCGCTTCCGACACGTCGGAGGCATGCGCGTAGCCGACCGCTTCGTCCTTCACCGCGCGCAGACCGAAACCCTGGGACGTATCGTAAGTCGCCTGCTTCAGGCGGCCGTTATCGAAGCCCAGCACCTCGGCCTGGCGGTATTCGAGGAACAGTTCGCCGTCGTCGGCGCCGTCGAGCCCGCGCGACACGATTTTTTGCAGTTTCGGCCGGTCAAGGCCGGCGCGGTCGACAAGCGAAATAGGGGCATCGGTCATTGCACGTTTCCTGGGTACCCTTTTGGGCCCCTTTATTGGGCGATTGCTTTCCTACATAAGCGCTTCGCCGCCGTCAGGCGAGGGGCGGCACCGGCGTCCGTTCCGCGCAGACCGTCGCAGGCACTATGGATTCGGCTTGAGGTTCGCAAGCCCATGGACCCGGATCTGCTGTCCCTTGGGCGCGCCGACCGCGTGCGCGGGAGCGGCGCGCAGCGTGGCGCCGAAATCGCCGCGATAGAGCCGCTCGCCGGAGTGCGTGAGATTGGAATTGGCGTCGGCGTAAATCTCGCCGCCGAGCGCTTCCCAGATGCGGCAAAATCCGTAATCTTCGGACAGATAGCGGCGCGATTGCGGATCGACCATCACGTCGAAGAAGCGGAAATGCACGCCGCCTTTCGGGTAGGTGCCCTCGGGCCAATCGGGCGTGTAGCTCAGTTCCGGATAGCGCGCGATCAATTTGTCGAACACGCCGCGCTTGATGCACATGAAGCCGGTCGGCGCCTCGCGCACCTTGATGAAGCCGTCGCCGTCGATGACGATGTCGACGCCGTCGTCGCCGGCGCGGCCGGTATTGACCGTATACCGCTGGAAGAATTCCTCGAATTTGCGCCGCGTCGTGCCGGCCGGTACGCCCTCGGCCGGCCAGTCCTCGCGCTTCAAGGGGTAGACGCCGGCGGCGACGTCGTGGCCGGACAACAGCAGCCGGAACGCCGCCTGCGGCGAGAAGCCGATATCGGCGTCGATCCAGAACAGATGC
>JBAQHW010000115.1:0-1965 GCA_049288525.1 Xanthobacteraceae bacterium
GAGCACACGACGCGCAATGGGGATAGCGTCGAGGTGCAAAAGTCGACAGGCAAAGGCAAGAATGTCCGCCCGCGTGGGCTCGATTTTCGCGCCAACGAGGTGCTGCTATCCGCGGGGCATCGCCTCACCCCGCGCGATCTGCAACTCGCGGCCGGCATGAACCATCCGCTGGTGCCGGTCTATGGCCGGCCCAAGATCGCATTGTTTGCAACCGGCGACGAATTGGCGCCGCCGGGCACCGAGCCTGGACCGGGGCAGATCATCTACTCGAACGGCTTTGCGCTCGCCGCGCTCGCTCGCGATGAAGGAGCCGCGGTCACCGATCTCGGCGTCGTTCACGACACGCTCGAAGCAACCATCACCGCCGTTCGCGACGCGCGCGGTCTGGACGCGGACATTCTGGTGACCACCGGCGGCGCCTCCGTCGGCGATTACGATCTGGTGCAAAAGGCATTCGCTGCTGAAGGTATGGAACTGTCGTTCTGGAAAATCGCGATGCGGCCCGGCCGGCCGTTGATGCATGGCCGGCTCGGCGACATGCACGTGCTCGGGTTGCCGGGCAATCCGGTCTCCTCCTATGTCTGCGCGTTCCTGTTTTTGGTGCCGCTTATCCGCCGGATGAGCGGCCGTACCGACCTGGTGGCGCCGACCGAACAAGCCGTGCTCGGCTGCGATCTTGCCGAAAACGACGAGCGCGCCGACTACCTGCGCGCCAAACTCGAAGACGGCGCCGACGGGCCGGTGGCGACGCCGTTCCCGGCGCAGGATTCATCCATGATGGCGCCGCTCGCCCAGGCCGGCTGTCTCGTCATTCGCGCGGCTCATGCGCCGGCGGCCAAGGCGGGCAGCGCATGCGAGGTCATGCGGCTCGACCGCTGAAGTTCGCGACCCTGCCGAATCGCGCGCATCTCGGCTGCGGGCTTCGGCCGCAGCCGCCCTTCGAATCTTCCGAAGCGCGCCGAAGCCGCAATCGCATTGCGGTTCGAAAGCAAGAAACAGCAATCACTCGGCAGGTTTCTTAGTCTTAAGCGCTGGTTTGGCCGCAGCTTTGTTTTCTTCACTTCAAATTAAATGGCGACGTTACACTTGACAACCCCAAATACTAGGTATAGGTTTGAGGCCATAGGAGATTTCCAATGGCTAAGCCGATTTTGTCCGTTCCCCATTTTCACAATGAGGAAGCCGCGTTTGCCTATGTCGAGGCTCACTTGTGGCCGGAAGGCCCGGTTTGCCCGCATTGCGGCAATTGCGATGAAAAACGCATCGGCCGGCTGACCGGCAAATCCAGCCGTCCCGGCCTGCGGAAGTGCTATGCCTGCCGGAAGACCTTCACCGTGCGGATCGGCTCGATCTTCGAGGACAGCCATTTCCCGCTGCACCTGTGGCTTCAGGCCATCCAGCTTATCTGCGGCAGCAAGAAGGGCATTAGTACCCGTCAAATCCAACGGACCTTCAATTGCAGCATGAAGACCGCGTGGTTCCTCACCCACCGCATCCGCGAGATTATGAAGCCTGCGGACGCCTCTGGCCCGCTGGGTGGGGAAGGAAAGACCATCGAGGCGGACGTGACCTATGTGGGGCGCAAGCCGATGACCAAGGCCAAGAAAGGCGGCGCTGGTCATATGAACCCGGTCTTTTCGCTGATCGAGCGGACCGGCGGTGCGCGTTCCGTCCACATGCCGAACGTGCGCGTTGAGAACCTTGGTGCGGCGCTGGAAAACCACGCTTCTGGCAAAAGCGACCTTATGACCGATGAAGCTGGCGCATTCGTGCAACTCGGATGGAATTTTGCTTCGCACCACACCGTCACTCATAGCAAAGACGAGTATGTGCGCCGCGAAGGCACCCGCGTCGTCACCACCAACGGCGTTGAAGGCTTCTTCTCCATCCTCAAACGCGGAATTTACGGCGTGTACCAGCACGTCAGCGAAGCGCACCTGCAACGCTACCTGACCGAATTTGATT
>JBAQHW010000116.1:0-4261 GCA_049288525.1 Xanthobacteraceae bacterium
ACCGTGAACGCTTCGATCGAAACCGCCGCCAAGGCCGCCATCGCCGCGGCGGTCGAAGACGTGGCGATCCGGCCGCTGGCGCCGAAGCCGTCATTATTCCTCGATCCGACGCCGCAGAGCGAGCCGAAGCCGCAGAGGCCGGAAATGCCCGAACCGGCGGCGTTCATTCCGCCGCAGCCGGAGCGGGGGCCGGTGCGCGCGCCGCGCATGCCGCGGCTCGATGAACTGCCGATCCCGGCGCAAAACGAACTTCGCGCGCGGCGCGGCGAGACCCGCGACGACGACCATCCCGAAAAGCGCCGCATGTCGCTTCTGCAGCGGTTGGCCTCGGTGGGTCTTGGCCGCCGCGACCATGACGGCCAGGAATCGAGCCTGCCCGCGGCGCCGGTCAGCGCCGCGATGGGCGGGCCGGTGTCGCCCGAGCGGATGGTCGGTCGCCCGATGCCGCGGGCGGCCGAATCGCGGCAAGATTCGCGACAAGAGTCGTTGCGGCAAGAACCGTCGCGGCACGAGTCCAGACACGATCTGCCCCGACAAGACCTGCCCCGACAAGACCTGCCCCGACAAGACCTGCCGGTCTCTGAATATGCCCGCCGCCCGGCGCCGCAGGGGCTCGACCAGCACGGCCGGCAGAGCCCTGTGCATAACTCGAGTGATGAGGATCAGCTGGATATTCCGGCCTTCCTGCGCCGCCAAGCGAAGTGACGATCGCGCCGGCCGCAAGCGCGCCGGCGGCCTGGTCGTCTCGAATAAACAGCTGATAACGCTGATATTTCTAGGTCAACAGCCAATCCGTCCCGCCGCTCGCGGGACGGATTTTTTATCGGCCGTCGCCAGATCGCGCTTTTGCGGCAGCGACCGGACAAGACTGCGGCGGGAAAATGGTAACAGTTGGTAAGAAAGCGTGAGTTGGCCGGATTCCACCGTCCCGGTAAGCTTCGTGGTGTTAGAGGGGATGTTTTGGGGGATTGAGGTTTCTGGTGCAGCGTCGGCCAGTCCCTGCCAGTAAGATATAACGTTCCCCTCATTTTGTGAGCGGCCATTGTTTCACGCAACGCGTTTGCGTGGTGTGGCCTGAAGGTGTGGAACGAGAGCATGACCAGGGGCGTAACCGCCGGCAAGCAGACCACCTTGCGAAATCATGTCTCTGTCGCCGGTATCGGCGTTCACTCCGGTTCTCCCGTAACCCTGACCTTGCATCCGGCCGAAGCTGGCGCCGGCATCGTGTTTTTGCGCGCCGGCGGCGACGGTCAACCGGACCGCGAATTGCGCGCCCATTTCCGTTCGGTGACAGCGACCGAATTCGCCACGGTGCTCGGCGACCGTAACGGCCCGGCGGTGTCGACCACCGAGCATGTGCTCGCGGCGCTGCATGGCCTTGGCGTCGACAATGCCCTGGTCGAGGTCGACGGGCCGGAAGTGCCGATCATGGACGGCAGTGCCGAGCCGTTCGTCGCCGCAATCGATCAAGCCGGCATCGTCGCTCTGCCGGCGCCACGGCGCTGTATCCAGGTGCTCAAGCCGGTGCGCGTCGCCAAAGGCGACAGCTTCGGCGAGTTGCGGCCGCATTCGCGCGGCCTGCGTATCGAGACCGAAATTGAATTCGATCACCCCTTGATCGGCCGCCAGAGCTTGGCTCTCGACGTTGACCCGGGTGTGTTCCGTCGCGAACTGGCGCGCGCGCGAACCTTCGGTTTCATGCGCGACGTAGCCAAGCTGTGGAGCGCCGGCTATGCGCTTGGCGCGTCGTTCGAAAACACCGTCGTCATCGCCGAAAATCGCGTCCTCAACCCTGAGGGTGTCCGCTTCGCCGACGAGTTCGTGCGTCACAAGGCGGTCGACGCCATCGGCGACCTGGCACTGTCGGGAGCGCCGCTGCTCGGCGCTTATCGTTCGGTGCGGGGCGGCCATAAGCTCAATCATGCCGTGTTGACCGCGCTGATGGCCGATCCGAGCGCCTGGACCTATGTCGAAATGCCGGAAAGCCGCCGTCCGCGCGGCCATGCCGATCTCACCTCCGGCCTGGCAAGCCCCGCCTACGGGCCGGACGTCTCTTAACCTCCTTGATCTTTTGCGCCTTATTACGGGCCGATTGTCAGCCATAATTGTTGTATTGTCATAGGGCTGCGGTGCATTGCGCTTCGGGGGCGCGGAACAAGGCACCGGCGGGGACAGGACTTAATCGAAGCTCATGTTGTCGCGATTACGAGCATCGCCGCGATCGGCTCTAAGGCTGCGCGCCATCTCCCGGTTGCGCGCTTTCATGCCGCGCGCCATTTTCGCCCCACGCAGGCTCGCGGGCGGCGCCATGCTGGCGCTCCTGACCGTATCGCTGATGGGCTGCAGCTTCTTCAAGCCGAAAGACGACTACGTCCCCGACGATCCGCCTGACCGGCTTTATAACGAAGGGCTTTTCCTCCTCAACAATAAGGCCGACTACAAAAGCGCGGCGAAGAAGTTCGACGAAGTCGACCGCCAGGACCCCTATTCGGACTGGGCGCGCAAAGCGCTGTTGATGTCGGCTTATTCCTATTATCAGGCCGAAGAATACGACGACTGCGTCAATTCGGCGAAGCGCTACATCACGCTGCATCCCGCCAGCCCCGACGCCGCTTACGCCCAATACCTGATCGGGGAATCCTATTACGACCAGATCCTCGACGTCTCCCGCGACCAGGACCGCGCCACCAAGGCGATTGATGCCTTGGAGGAAGTGATCCGCAAATATCCGCACAGCGAATATGCGATCGCCGCGCAGAAAAAGATCGACATGGCGCGCGATCAGCTCGCCGGCAAGGAAATGGAGGTCGGCCGCTTCTACGAGAATAAGCGCGACTTCGTCGGCGCCATCAACCGCTTCAAGGTGGTGGTGACGCAATATCAGACCACGCGTCACGTCGAGGAGGCGCTGGAGCGGCTGAGCGAATGTTACGTCGCGCTCGGCATCATGCCGGAGGCGCAAACCGCCGCTGCGGTGTTGGGCCATAACTTTCCCGACAGCCCCTGGTACAAGGATGCCTACAATCTGGTGAAGAACGCCGGCGGCGAACCGACCACGGAAAACAAGGGATCGTGGATCAGCCGCGCCTTCCAGAAAATCGGCCTGGCAAGCGCCCCGCAAAGCGGCTGACGGAGGACGGAACGGCAGGGGACAGACACCAGAATCCCGAATAATATCCGTCGTCCGTTGTCTGTCATCCCGGCCTGTTGTCTGTCATCCCGATGCTGACTCGTCTTTCAATCCGCGACATCGTCCTCATCGACCGGCTGGATATCGATTTCGGCCGCGGTCTTGCCGCGCTGACCGGCGAGACCGGCGCCGGCAAATCGATTCTGCTCGATGCCTTCGCGCTGGCGCTCGGCGCGCGCGGCGAAGCGGCTTTGGTGCGCGAAGGCGCCGAGCATGGCCAAGTCATCGCCGCTTTCGACATCGGCAAGGATCATCCGGCGCGTCGCGTCCTGGCGGACAACGAGCTCGACAGCGAGACCGGCGAGGACGAGCTGATCGTGCGGCGCGTGCAATTCGCCGACGGCCGCACCCGCGCTTTCGTCAACGATCAGCCGGTCAGCGTCCAGGTTTTGCGCGGGCTCGGCACGGCGTTGGTGGAGATTCACGGCCAGCATGACGATCGTGCTTTCGTCGACGCCGCGACGCACCGCGCGCTGCTCGACGCCTATGGCGGCAACGCCGCCGCCGCCACCGAAGTGGAGCGGTTATGGACCGAGCGGCGCACGCGCGATGTCGCGGTCGAACGGCATCGCGACGACGTCGAGCGCGCCAAGCGCGAGGCCGAATGGCTACGCCACGCCGTCGACGAGCTCGGCCGGCTCAATCCGCAGTCCGGCGAGGAAACCACGCTGGCCGAACGCCGTACCGGCATGATGCAGGCGGAGAAAGTCACCGAGGATTTGCGCGCGACCCATGACAGTGTCAGCGGCCCGAACTCGCCGGTGCCGGCGCTCGCCACCGCGGTGCGGCGGCTTGAGCGGCGCGCCGCGGCGGTGCCGGCGCTGATCGAGCCCGCGGTCAAGGCGATCGACACCGCGCTCAACGCCCTCGAAGACGCGCGCGTTAAGCTCGAACAGGCGCTGCGGGTCGCCGAATACGATCCGGCGGAGCTTGAACGCATCGAGGAGCGGCTGTTCGCGCTGCGCGCGGCGGCGCGCAAAAACACCGTGCCGGTCGACGAGCTTGCCGCGCTGGCGCACCGTTACGACGGCGATCTGGCGCTGATCGACGCCGGCGCCGAGCGGCTCGCGG
>JBAQHW010000117.1:0-10499 GCA_049288525.1 Xanthobacteraceae bacterium
GCCCGGAACGGAATTGTCCTTTACCGGCGCAGTCGCCTGCAAACAGACGGGCTTGTTTCCCTGGCGCAAGCGCCAGACCGGCCATAAGACCGCTATCTTCCGGCAAATCAACAAGGAAAGGCGCGCCGCGCATCATGATGCGCTCGAGTTTCCTGACGGCCGCATCGTGCTCTTGACGATGTTGTGCGAAGGTCAGCAGGCAACCGTTCTTCAGTTGCCGGCGCAGCCCAAGACGTCCGTGGAAGCCGAAGCGCAACGGCGAGCGGCCTATACCGGCTGACTTAAACAGGCCGATATCGAAGGCACTCTATCCGGGTGCCGCAAATTGAGGCAGGCGGCTTGCTCCGCAACGGGCGACCGCCTTTGTCTGTCGGATCGGTTCAGATCGGCAGACTATCGAGCGACTCCAGCGCTTAGAATTCCACCGGGTGTTTGAAAGTTCAGCTGATAAAGCCGCGATAGCATTTCGCGCGCGCCCCGCATCGCGTCGGCAGCCTCCACCCGCCGGATCGGCGGACAGGCCATATAGCGCCATCAGGCCATCGCCGGTGAATTGCGAATAATGCCTGCGTGTAGCGACGGGCGCTTTGGTCGTTTCGTAAAAAAAATGATTGAGAATGAACAACACATCGTAGGGCAGCCGGGCTTCGCCCAGCGTCGTCGAACCGCGCAGGTCGACGAACACGACCGTGACCAGCCACTCGGTCAGGCCGCCGCGGTCTTCCGGTCAGGCTTGAGGAACTCGGCCAGCTCGCGGGCCGGCACCGGCGGACTATAATAAAAGCCCTGCACATCGGTGCAGCCCAGCTCGCGGACCAGATCAAGCTGTTCGCGGGTCTCGACGCCCTCGGCCGTCGTCGTCATGCCGAGGCTTTCGGCGAGCCCGGCAACCGCTTGCACGATGGCGTCGGATTCGGAGCCCTCGCCGAGACCCTTGATAAAGCAGCGGTCGATCTTGATCTTGTCGAACGGAAAGCTGCGCAGATAACTGAGCGACGAATAGCCGGTACCGAAATCGTCCATCGAGATTTTGATGCCAAGCGCGCGCAATTGGTGCAGCGTGCGCAAGTTCACTTCGCTGTTCTGCATCAGCACCGCCTCGGTGATTTCCAGCTCCAGGCGTTGCGGCGCCAAACCGGACGATGCCAGCGCGCTCAGCACGGTCGGCAGCAGCGACTTGCTCGCCAACTGGGTCGGCGACAGGTTGACCGCGACACAGACGTCGTCCGGCCAGAGGGCCGCATCGCGGCACGCCCAGCGAATGGTGCGTTCGCCCAGCACCACGATCAGGCCGATTTCCTCGGCGACCGGGATGAACTCGACCGGCGAAACCATGCCGCGTTCCGGGTGGTGCCAGCGCAGCAGCGCTTCGCAGCAACGCACCTGATCCCGGCCGAGATTGACGACCGGCTGATAATAGAGCTCGAACTCGTTGTTATCGAAGCCGCGGCGCAGCGCCACTTCGAGCGCCCGGCGATCCTTCATGCGGGCATCCATCTCCGGCTCGAAGAACCGGTAGATGCCGCGGCCATCGGCTTTGGCGCCGTAGAGCGCCATGTCGGCGTTCTTGAGCAGCTCGTTGGCATCCTTGCCATCGTCGGGCGCCAGTGCGATGCCGATGCTTGCATCGATCACCACCGAATGCCCGTGCAGGTCATACGGAAGCCGCACCGCCTCGGCAATTCGGCGCGCCAGGCGTTCGGCGTCCGAGGCGTTGCCGATGCCGGTTTGAATGACGAAAAATTCGTCGCCGCCGACGCGCGAGATCGTATCGGTTTCCTTCACGCAGGCGCGCAACCGCTGCGCCACCAGCCGCAACAGCTCGTCCCCGGTCGGATGCCCGAGCGAGTCGTTGACGTTCTTGAACAGATCGAGGTCGAGATAATGCACGGCCAACTGCTCGCCGCGCTCCACTTGCGCCAACGCGTCGTTCAATCGCTCCAGCAACAGCACGCGGTTCGGCAAATCGGTCAGCGCGTCGTGCCGTGCCATGTGCGCGATCTTCATTTCGGCTTGGCGACGCTCGGTAACGTCCTCATGTGTCGCCACCCAGCCGCCGTTCGCCATCGCCTGCCGCGTGATCGCGACGGTGCGGCCGTTCGGCAATTCCGCAAATTGGCTGGTCGCCTGGCCGACGCGGAGCTGGGCAACCAGACTTTTGGCATATTCATCGGGGTCGCCGGCGAAAGTGCCGTTGGTCGACCGCAGTCTGATGAGCTCAAGCAGCGGCATGCCGGCACGAATTTCATCGGCGCCATAATTGTACATCGAGACAAAGCGCTCGTTCCACAGCACCAGCCGCGCCTCGGCGTCATACATCGCCAAGCCCTGCGACATGTTGGAAAGAGCGGCATCGATGCGTAGGTTCTGCGCCTGCAGCTCCGCCTCTCGCGCCCTCAGTTCCTTGGTGCGTTCGACGACCGTCCGTTCGAGATTGCGCTGAATCTGGTCGAGTTCTTCGATCATGAGCGAGATCGACCGATCGGTGCGCGTGCGATCGCGATCGAATTCCTCGTAGGCCGCGATCACAAGCTTGGACAGCTTCGGCAGTTCGACCGATCCTGTCCGGTCGGCCGCCTTGGCGAGCTGCTTTGCGAAGAGCCTGTGCACCCTGGTCGCCTTTCGTCGAAAATGCGCCGTCAGGCGACCTCGGTAAGAGTGGTGACGGTCATCGTCTGATTGTGCAGTTCACACAGGCCGGATTGCGCATGCGGCGAAATCTCGCCGTAGGAATAGAAACCGACACGCGGCGTATCGCGGCCGAGCGCGGCGCCGGCCGCCTCGACCTCATCGTTGGCGCGCTGCCCCATCAACAGGCGCCGGCCGATGCAGCTGACAAGAATCGAGAAAATCTCGTTCTTATGGTTGGCGCACACTCCCTCGCGCGCCTGCCGGGCCGCCTCGGCCGCGCCGGCGGCCAACCGATCCAAATTTCCGCGCATGAATTGCGCCGTCCAGCCTTGCGGAATATCGCCGGCAAATGTCATCGAACCTGCCGTACGATCGATTGCCAATACCGTGCGGACCACCGCGGTCTCCGGTTTTTCCGCGTCGTGAACCTGGATCGGGAACAAAAGCGCCGAACCCGGCAGGCCTTTGGACTCCTCCGGTCCGAGGTAGCGCTCGTAGAGATCGAGCGCAGGCTTGCCATCGAGCTCGAACAGAACATTGCCGGCGGATTTCGTGACATTCCGGCGCGGGCCGAACAAATCCCAGCCGCCGGCGCAGCCGTGCCCGACGCGGATGGCGGATCCGTAAAGGCCCACCGCGGCAACGGTGCGTGCGCGCGGCACGCAGTCGGCCCCGACCAAAGTTTGCCTGAAATCGGCGCCGTCGCCGGCAAGGCCGCCGGTCAGCGGCGTATCGGCGCTGATGACCTCGCGGAAGCCCGCGACCAGTTCGCTGCCGTTGACGTTCAATCCGTCGGACAGCACGAAAACGCCGGCGAGATCGTCGGCGAAAAGATCGCGCCCGATGGCCTCGCCGCACTGTCTGGAATGGCGCGGATCGGTGATTTCCTGCCGGCTCAAGCGTAGTTTGGTCGCGTCGAAGCCGATGGCCGCGGCGACCACTTCGTCGTCGCTGATATCATCCTTGCTGATCTGTCCGCCGGTGCTGCAGCCGACGATATGGGCGTCGGGAAAAGATTGCCGCAGCTCATTGTAGCGAGCGCCGCAAGCCAAGGCTTCGCGGCCGCCGAAATAAAGCACCAGCGAAGCATCCTTCGACGGGCCTTCGGCTCCGGTCCACCCCGACTGCTTGCTCCAGTTGATTTGTCGAACGCGCATGGCACCCGCAATTCCAATGGACGGGGCAAACGACACCCTGCCTAGCCCCTAACGCGCGGCATTTGAATAATTCGGAAATTGTCCGCGTATTCACGCACCATGCGGGGCGTTTCCGCGAACAGAATTGATGCTTGGCTAATCCAAAGCAGTGGATTGGAACTATTCCGGTTTGAGCATGATCCGGAAAAAGTCTGCCCTCGGACTTGATCCGAGGGTGGGAACCGGTTTTCCGAAAAGTCATGCTCCAGTAAGGAATCCTAGACCGTGATCCGATTCGATCTCATCGGATCATGGTCTAGGAACCGTCGGCGCCGGCGTCAGGTGCGGCACGGTCGCCGGAGTCGTCGAACTTATTGCTCTTCGGAAATCCCTTCGGCGCCAGCCGCCCGGCGTCGGCGCGGTTGCCGCGCCAGTCGGCGAGCTCCTTGAGCGTCAGATTGAAGCCGCGTCCGGCGCTGTCCGTCCAGCTCAGGCCCTTTTCGACCTCGAAGGTCTTCAGATCGGAAAGCCCGCCATCCTTGTGGCGCTGCAATCGCACGCCGCGGCCGCGCGTCATCTCCGGTACTTGATCGAGGGGGAAAACCACTATCTTGCGGTTCTCGCCGATGGCGGCCACGAGTTCGCCCTCCACCGTCGCGATGACGCGGGCGGCGTCAGGCGCCTTGACGTTGAGCACCTGTTTACCCTTGCGGGTGTTGGCCATGCACTCGTCCTCCGGCACGATGAAGCCTCGGCCCTGCCGGCTCGCCACCATGAACTTGCGGCCGCCCTGGTAGCGGAACACCGAAACGACATCGGTATCCTGTTCGAGCTCGATGAACAGCCGGATCGGCTCGCCGTGGCCGCGCCCGCCCGGCAATTTGGCGGCATCGATGGTGTAGAAGCGGCCGTTGGTGGCGAAGACCAGAAGTTTTGAGGTGGTCTCGGCGAAGAACGCAAGCCTCAATCCATCGTCGGTCTTGAAGACAAGATTGGTCAGATCGCCGACCTGGCCGCGTAGTGCGCGAATCCAGCCCTTCTCGGAAACGACGACCGTGATCGGCTCGCGCTCGACCAGCGCCTCCTCGATCGCTGCCTCATCGTGCGCCGGCGCCTCGGCGAAGCCGGTGCGCCGTTTGCCGAGCGGCGTCTTCGGCCCGAATTTGTCGCGCAGCTCCTTGATATCGCCGGCGATCTTGTTCCATTGCTGTTTTTCGGACCGCAGAAGCTCCTCGATCGATTTCTTCTCGGTACGTAGACTCTTGTCTTCCTGCCGGATTTCCATCTCCTCCAGCCGGCGCAAATTGCGCAGCCGCATATTGAGGATGGCATCAGCCTGGACATCCGACAATTTGAACGTCTTCATCAGGACCGGTTTCGGCTCGTCCTCCTGGCGGACAATCTTGATAACCTTGTCGATGTTCAGATAGGCGACGAGATAGCCCCCCAAAACCTCGAGGCGATGCTCTATCTCACCGAGGCGATGGCGCGACCGGCGCAACAGAACGTCACGGCGGTGCGCAAGCCATTCCGACAGCGCTTCGGCCAATCCCAGCACTTTCGGCACCCGGCCATGAACAAGCACGTTCATGTTGAGCGGCACGCGGCTCTCGAGTTCGGTAAGTTTGAACAGGCTCTCCATCAGCAGCGCCGGATCGACCGAGCGCGAGCGCGGCTCCAAGACCAGCCGCACGTCCTCGGCCGACTCGTCACGCATATCGGCCAGCAGCGGCAGCTTCTTCTCGTTGATCAATTCGGCGATGCGCTCGACGAGGCGCATTTTCTGCACTTGCCAGGGAATCTCGGTGACGACGATCAGAAAGGTGCCGCGGCCGGTGTCTTCAGTTTTCCAGCGCGCCCGTACGCGGAACGAGCCGCGGCCGGTGGCGTAGGCTTCGGCAATGGCCGCGGGCGGATCCACGACGAGCCCTCCGGTCGGGAAATCCGGCCCCGGAATATATTTGAGCAGCGTCTTCGATCGCGCGTTCGGCTGCTCGATGAGATAAAGCGCGGCCTCGCACAATTCGGCGACGTTATGCGGCGGGATCGACGTCGCCATGCCGACCGCGATGCCCTGGGCGCCGTTGGCGAGCAGATTGGGAAAAGCCGCCGGCAGGACCACCGGCTCCTGCATCACGCCGTCGTAGCTCGGACGAAAGTCGACCGCATCCTCGTCGATGCCGTCGAGCAGAAGCCGCGCGACGTCGGTCATGCGCGCTTCGGTGTAGCGGTAAGCGGCGGCATTATCGCCGTCGATGTTGCCGAAATTGCCCTGGCCGTCGACCAGCGGGTAGCGCGAGGCAAAATCTTGCGCCAGCCGGACCAGGGCGTCATAGATGGCCTGGTCGCCATGCGGATGGAAATTGCCCATCACGTCGCCGACGATTTTCGCCGACTTCTTAAATGCCGAGCCGGGATCGAGGCGCAACAGCCGCATGCCGTAAAGAATGCGCCGGTGCACCGGCTTGAGCCCGTCGCGCGCGTCCGGCAGCGCGCGGTGCATGATGGTGGAGAGCGCATAGGCAAGGTAGCGTTCTTCCAGCGCCTCGCGCAGCGCGATGTCCTGCACATTGTCCGGCACGGGGGGAATCACTTTCTTATTCATGCGTTTGAGCGCTACCCCTGTTGCGACATCCGAACAAGCTGCCTGAAATGGCGTTGCGTAGCCATGCCTTCCGCCTCAAAAGAATTTGCGTTGCAGAACCAAGAGTTGCCCCGATTGGCGGCAAGATTGAATGAGCGTCGTCGCGGTCTTTGCCGCACTCGCGCTTCAGTTCGCGCCGAATCGGCGGCTTACTGAAGAACGCGCGTCAGGGCGGTGACGAAATGGGCGCGCGCCTCCGGTACCGGCATGCCGCGTGGCGCGAAGGCGTGGCGATCGAGGAAAAAGCCGGTGAGCGCGAAAGCGTCCGCCAGTTCGGCCGCAGAATAGGATTGTGCGTCGTCGCCATGCAGAAATGCCGGTAGCCGCATCAGCCGATCGCGATAGGCTTCGCCGGCGCTGCGCGACACGGCGTGCCCGGAGCGGGGCGAAACGTAGATCAGATCGTCGGTCGCGCCGGTTGCGGCACAACTCGAAAGATCGAGGCCAAACCCAAGCTCGGCCAGGAAATTAAGCTCGAAGCGTGCGATCATCGGCGCCGCGACATGCGGATCGTGCAGGCAATCCAGAATCGTTTCCAGTGCCGCAAAGACCGCCGCATGCGGCTCCCGTTCAGCAAGCAGCCGGCACAGGCCGGCCAGATGTATAACGCCGTGCACGGCGTGGGCGGCGTCAAGATAACCGCCGGCGCGCAAATTCAGCGGCTCGATCGTGAAATGCCCGAGATGCTCGTCGAGCCGGGCCCGCCAGGTGGCGCCGAGCGCATTGCCCGGTTGCAGCACGCCGCGCAGCCGCGTGCCGGCGCCGCCGCGCACCAGACCGAGATGGCGGCCATGCTCGCGCGTCATCAGTTCGAGGATGACGCTCGTCTCGCCATGGCGCTTGACGCCCAGCACGATGCCTTCATCGGTCCATTGCATGGGCTAGTGGTCCGATTCTAACATTCGCACCCCTGTCCGGCATGCCATTATGCGAATGTTAGAATCAAAGGACCATTAGCAAATCTCAGTCCTAGTGGAGCTTTTGGATTTGACATTCGCTTCACGAGTTTGCGGCTGGGTAGGTAGCGAATGTCAAATCCGCTCCACTAGTCATTCCTTCGGAAACTCCAGTCCCATCTCCCGGTAGCGCTCCGGATCGTCGCCCCAGCCTTCGCGCACTTTGACATGCAGGAACAAGTGCACCGGCTGCTCGATCGCCACCGCAATATCGGCCCGGGCTGCGGCACCGATCGCCTTGATGGCCTGGCCGCCCTTGCCGAGCACGATTTTGCGCTGGCTCTCGCGCTCGACATAAATAATCTGCTCGATGCGCACCGCGCCATTCTTCAACTCGTTCCAGACTTCGGTTTCCACCGTTGACTGGTACGGCAATTCCTGGTGCAGGCGCAGATAGAGCTTTTCGCGGGTGATTTCGGCGGCCAGCTGGCGCAGCGGCGCGTCGGAGATCTGATCCTCCGGATAAAGCCACGGGCCCGGCGGCACATGGCCGGCGAACCAGGCTTTGAGATCGGCGACGCCGTCGCCCGAGCGTGCCGAGATCATGAACGTCGCGGCGAAGCCTGTTTTTTCATTGAGCGTCTGCGCGAGCGTGAGCAGCGCAGGCTTGTCGGCCAGATCGACCTTGTTGAGCACCAGGACCTTGGGCGCCCGTACCTCGCCGATGAGGCGCAGAATCGCCTCCTCGTCCTCTTTGATGCCTTTCTTGGCGTCGATCAAAAGCGCGACGACGTCGGCGTCGGCCGTGCTCGCCCAGGCGCTACCGACCATGGCGCGGTCAAGCCGGCGGCGGGGGGAAAAGATTCCCGGCGTATCGACGAAAATGAGCTGGGCCGGGCCGGCGATGGCGATGCCGCGAATGAGCGATCGCGTGGTCTGCACTTTCGGCGTGACAATCGAGACCTTGGTGCCAACCAGCGCGTTGAGCAGCGTCGATTTTCCGGCATTCGGCGCGCCGATGAGCGCGACAAAGCCGGCGCGCCTGTCGGCTTCGGCAGGCTCAGCCATTGGATTGCGCCGGCCGGACGCCTTCACGCGCCAGCATGGCCGCCGCTGCGGCCTGCTCGGCGGCGCGCTTGGAGCGGCCCGAGCCTTCGGCCGGCGCCAGGGCCGGCAGCTGGACGGCGACACGGAACTCCGGGTTATGATCGGGGCCGGAGCGCGCGATCTCGCGATAGACCGGCGTCGGCAAGCCGCGCGCCTGCGCCCATTCCTGCAGCACGGTTTTCGGATCGCGCAGCGGTGGCGCGGTGGCCTTGAGCCGCACCTCCCACAGACGCTCAACCAATCCTTCGGCGGCCTTGTAGCCGCCGTCGAGATAGACCGCCCCGATCAGCGCCTCGCAGACATCAGCGAGGATTGCAATGCGCGAGCGCGCACCGGCATTGGCTTCCGACGAGCCGACACGAAGAGCGGCGCCGAGATCGATAGCGCGCGCAATCTCGTAGCAGGTCTCCTTGCGCACCATATCTGCCAGCCGCCGCGACAGCTCGCCTTCGTCGGCCTTGGGATAGGCGCGATACAGCATGTCGGAAATCACCAGCCCCAGCACATGGTCGCCGAGGAATTCGAGCCGCTGGTAGCTGTTGGCGCGGTTGCCGCCCCGCAGCGCCGAAATATGAGTGAGCGCGCTCTCCAGCATCGCGGCATCGTTAAAGTGATAGCCGACGCGGGTTTCAAGTTCGGTGGCCGCGCGCTTGCGCCGGCGCGCCAGCGGTGTCGGCTTGGATTCGGCTTTTTTGGCTGGTGCGGTTTTGCCGTCGGCGCTCTTGGCTCCGGCGCTCTTGGCTCCAGCGCTGTTGGCTTCGGCGCCATTGGCTTCAACAGCCTTGGTTTCGGCGGCCTTGCGCTCCGCGCCCGCCGCCTCGGGTTCGGCAGCAGGCGACTCGCTGGCTATGGCAGGCTTTTTTTTCTGGCGGCCGCTCATCGCACCAGCGTGAACAGCCGGTTCCAGCGCACCGCCCAGGGCCAACGCCACACTTCCCAGGCATGGCTGTCATCGCGGATCGAGAAAAAGATGATCTGCGCCCGGCCGATGAGATTTTCGAACGGCACGTAGCCGACCTGGCTGAGCACGCGGCTGTCGGTCGAGTTGTCGCGATTGTCGCCCATCATGAAATAATGATCGGCCGGAACGGTATAAACCGGCGTGTTGTCGTAGAAGCCGTTGTCGGTGAGATCGATGGTCGTGTAGCTGACACCGTTCGGCAGCGTCTCGCGAAAGCGCTTGACGCGCTGAACGACGCCGTCGTCGTCGGTGACGTAGTCGTCGATGCGCTCGCGCTTGACCGGCGTGCCATTGATGTTGAGCACGCCGTCGATCATCTGGATGCGGTCACCGGGCAGCCCGACGAGCCGCTTGATGTAGTCGATGCTGTCGTCCTTGGGCAGCCGGAATACCACCACATCGCCGCGCTTCGGCTGCGACGCAAAAATGCGGCCGGAGAAAAGGTCCGGCGAGAACGGAAAGGAATAATGCGTGTAGCCGAACGAATATTTGGAAACGAACAGATAGTCGCCGACCAAAAGCGTCGGGATCATCGAGCCGGACGGGATATTGAAGGGTTGAAATAGAAACGTCCTGATGACGACGGCGATGATCAAGGCGTGGAAGACCACGCGCACCGTTTCGGCGAAGCCCCCTTCTTTCCGCTTGGTCCCTGTCTGCACGCTCATCGGCCCGTCATCTCGCATGTCATGTGCCCGCCGGCGACTTTGTAGCCTTTGCAATGGCAGCAACGCAATTGCACGGGGATTTGGCCGCGGCGGCCGCACCGCTCGAATTTTACCTGTAACTTCATTGGCTTAAGCCGATGAAACAGCGGGCGACAAAATTTTCATCGACCGCTCTGCGATAAATCGGCGCCCGGTTCCGGCACCCTTTGGCCTTGCATGGGAATCGCCGAGATTACCACGAAGGCGTGGGCCATGGGTCCTTCGTCGGTAATGGTGACGTCGATCTGCGCCTCGTAGCCCGGCGGAGTGATCTTTTGCAGCCGGCGCTCGGCGCCGCCGGTCAGCGCCATGGTCGGCCGGCCTCCCGGCAAGTTGACGACGCCCATATCGCGCCACCACACGCCGGCGCGCAGGCCGGTTCCCAGCGCCTTGGCGCAGGCCTCCTTGGCGGCGAAG
>JBAQHW010000118.1:0-4736 GCA_049288525.1 Xanthobacteraceae bacterium
CGGGTGCAACCGAAGCGCCGGGAGGCGGCGGCAAAGGCTGCGCCTGTATGCCCGAAGGAGCGCGCGCCACCGGGCTCGGCGCCAGCGGACGTTGCTGCTGCGCAGCGGGCTGTTGCTGCGCCGGATACTGCTGGGCCGGATATTGTTGTTGCGGCGGATATTGCTGCTGCGATGGGTATTGCTGCGGCGGCGGATATTGCTGCTGCGCTGGGTATTGTCCCGGATAGCCGACAGGAGGCGGTTGCGGCGGAAAGCCTGCATTCGGGATGTCAGCCGGCGGCCGCGGCGGCGAATCGTCAGTATTGCCGAACTGAGCCTCGACCGGCCCAGCGGTAAACGTCACGCCGATCAGGACGATGAGTGCGGCGATTCGGAGCATAAACCCTGTGCGGCCTGCTTGGAGGCGGCTTCCCGTGCCCAGCCCCGTTAACATGCCGAATAAGGCGAAACCAGGGATCGGCAGTGGACCATCGGCAGTGACGCTTCGACCCGATCGACTTCTAACCGTTCTAGGGAACCCACGCCTTGTAGTCGCCGGTCGCCTTTGGCCGGCGGCCCTGGGCCAGCGTCGACCCGCTTGGCCGGTAGGCGGCGGGCGTGCCGGTCAGGTTCGGCTGATGCGGCTTCTCCCACGGGTATGCCTTTGCGTCTTCCCGCGTCGGCGGAATATCGACGACGTGATGCAGCCAGCCGTGCCAGCTCGGCGGCACCGTGGAGGCCTCGGCCACGCCGCGGTAAATCACCCAGCGGCGCTCAAAGAGGAGTGCCGGATCGATCTTGCCGCCCTTGGTCCGGTAATAGCGATTGCCGAATTCGTCGTCACCGACGAATTCGCCGTAGAGCCACGTCGACCACTGCGTGCCGAAAGTCTGGCCGTTCCACCAAGTGAATAAGCGCAGCAGAAAGGTCTTCATCGCCGCCAGCTCACCAAAATTTCATCGCGGCCGTAATGCCAGTTTGCAATGCGCGTGTCCAGGAGAACGGCGCCGATTTCACGCCAAATAGCGATGAAACCGCTTGAATTCTCGGGCGTTTTCTTCCGTATCCGAAAAGAGCTGGGCAGCAGTTTCATGGGCCAAGATATTCTACAAAATATTCAAATCAAGTTGATTGAATTCGGCAACGCATTGTCGTTCGTGCCGCCCTGGGCAGTCTCGCTTATCATCTTGGCAGGCGCGGTGGTGGCGGCATGGCTGATTCACGCCGCAATTCTGGCGTCGCTCAATCGGCTTTTTCACGGACGGCGGCCCTATCTTCAGACCATCCTGAGAGCGACCAAAAATCCGACGCGGCTGGCGCTGCTGCTCGTTGCGCTGGCGCTTGCGCTGCCGACCGCGCCGCTCGGACCTGACACCAAGTCTTTGCTGGTCCGGATGCTCGCCTTGACGACCATTTGCCTGCTCGGCTGGATCGCGCTGACCGTCGTTCATATCGGCGCCAATCTTTATCTGCTCAAATTTCGCATCGACGTCGAAGACAACCTTCTGGCGCGCAAGCACATCACCCAGGTCCGCGTGCTGATGCGGGCAATCGATACCGTGATCGTTCTGGTCACGGTCGGCTTTGCGCTGATGACTTTCGCTGCGGTCCGCCAATACGGCGTGAGCCTGTTCGCCTCCGCCGGCGCCGCCGGCGTTGTCTTCGGTCTCGCCGCCCAGCCGGTGCTGAGCAATATGATCGCCGGTGTCCAGATTGCAGTAACCCAGCCGATCCGGCTGGAAGATGCCGTGACCGTGCAAAACGAGTACGGCTGGATCGAAGAAATCAACGCCACTTATGTGGTGATCCGGCTGTGGGATTTGCGCCGTCTGATCGTGCCGCTCAATTTCTTCATCCAGCAGCCGTTCTACAACTGGACGCGGCACGCGGCAGCCAACATGGGCTACGTCTTGCTCTACCTCGACTATGCCGCCCCGATCGAGCGTGTTCGCGAGAAAGCCAAGGAAATCGTTGCCGGATCAAAGCAGGGGAGCGGTAAAGTCATCAATGTGCAGGTGACCAATGCCAGCGCTCAGGCGATCGAAGTTCGCGTTCTCCTGAGCGCCGACAATGCCGCAAATACATCCAACCTCTGCGCCGAGGTTCGCGAGAAGCTGATCGACTTCCTGCAACGCGAGCACCCGGAGGCAATGCCGCGAAAGCGCAATGAAATCCTGGAAATGCCGCCGCGCAAAGACGGCAAGGGCGTGCCGCCGTTCGGTGCCACGACGGCAAACGACGCATGAGGATCAGCACCACCACGGCTCGGGATGGAAACTCCCGGCCGCTTGCTCGATAACAGCGCCGAGCGAGAACAGCGTTTCTTCTTCGAATGGGCGGCCGATCAATTGCAGTCCGAGCGGCAGGCCCTGGGCATCGAGGCCGCCCGGCACCGAGATACCCGGCAGGCCGGCCATGTTCACCGTCACCGTGAAGACGTCGTTAAGATACATTTCGATCGGATCGGCGCGTCCCTTTTCTCCAATAGCAAATGCCGCCGTCGGCGTCGTCGGCGTCAGGATGGCGTCAATGCCGTCGGCGAAACACGCTTCAAAATCGCGCTTGATCAGGCTGCGCACTTTCTGCGCCTGCAGGTAATAGGCGTCATAGTAGCCGGCAGACAAAACATAGGTGCCGATCATGATGCGGCAGCGCACTTCCTTGCCGAAGCCTTTGGCGCGGGTCTTTTCATACATGTCGATGACGTCGCGGCCTCCCACGCGCAGGCCATAGCGCACACCGTCATAGCGGGCGAGATTCGACGATGCCTCAGCCGGCGCCACGATATAATAGGCCGGCAGCGCGTATTTGGTCATGGGCAACGAAACATCGACCAGTTGCGCGCCGGCATCTTTGAGCCACTGTGCGCCCTGCTGCCATAGTTGTTCGATTTCCGCCGCCATTCCGGGCATGCGGTATTCCTTCGGAATACCGATGCGCATGTCTTTGACGGAAGCGCCGGCCGCCTTTTCGTAATCGGGCACCGGAAGATCGATGCAGGTTGTATCCCTCGGATCGTTGCCGGCCATCGACCGCAGCAGAACGGCGCAGTCGCGTACGGTGCGCGCAAACGGCCCGGCCTGATCGAGCGACGAGGCGAAGGCGACGATGCCCCAGCGCGAGCAACGCCCGTAGGTCGGCTTTAATCCGACGATGCCGCAAAACGCCGCCGGCTGGCGGATCGAGCCGCCGGTGTCGGTGCCGGTGGCGCCGGCGCAAAGTCCGGCGGCGACCGCCGCCGCTGAACCGCCGGAAGAACCGCCAGGAACAAGTTTCGAGTCGGACCCGCGCCGCCGCCATGGCGAGACGACGGGACCGAAATGAGACGTCTCGTTCGACGATCCCATGGCGAATTCGTCGTTGTTGAGCTTGCCGAGGAGCACCGCGCCGTCGCGCCACAGATTGGCGGTGACCGTCGATTCGTAGGTCGGAGTGAAATCGTCAAGGATATGAGAACACGCCGTCGTCCTGATCCCGGCCGTGCAGAACAAATCCTTGATACCGAGCGGCAGGCCTTCGAGCAGGCCGCCCTCGCCTTTCGCCAGGCGAGCGTCGGAAGCACGCGCCATTTCGCGGGCGCGATCCGGTGTTTCCAGCACAAACGCATTCAGGGCGCGTGCGCGCTCGATCGCTGCGAGATGAGCCTCGGCCAGTTCAAGTGCGGAAAACTGTTTTTTGCGCAAAGCCTCGCGCGCCTGCGCCAAGGTGAGCGCCGTGAGATCGGTCATTCGCCAGTAGGATCGTCGCAGGAAAACGAATTTTTTGCCGCCGGCTTCGGTTTCGACTTTGACGATGCCTTCGCCGACGACTTCGCAGTCGTCATGGCGGGCGCCTCGGGCGTCGGTGCGTCCCAATCGGCTTGCACCGGCAGCGGCCGCACCGGAAATGCCGAAAACAGCGCATCGACAGCAGCCGGATCGTCCGGCGTGAGGAGACCCTGGCTATCGAGATAAGCGAGCCAGATCGCATCTTGTTCACAGGCAAGGCACATGGCTATTCCACCACCTTGGGGACGAGGAAGAAGTGGTGCTCGTGAACGGGCGCATTGGCGATGATGTCCTCGGCAATGCCTCCGTCGGTGACCTTATCCTCGCGCATCTTCATTGCCATCGGCGTGACCGATGTCATCGGCTCGACGCTCGCGACGTCAACCTCGCCGAGTTGCTCGACAAAGGCGAGAATGGCGTTGAGCTCGCCGCGCAGGTTCTCAACCTCGTCCTCGGTAACGGCAATTCGCGCCAGATGCGCCACACGGCGGACGGTCGCGGCGTCGACGGACATTGGGAACTCGCTTCAAAGGGACGATCAGGTTCCCGGCTATAGCAGATGCGCCTTTTTGCGCCAACACCACTCGCAAGCGGCCTCATTGCCGGCCAACCGCGATGCGCTTAATGAGATGGCCTATGCGCTCTTTTCAACCAGTTCATGTTATCGGCGGCGGACTTGCGGGCTCGGAAGCAGCCTGGCAACTCGCCCGGCGTGGCGTGTCCGTGGTGCTGCACGAGATGCGCCCTTCGTGCGGTACCGCCGCGCACAAGACCGGCCATTTCGCCGAACTGGTCTGTTCCAACTCGTTCCGCTCCGACGATGCCGAAAGCAGCGCCATCGGGCTCCTGCATGCCGAGATGCGGCGCCTCGGCTCGTTGACGATGGCGACCGCCGACCTGCACAAGCTGCCGGCCGGCAGCGCGCTGGCCGTCGACCGTGACGGCTTTGCCGCGGCAGTCACCGCGGCCCTTGAAGCCGAGCCCCTGATC
>JBAQHW010000119.1:0-19467 GCA_049288525.1 Xanthobacteraceae bacterium
GTCAGGCCCGGCAGCGCGGCGTCAATCGGCAGGGGGAAGTCGTTCATGCGCTTTTCCGCGTCATTGCGAGGAGCGAAGCGACGAAGCAACCCAGAAGTCTTGCTTTAACACTGGATTGCTTCGCTTCGCTCGCAATGACGAGGATAACCTCCGGTATTCGGCTTCCGGAATGACGCCAAACTCCTATATTACCCGTCGCCATGCCCGCAGCACAAAAAGCCCCGCCGAAGCCGGCCAGACCGCAGCTTGCCGCGAAGCCTTTGAAAAAAGGCGACCACGTCTTTCTGGTCGACGGCTCCGGCTACATTTTCCGCGCCTATCATGCGCTGCCGCCGATCGCACGCAAGTCGGACGGGCTGCAGCTCAATGCGGTGTTCGGTTTCTGCAACATGCTGTGGAAGCTCCTGCGCGACATGAAGCCGGAGGAGAAGCCGACGCACCTTGCCGTGGTGTTCGATCTGTCGGAGAAGACGTTCCGCACCGACATGTACCCGGCGTACAAGGCGCACCGGCCGGACCCGCCCGACGACTTGCGGCCGCAATTCCCGCTGATCCGGCAAGCGGTGCAGGCCTTCGATCTGCCCTGTCTGGAGCAGAAGGGCTTTGAGGCCGACGATCTGATCGCGACTTACGTCCGCGAAGCCTGCGAGGCCGGCGCGACGGCGACCATCGTCTCCTCGGACAAGGACCTGATGCAGCTCGTCAACGACTGCGTCGTCATGTTCGACACCATGAAGGACAAGCGGATCGGCCGCGCCGAGGTGATCGAGAAATTCGGCGTGCCGCCGGAGAAGGTCATCGAGGTCCAGGCGCTGATCGGCGACTCCACCGATAATGTGCCCGGCGTGCCGGGCATCGGCGTGAAGACCGCGGCGCAGCTTATTGGCGAATACGGCGATCTCGAAACGCTGCTTATGCGCGCGTCCGAAATCAAGCAGGAGAAGCGCCGCCAGACCTTGATCGAGAACGCGGAGAAGGCGCGCCTGTCGAAGAAGCTCGTCACGCTCGACGACCACGTCACGCTCGACGTGCCGATCGGCGATCTCGCCGTGCATGAGCCCGACTACAGACGCTTGATCGCCTTCCTGCGGGCGATGGAATTTTCGTCGCTGACCCGGCGCGTCGCGGAGTTTGCCTCGATCGATCCGAGCGACATCGAGGCGGATACCAAACTTGTAGGGAAGGGCGGAATCGCCCCTCCCCAGGCGGGGGAAGCCGGCGAGGCCGAAATGGCCGAGCCGGGTGAGGGGACAAGTGCCGAGCAGCGGTCCCCACCCGCGGCCAGCGTCCTTACTCCGCAGATGCTCGCCGCAACGCGGTTCGAAACCGCGCACCATCAGAAATTCGACCGTTCGAAATACGAAACCGTGCGCTCGCTCGACCGGCTCAAAGCCTGGGCCGATCGCGCCTGCGATGTCGGCACGCTCGCCATCGATACCGAAACGTCGAGCCTTGATCCGATGCAGGCCGAGCTATGCGGTTTCTCGCTCGCGGTCGCGCCGAACGAGGCCTGCTATGTGCCGCTGTCGCATCGGCGCGGCGGCGAGGGCGGCAAAGATAGCTTGTTCCCCGGCGAGATCACGCCCGATCAGCTTTCCGAAACCGACGCGCTTGCGATCATGAAGCCGCTGTTGGAAGACCGCGGCGTGCTCAAGATCGGTCAGAACCTGAAATTCGACTGGCAGATTTTCGCTCTGCGCGGCATCGAAATCGCGTCTTACGACGACACCATGCTGATGTCCTACGTCGTCGATGCCGGGCGTTCCGACCACGGTCTCGACCCCTTGGCGCGGCGCTACTTCGATCACGAGACCATCGATTTCAATGAAGTCACCAAGGTCGGCAAGAGCAAGCTGACGTTCGACAGTGTCGATATTGCCAAGGCGACCGAATACGCCGCCGAGGACGCCGACGCGACCTTGCGGCTGTGGCGCGTGCTCAAGCCACGGCTTGCCGCCGAGCGTGTGGCAAACGTCTATGAGACGCTGGAGCGGCCGCTCTTGGAGGTGCTCGCGCGCATGGAGCGGCGCGGTATCCGCATCGACCGCCAGATTCTATCCCGGCTGTCCGGCGAGTTCGCGCAGGAATGCGGGGGGCTCCAGGCCGAGATCAATACGCTGGCCGGTGAGACGGTCAATGTCGGCTCGCCGAAGCAGATCGGCGACATCCTGTTCGGCAAGCTTGGCTTGACCGGCGGCACCAAGACCAAGACCGGCCAATGGGCGACCGGTGCGCGGCTCCTCGAAGAACTGGCGGAGCAGGGCAACAAGCTGCCGCAAAAGATTCTCGACTGGCGCCAGGTGTCGAAGCTGAAATCGACCTATACCGACGCGCTGCCCGGCTTCGTCAATCCGACGACGCATCGCGTGCATACGAGCTACGCGCTCGCCGCGACCACGACCGGACGGTTGTCGTCGTCGGAGCCGAATCTGCAGAACATACCGATCCGCACCGAGGACGGCCGCAAAATCCGCCGCGCCTTCATCGCCGATGCCGGTCACAAGCTCGTCTCCGCCGACTATTCGCAGATCGAATTGCGGCTTCTCGCCGAGATCGCCGAGATCGAGCAGCTACGCAAGGCGTTCCGCGAGGGGCTCGACATTCACGCCATGACGGCGTCGGAAATGTTCGGCGTGCCGGTGAAGAACATGCCGGGCGAGGTTCGCCGCCGGGCCAAGGCGATCAATTTCGGCATCATCTACGGCATCTCGGCCTTCGGGCTTGCCAATCAGCTCGGCATCGAGCGTGAAGAAGCCGGCGCCTATATCAGAAAATATTTCGAGCGTTTTCCCGGCATTCGCGATTTCATCGAGGAGACCAAGAAGGCTGCGAAAAAGGATGGCTATGTGACCACGCTGTTCGGCCGCAAATGCCACTACCCCGATATCGGCGCGTCAAATGCATCCATTCGTGCGTTCAACGAGCGCGCCGCGGTCAATGCGCGGCTGCAAGGCACCGCCGCCGACATCATCCGCCGCGCCATGATCCGCATGGATGCGACGCTGGCGCAGAAAAAGCTCGCCGCACGGATGCTGCTGCAGGTGCATGACGAACTGGTCTTCGAAGTGCCGGACGGCGAGGTCGAAAAGACGCTACCGGTCGTTACCGCGGTGATGGTCGAGGCGCCGATGCCCGCGATGTCGTTGTCGGTGCCGCTGCATGTGGAAGCCAAGGCCGCCGACAATTGGGATGCGGCGCACTGATGCCAAGTGTGATAAGACGTTCTGGAATAGGCTTATGAAATGTCCGACCTTGTTCCGTCCGCTCGGTTGCCATAACGAATGGCAAATCCGTCCTGGACGCCTGCGCCGGCTTCGCCTCGCATTCCTCTCTACGGGGACGCCTTGAAGCCCGTCAGTTTGACCAATGCCGCCCAATGCTTCCGGCCGCTGGCGATCGATTTGGCAAAAGCTTCGCCACTTTCATTAGAAAGATCGTAGCCCTCTGCCGAGAGCGGAGTGCGAACGCTGGGTTCCTGCTGCGCCTTCACGCTGGCGTCGATCATCTTGGCGATGATGTCCTTGGGTGTGGCTGCCTGAGTCAGCAGGCCGAACCAGACCATTGCCGACAATTCCGGATGGCCGAGTTCGCGGAAAGTCGGCACCTCCGGCAACAGCCGAAAACGCTCGTCGCCGGTGATGGCAATAGCATTGAGGCTGCCGTTCTTGATGTACGGCAAAGAGTTTTGCGTCTGGGCAAAGCCGAGCGGAGAATTGTCCGCTAAGAGTGCGCTCACCTGTGACGCCGAACCCCGATAGGGTACCGCAACGAGGTCGAGGCCAAAGACCTGATTGAGTTGCGCTCCGAGAAAATCGCTGGGGGTTCCAGGATTGTAGGACGCGTAATTGAGTTTGCCGGGATGGGCCTTCACGTAGTCGACAAGCTGATCCAGCGTCTTGACCGGAAGCTTCGGATTGCTGACCAGGAGGAGCGGCGACTGCACGCCTTTCACCAGTGGCGTGAAGTCCTTCATCGACCAATGCAGATTGGCAAAGACGAGAGGATTGATTTCGCACAAGGCGGCTGTTCCGACCATGATCATCGAGCCGTCGGCAGGTCGTCGCGCCACATATTCGGCGGCGATATTGCCGGCGGCGCCCGGCTTGTTCTCGACCACTGTCGTGCGACCGAGGAGTTTGCCGATTTCCGGCGCCACGATGCGCGTATATAAGTCAGGGGCACTCCCGGCCTCGAAGGGCGATACGAATGTCAGCAAGTCTGCGGCGTGTGCTTGCGTGTGCAGAAGCGCCGCGCCTGTCAGCCCCGAAAGCACGAAGCCGCGCCGCGACATCGGGATTGGCGCGGTAAACTGATCTCCGATCGAACGCATCATCTCCTCCTGTTTTTCTTTATACTCCTTCATGCGCGACGCACCGCTCGCGGACTTTGGTCGACCGCGTCCATCATCGCTTGAACGAGCATTTCCGTCAGATGCGCCCGCGTCTTTGTCTGCGACGGCTCGTCCCACAAATTATTGGTTTCGTCCGGATCGGCGACGAGATCGTACAATTCGCCCCAGGTCTCGCCCTTGTAGAGGGTAATGCGATGGGTGTCGGTGACGAGGCTTCGCACAAAGGCAGGCTCGCGGAAGCCAAATCGTGCCGCGCCGTCCTGAAACTCGATGAGGACCCGGTCGTGCGGCTGTGCATCGTCACGGATTGCCGGCATCAGCGAACGGCCTTGGATACCCCAATAGGGCTTCAGTCCGGCGCGCCCGATGATGGTCGGCGCGAGGTCGGCGGTCGAGGCCAAGGCATGGCGCAGTGACGGTGTGCGGTCCGCCGGATCGCTCCAGATGAACGGCACGTTGGTAATGCTCTTGAACGGTAGCGCGCCCTTGAGCAGCAGATTGAAGTCACCGAGATAGTCGCCGTGATCGGAATTGAAGATCACGACGGTATCGTCGAAATGTCCGCTTGCACGGAGCGCGTCCAGCACCGTGCCGACGGCATCGTCGATCATCGTGATCATGCCGCAAGTCAACGCCATCGCCTCTTTCAATTGGTGTTCCGTCGCCATGAAGGCGATCTGCGACTGCGTCTCCTGGGTATGGTCGAGCATGCGTTCATGGGCCCAGCGCAGCGGCGGTATCGGATTGTGATGCGCTTCATACGGCAGCTTCACTTCGAACTGTTCAGGCTTGTAAAGATCCCAGTATTTTCCGGGCGGCGTGAACGGATGATGCGGGTCGGGAAAGGAGACGAAGGCAAAGAATGGCTGATCGTCTCCTTTGGTGCCGGCAAGCCATTCCACCGCGCGGTCGCGGATGAAACTCGTGGGGTAAAGCTCTTCGGGGATTGGCGTGCGGATAGCCTGCGGACATTCGTAGTTATGCGGCAGTTGATTGGCGCGTTCGCGCCATGCATTCGCTTGTGGGGAGCGCGAACGCAGCCACTGATCGTAGTGGCCATGGGCTTGGTCGCCGTGATTGGTGACCATGTCGACATGGTCATACCCGTAATACGGCAGCTTAAATGCGTAAGGCGTTGTGCCGGCGTAGCGCTCCGGCGTTTCCTCGCCGTAGTCGCCGTCGTCATCTTTCCACGCCTCGTCCAGGAGGCCCAATGTCTTAGAGTCGACCCGCGGCGCCGCCGGATGGGAGGTCATCGGCTGTACGTGGCTCTTGCCGATATGCGCGGTCTTGTAACCGCCTTCGCGCAGCACTTCGACAAAAGTGGTGGCGCGCCGGCTGAGATGATTGCCGTTGTGGCGCAGTCCGTGGGCGGAGGGATAGCGGCCGGTTAACAGCGTCGCCCGGTTGGGCATGCAGACCGGGCTGGTGACGAAAAAGCGGTCGAACCGCGCGCCGCCGGCGGCGAGTGAGTCGATATGCGGCGTCCGCAGCACCGGATGGTCGGCGCAGCCGAGGTAATCGGCGCGATGCTGATCGGTGATGAAATACAGAAAGTTCGGCTGTTTCAATGATCCCTCCGGTACGTGCCGGAGCAGCCCGCACCGATGGATGGGGCGGTTCCTCCGGGCGATTTTGAAGAGCCTTGCCGAAACCGCGGGCGTGAGCAATGAATTACTGCGTGCGTGCCGCACAGTGGCACGAGAGGAGAGCCGATCTCTTGCCGGTTGTCAGTAAAACCCGCTCGCTCGAGCGGGCCATCGATATTCTCGAATTGCTCGCCGCGCGTGGCCCGAGCGCGCTGCACGAACTGCATCGAGCCTCGGGCCTGTCAAAGACGACGCTGCGGCGTCTCCTTGACACTTTGACGCGGCGGCACTTCGTTCGCCGCGGCTTGAGCGATGGTGCCTATCGCAGCAACGTCACCACGCCGACCCGCGGCGATCAGACCCATCAGGTCAGGGTTGCCCGCCTTGTTCACGTCGCGGCTCCCCTGTTGCTGCGCGTCAATGGCAGCATCGGCTGGCCGCTCGACCTTCATGTCCACCATCAGGGACGCATGCAGATCATCGAGTCCACATGCACAATCAGTCCGTTCGGTTTCAACTATCCATATCGGCCGGAACTGGAGCTCAATATTTTCGCCGCAGCCAGCGGGCTTTGTTATCTGTCGATGCTCTCCGACGAACGCGTTGCGAAACTGATCGACGCGCTGCGCGATCAGGAGCTGTGGGCGCTGGCGCGCTACCGCATCTCACCGCAGCGGCTGTTTGACGAACTGGCGGCGGTGCGCCAGAACGGATACGCGCGGCGCTTGGTCAATCAGACCGATCAAACGGGCTTTCATGCCATTGCCGCGCCGATTCTCTCGGGGAAACGCGGCTTCGGCGCGGTCAGCATCCGCTGGCCACGCAGCTATCTTTCCATCGCCAGGTTCGCCGAAAGGCATGCGGAAGAACTTATAAGCCTCGCAAAGGGAATCTCGGCGAACTTCGGTTAAGACAGACTCGCGGAGGAGAATTGTGTAGCCGGCGTGACCAGACGCCGTTTAGTTCCGCCAGCCGGTGTGGACCGCATCGCGGATGCGAGAGCCGGCCCGTTCGCGGTGAGGGGCTGCTTGAGTGTCTATCCTCCGATCGGCTATTCGTTTGCCCCTCCGGTCTGTTCATCGCTCGCGCCCACTGGCTTCGACTCTGGCGAGTTCTCCTGTCGGAGAAATATACTCAGGACGATATAGAGACCGATTGCCGAAAATTCCGCTTCCCAGCACTGGAAAACCGAAAACCAGAAGCTCGATGACCTGATATAGGAGCTGAATGATATTGGAGATAAATGATGAAGTAGCTGAATTTCATTGTACTTCCACTCGCCAAATAAACCGTGCAGTACGAAAATTAGCAGGAAGAGGCCGAGAAAAGCCAATGACAGTGAGTTGGCGTAAAGCTATTCATGCATGGTCGGCCGAAGACTGAGCTTCCAATCGATTGTGCGATGGCTCGTTGGTTCCATCTTGCGTGAATGTGCCGCGCCCCTTTGGCGCAGCACTGAACCAAAGGTAATCAATACAGCCAGTTGGAGGATCGCCGCCTGCCAGTTGCTGAAGATGCCATCGAGGAAGTTACCAGTGCCCAGATATCTGCCCAAGGCGATCTCGCGGAAATGCCCTACCTTTAACAAGTGATCGTAGGCGAACCATCCTGACAAACCCTGGCCGATGAGGCAGACCAGAAAAAGGCTAAACAACATTATCGACATGCTGTCGTCACGTATCGCTTTCTTTAAGCTGTTCCAGTAGGTGCCCATTTCCGTGGCCTTTCGCCAACCGTATCCTCAACGCCCGAGGCGTTCGACCGTTCTCGCTTCGCGGCTAAGCGCTGGCGCATATCCGAGTGACCTGTGGCCGACGTGCGACGTGCATTGCGATAAAATCCTCGGCCTTACGTCGGGTAAGCGTCATTCGCGGATTTGAGATTGTTCACGGCGATGTCCGTTTGGTTTTGCGAAAGCCGACGTCGACTTAACCATCCGCGTCTTTCATAGTATGGAATAACAAAGAAGCCGTGGACGGCTGGAACAAGTCCGGCCATGACGAACTGGGAGACGGGCGATGAAGACGTCCCTTCGGATCATCGGCATCATTCTCCTTCTCGCCGGCCTGGTCTGGATGGGCCAGGGCTCCGGCTCTTTTCCGTACCCGGCCGAGAGCTTTATGATCAGCGAGGGGCAATGGGTCTATTACGGCGGCATCACCGCCGTGATCGGGCTTGTTCTGGTCTTGCTTTCGCGCCGCTAGAGCATGATCCCGAAAAGTGGGTACCGGTTTTCGGAAAAAGATCATGCTCCGTCAAAATGCTAGAGCCCGTTTTTGATTCCATCAAAAACGAAAAGACTCTAGAGCGCTGCCCCCTTACGTGGTACGTGAGACGAGCATGAAATCTCTGACCATTATCGGTGTACTCGCGTTGGCCAATGGCCTGCTCTTCATGGGGCAAGGTTCGGGGCTGGTGCCCTGGCCGGCCACGAGCTTCATGATCGGCCAGACGCAGTGGATCTATTATGGCGCCGGCATCGCACTCGCGGGTCTAATTCTTATCGTCGTCGGCGGCCGCCGCTGAAAGTAGTTTTCTACGCCGCGGCGATCCGGATGCCGGCCTGTTCGCAGGAATTGGCGATGTCGCAAACGGTGGCGCGCTGCATGTCGCGCTTCCAGCGCAGATCATCGAAGTCGGTGCCGCGGTGCATGGTGCAGCGATTGTCCCAAATCACCAAGTCATGCACCCGCCAGCGATGGGTATAGATGAATTGCCGCTGCGTGGCATGCGCGACCAATTCTTCGATCAGCGCTCGGCCTTCTTGATCCGCCATGCCGAGGATGCGGCCGGCGTGCGAGGCGAGATAAAGCGATTTGCGGCCGGATTCGGGGACGGTGCGGACCAAGACTTGCGGCACCGGCGGCATGCCCTGCATCTCTTCGGCGCTGAAATCGGTGAAGCCGAGCTTGGCGCGCGAATTGAAGATCGAATGTTCCGCGACCAGGCCGTCGAGGCGGCGTTTCATGGCCTCGGGCAGCGCGTCATAGGCCGCCCGCTCGTCGGTGAATTCGGTGTGGCCGCCGATCGGCGGGATGGTCTGCGCATAGAGCAGCGACGCCAGTGCCGGCAGCCGCTTGAACGACGAGTCGGTGTGCCACAGCCGGTTGCCGAGCTGGAACATGCGCTGCCGTGAGTCCTTGCCCCAGACCTCGTTGTCGGGACCGAGATTGGAGACGTCGGCGAACTCCTTGCGCACGCGCAACTGCGCGTCCTTGCGATGCAGCGCAATCGTGGTCTCAAGCGGTCCGAAATTGCGCGCGAAGTCGAGATGCTGATCTTGCGAAAGCTCTTGCCCGGGGAAAATCAGGACCGAATAGGCGGCGAATGCCGCCTTGATGTCGCGGACGTCGGACGGCGCCAGCGGCGCCGATAAATCGACGTCGCCGATTTCGGCAGCGAAGCCCGGCGTGGCCGGATAGACGGTGATGGGCATGGCCGTCGCCTCCCCATGTTATTTGTTGCGGCGTAATTGAATCACAACCTCACCGGGCATGCAATTGGCCCCGTTTAGTTCAATCGCAGCTCGGTGATGTGCCTGGGATCGGCTTTCAGCTCGCCTTTTTCGACCCGCTTGACCAGATCGGTGAGCACGGCATTGGCGCGGCAGGCGATGCCGGCCTTCTCGCCTTCGCGCACGATCAGGCCATTGAGAAATTCGATCTCGGTGCGGCGGCCTTTCGCCATGTCCTGGCCCATCGAGGGGCGCTGGCCGGACGCGGTGCGGCCGGCGTCCTTCATGCGCTGCTGGTCGCAGGCGTGCATCGCCGCTTCATCGCCTTCGCCGGCGCGCGCGATCGTCTCCGGCGGCAGATGCAACACGTCCTCGAGTTGAAAGCCGAGCGCCTGGCCGACGCGGATCGCCTCGGAGCCGAGCCGGGTCGAGAAGCGGCGGATCGGATCGTTCTTGAGCATGTCGCCGCCGCCGAGGCCGGTGCAGGCGGAAAGCCCGTTCTGCATGGCGTTGGCGACCAGCTTCGACCAGCGCTCGCCCCAGAGATTATTGGTGACCTTGGCGCTGTCGGCGTAAGCGACGAGCCGGCGGACTTCCTCGGCGCGCGGCGTAATGCGGCCGTGCACTTCCCCGGCGCGAAATACCGTATGCGCGGCGCCATGCTTGGCGGCGCCGCGATGGATGTGGCCGGGCTCCGGCAGGTTCACGGTGATGCTTGAGGCGATGCAGCCCAGCGTCTTGCCCCAGCCGACGACGCCGGCGACGGTCTCCTCATTCATGCAATTCTGCAAGGAGACGACGAAACCGTCGGCCGCCAGATATTGCCGGATCAGCATGGTCGCCCAGGCGGTGTCGTATGACTTCATGCAGACGAAGGCGATATCGACCGGGGGTTCCTTGGCAAGCTGCTGCGCATCCGTCACGTGCAGCGCACGCACCGGCACGGTGAATTCCGGCTCGGTCATGGCGTGGGTGACGCGCAGCCCGTGCTGGCGCATATGCTCGACATGCGCCGGCCAGGGATCGATGAAGGTCACGTCCTCGCCGGCTTGCACCATATGGGCGCCGCTATAGCCGCCGACCGCGCCGGCGCCGACGATGGCGATCTTTCGCTTCATGCTTTCCTCCCGCAACGCCGGCGCCCAACGGCAAGGGCGCCAGCGGTCCGATTTGTTGTTTAGCGGGTGCGCTGCGCCGCGTCGGTCACGACCTTGTAGGCGTCGGCGATCGCCGGCTTGGTCTTGACCACGTCGGCGACGGCGCTGGAAAAGGTCTTCATCAATTCCGTATGCTCGTCGGTCGGCAAGCTGATTAATTCGCCGCCGGTGGCGGTCCAACCCTTGCGCGCCTTGCTGACGATCTCGGCCGCGGTGGGGATGATCGCGGCCTGCTCGGCGGCCGCGTCCTTGTCGATGATGGTCTGCAGATCGGCCGGCAGCGAATCGTACCAGGTCTTGCTGATTTCGACGATCGCATAGACGGCGGGCTGGCCGGTCTCGGTTACGTATTTGGCCGCATCATTGAAGTGCATCGGCGTCCACACCACGATGCCGCCGATGGCGCCGTCGATGGCGCCCTGCTGCATGGCCGGCACCACATCGCCGAGCGTCATCGCCACCGGCGTCGCGCCGAGCCGCGCCAGCGGCTGCTCCTGGAACGGCGAAGCGAGCACGCGGATTTTCTTGCCCTTGAAGTCGGCCAGGTGGCGGATCGGCGCCTTTGCAATCACCGAGGAGGGCGAGTTCATGAACAGCGCCACGCCGTGCAGGCCCTTGTTGGCGCCAAGCCCCAGCATCAGCTTGCGCAATGCCGGATCGGCGGCGAGGCGCTGGCCGTGCGCCATGGAATCGACCAGGCCCGGCGCGGCCATCAGTTCGAAACGCTCGTCGACGCCGACGAAGAATTCCGGCGGGATCAATGCGCATTGGATGGCGCCGAACTGTGTGCCTTCGATCTGCCGCGGGATCGAGCCCAACTGGCTGGCCGGAAAAATCTGGGTTTTGATGCGGCCGCCGGAGTCCTTCTCCAGTGCGGCGGCGTAGGCCTTGGCAAAAAAGTAGCTCGGATCGTTGAGCGTCGGCAGCGTCATCTTCATCGTATAGGTCTTGGTCTGCGCGCATGCCGCGTTGATCGTCAGCATGGACGACAAGGCCATTGCAGCCGCTGCAACTGCGCCCCGAGTGAATAGCTTCGGCTTTGTGATCTTCATTGCATCCTCCCCCAGTTTTCCGGCCGATTATGATTTGCCGGTCGATTATGATCGCCATGTTAGCCCAGCGGGCGCCGGGCTGTAATGGGCTGTAGGCTCTACGGCGGTATTGTCGCGGGGTCTGGTGGTCCGATTCTAACATTCGCATCTAGGCCTCGGGCACGACCGCGATAGCCTCGATCTCGAATACGGCGTCCGGATGGGCAAGCTTTGCAATCTGAACCGCCGTCGAAGCCGGCGGCGCCGCGGTATTCACATAGCGATTGCGCACCTCGAGGTAGGTGGCGATGTCGGCTATGTCGGTGAAATAAGCGGTGACTTTCACCACATGCTCGAATTCCGCGCCGGCAGCAACCAGCGCCAGTTTTAGGTTTTCGAAGGCTTGAGCGGCCTGGGCGCGAAAATCGCCCGGCGCGCCGGCGAAGCTGCCGTCGAGCACCCGCCCGAGTTGACCGGCGACATAGATCGTGCGGCTCGGGCTTCGCGTTTCGACGACGTGGGAATAGCCGCGCGTTTCGTGTAGCGTCGGCGGATTTTGAAAGCGGTGAACGGCCATGGTGGATGCTCCCGGAGGTGGCGGATCGATGTGAAGCCGATAATGCAAAGGCCCAGGCGCCGTGGCAAACTATCAGCGATGTCCGCGCGCTTTTTCGTCCTACTGGCTGCCGCAAGCGTATTGCCGGTCCCCGCCCATGCGGCCGCGCTCGATGGCGCGGCTCTGTCGTGGCCCTGGGTGCTGCCGTTTGCCGGCATTCTGCTCACCATCGCCTTCGGGCCGCTGGCTTTCCCCCGTCTGTGGCATCGGCACTACGGCAAGCTTGCATTTATCTGGGCGGCCTTGACGCTGGCGCCGATGGCGGCGCTGTTCGGCGTCGGCGTCGCCGCCGCGGCGCTGGCGCACGCGATTGCCGGCGATTACATCGGCTTCGTCGCGCTGTTATTCGCGCTCTATGTCGTGGCCGGCGGCATATCGCTTGCCGGCACGCTGCGCGGCACGCCGCTTCTCAACGCGCTGATGCTGGCGTTCGGGACGCTGATCGCCAGCGTCATCGGCACCACCGGCGCCGCCATGATCCTGATCCGGCCGCTGTTGCGCGCCAACGCGGCGCGGCTCCACCACACCCATGTGGTGATTTTTTTCATCTTCCTGGTCGCCAATATCGGCGGCGCGCTGTCACCGCTCGGCGATCCGCCGCTGTTCATCGGCTTTCTCAACGGCGTCGACTTTTTCTGGCCGGCGCAGCACCTGTGGCGGCCCACGCTGTTCGCCGCCGTTTGCGTGCTCGCGGTGTTCGTGGCCGTCGACGTTTGGCTGTTCTTTCAGGACCGCCGCGCCGCGATCGTGGGCGAGCCGGCCGAGCGCGTGCCGTTGCGGCTGCACGGCGCCGTCAATCTTCTCCTCCTGGCGCTGATCATTGCCGCCGTCATCGATTCCGCATTGTGGCACCCGGGTATCCATTTCACGGTTTATGGTACCGATCTGGCGCTGCAGGATGTCGCGCGCGACGGTGTGTTGATCCTGGCCGCGCTGGCCTCGTTGTGGCTGACGCCGCATAGCCAGCGCGCCGCCGACGGTTTCTCGTTCGAACCGATCCTTGAGGTCGCCCTGCTGTTTGCCGGCATTTTCGTTTGCGCCGTTCCAGTCCAGGCCATGCTCGATGCCGGCCACGACGGCGCCTTCGCTTGGCTTCTGACCGCGGTGACCCGCCATGACGGCACCCCGCACGAGGTCGCTTATTTCTGGCTCACCGGCATTCTTTCGGCGATCCTCGACAATGCCCCGACCTATCTTGTTTTCTTCAAGCTCGCCGGCGGCAATGCCGCTCAACTGATGACCGCGCTGGCGCCGGCGCTGGCCGCCATGTCGATGGCCGCGGTCTACATGGGGGCGCTGTCTTATGTCGGCAACGCGCCGAATTTCATGATCTACGCCATCGCCACCGAGAACGGCGTCAAAATGCCCGGCTTCTTCGGCTACATGATCTGGTCGATCGGCGTGCTGGTGCCAGTCTTCATAGCCGTCACCTATTTCTTCGTTGTGCCGGCCTGACCGGCGCAGCCTTTTTGCCGCCGATTAAGGTTGCCTTTGGAGCAGCCCGCGGTTACGCGAAGGCATTGGCCGGAACGACAAAGTTGAGCGAACATTTTATCCCGCACATCATTTTCGGCGCCAACCCGATGTGGTTCGCAGGTGTCGTGCTGTGCGTCACTTACGGGCTCATCATCTGGGACCGGCTCAATCGGGCCATCATTGCGCTGGTCGCCGCCGGCATCGTGGTACTGTCCGGCGCGCTCGATCAGGCCGAAGCGCTCAGTGGCATCGATTGGAACACCATCGGCACGCTGGCCGGCCTGATGATCATCACCTCGATCGCCCAGCGCTCCGGCATATTTCAATATGCCGCCATCCGCGTGGCCCAGATCGCGCGGGCGCATCCGGCGATACTGCTGCTGCTCGTTCAGGTCGTGACATTTGCTTTGTCGGCGATCCTCAACAATGTCAGCACCGTGCTCCTGATGGCGCCGGTGACGCTTGCCGTCACCCGCGAACTGCAGATCGCGCCGTTCCCCTTCCTGTTCGCCGAAGTGCTGGCGTCAAATATCGGCGGTACGGCGACGCTGATCGGCGACCCGCCCAATCTGATGGTCGGATCGCAGGCCGGGCTGGGCTTCGACAGTTTTATCGTTCATCTGGCGCCGGTCGTCGTGGTGGTGCAAATCGTGCAGCTTCTGATGGCGCATTGGATGTGGGGGCGGGCGACCCACGCCACGGTCGAGAACCGGCTGCGCGTCATGAGCATGAATGCGCGCGCCGCCATCGTCGACCTGCCGCTGTTGCTGCAGTCGCTCGGCGTGCTGTCTATCGTCATCCTCGCGCTGATCTTCGAGGATCGGATTCACCTGCAACCGGCGACGATAGCGATGGGCGGAGCGGCCGTCCTGATGCTGCTCGACAACTGGGAGCACCACAGCGCAAAGCAGACCGACAAGGTCACGCAGACATTCACCGAGGTCGAGTGGATCACGATCTTTTTCTTTATCGGCTTGTTCATTGTCGTGCACGCCGTCGAGGTCAGCGGGCTCCTGCAATTGCTCGCCGCCAGGCTGGTTGCCGTGACCGGGGACAATATTGCCTTGGGCGGCACGATTATTCTGTGGATGTCGGCGCTGTTGGCCGCGATCATCGACAATATTCCGTTCGTCGCCGTGATGATTCCGGTGATCAAGAGCATGGCGCCGGCCTATGGCGGGCCGGAGCATGTCATGCCGCTGTGGTGGTGCCTGTCGCTCGGCGCCTGTCTCGGCGGCAACGGCACTCTGGTCGGCGCAACGGCTAACCTCACCGTCGCCGGGATCGCCGAACGCAACGGCGTCGCCTTTGGCTTCGTCAAATTTACGCTTTACGCGCTGCCGATGATGATCGTTTCGATCCTGATCTGCCAAGCCTATGTCTGGCTGCGCTATTTTTAAGAGGCGAATAGCGAAATAGCGAATGGCGAATTGCGTGGCTTTCATTCGCCATTTGCCATTCGCCATTCGCAAAATTCACAATTTCTTTGCCATATCGGGAAATCGGCGGCCGCGCCGGCGTTCGGCCACGGGATGGTGACCGTTTGCCGTCATGCTCTGGTGCGCGGCAGGCAGGGAACTGTCCTCCCCGCGCAAGGGTTATTGGCGCGGAAATCGAGTTCAGAAGAGGTGTCGTCGTGCGGCGTTGGCCGTCGAAGGAGCACGCATCGTGGCGCGGGACGATCGCCGCCAGCGCGTTGGTTGCGCTTGCCGGCATGACCGCGCCTGCGCATGCCGGCTTTTTCGACTTTCTATTTGGTAATTCGCAGGATCAGGCCCCGCCGCCGCAATCCTATGCCGAACCGCCGCCGCCGGCGCTGGGCCGCGTGGCGCCTGCGCCGCTGGGTTCCGAAAGTGTCCGCCAAGGCGGCGCCAGCATCGGCCATGCCGTCGCCTTTTGCGTGCGGCTCTGCGATGGCGAAAGCTTCCCGCTCGAGCACATGGCGAATGCGACGCCGGTCGAGACCTGCCGGGCGATGTGTCCGGCGAGCAAAACCAAGATCTTCTACGGCAGCGAGGTCGGCAGCGCCGTCGCCAAGGACGGTGCGCGTTACGCCGTTCTCGACACGGCCTTCACCTATCGCCAGCAGATCGTGCCGAATTGCACCTGCAACGGCCGCAACGCCCGCGGCCTGGTGCCGCTCGACCTTTCGAGCGATCCGACGCTGCGTCCGGGCGACATCGTCTCGACCAAGCAAGGCTTCATGGCCTTTACCGGAAAAACCGGCACCGCCGACGCCTTCACTCCGGTCGATCCGGCAAGCATCGAAACCGAGCTCAATTCCGTGACGGTGGGCATCGCCGCCGACGATCACGACAAGGCGCGCGAGAAGGCGCACGACAAACAAGCACGGGCCGACGAGGATGCGAACATCGTCGCCAGCCGGCAGCCGGGCGACGCATTCGATCTCGGAACGGCGATGCGCGGGCAGATCGTGCGCTGATTAGACCGCGCACTCATAAGGTGGTCGCCACTTAGCCTCAGACGGCCGACATGAGGCGAACATCGCAATGCGTCCGCTAAGTGCCATAAGCGGAAGTGATCATTTCTAGTAGATCAGCCGTTGTAATTGCTATCGCTGATCTTGCCTTGATCGGCCACCGATGACGCTGACAAAATAAAAAGGGCACCGTCTTGCGCTGAGGCCTTATCACTGCAACGTTTGAGTAGGTCTCTGATCAGTGACCGCCGCTAAAGTGATAGTCGAGACCGATGCGGAGGATGTTGCCATTGAGTCGGGTATTGGATTGTGCAGCTACGACCCAGGTCGGTGAGGGAAAGCCGGGCGCATTCGCAACCAACGGGCCAACGCCGTAATTCACCATGCCGAGATCGTAGTACAAATATTCGACTTTCATGCTCCAATGCGACGCGAACATCGATTCCAGGCCGGCACCGATTGTCCAACCGGCACGCGTGTTGGAAGATGCTCCCGATCCTGCATACGTCGCCGTGACTCCACCGGGCAGGATGCAGCAGTCACTCTGCGCAATGGTCGTACTCGACTTAACGCCGCCATAGGCAAGACCGCCCGTGCCGTAGAGCAATAGGGTGGGAGTAACTGTAACGCCGAGGCGCGCTCGCACTGTGCCAAGATAATCGACACTCTTCGAAACCGCGGTGAGGGAACTGATCGTCTCATTCAGGAAGACGGGCACGACCGAGGTGCTTCCTGAATTGGTGCCGCGTCGCGCGTCACTTCCCTGGAAGTCGGCCTCAAAGCCGGCAATCACGGAATTATTTAGTTGCCAATTATAGCCGACCTGGGCGCCACCTAAGAATCCACCGTGCGTTCCGCTCAAGGAGGTAGTTGCGAGCGCAGCCGCAAGCGCAGCTTCATTGGCAAAGGTGCCAGCCGAAGAAACAGGCGTTCCAACCGTCTGGACGTTATTGTTAAGCCACGTGCCGCCGATGTTGAGGCCGACATACCAGCCGCACCAGACACAGGGCGGCGGAGGTGACGGCGGCTGCGCCTTGACCGCCATATCGGCAGCAAGCGCCTGTCCGCTGCAGGCTAACGCGCTAAGCAGGATGGCAAGTTTCCGCACGATGGCCCCCAAATAAAGTCGGGCATTTCAGCCGGGTCGAATCTACATCCCGATCTCGCAAAAAGCTGTGGCGAAGGCGCAACACGCCACAGAATTAATGCCGAAGCATACCCGGCCAATGTCTGCTTCGGGGCAATAGCAGATATTGCGACCGCTTCGCTGAATGTCTGTTTTGCCCCCGAACTCGGGCATTGAGTGTCGATGAGCGCCCGGCCTAATCGAGTTCTTTGACGATCGCCTCAGCGAGCGACAATGACGAGGTCAACCCCGGCGATTCGATGCCGAACAGGTTGACCAGCCGCGGCATGCCGTGCTCGGCGGGCGTTGCGATCATGAAATCGGCTTGGCCCTCGCCCGGGCCGCGCAGTTTCGGCCTGATGCCGGCATAGTCCGGCACCAAGGAGCCGTCCGGCAAACCGGGCCAGTAGGTGCGAATGCGGGCGTAAAAACTGTCGGCGCGGCGCGGATCGACGGCATAGTTCTCTTCCGCGATCCACTCGACGTCCGGCCCGAACCGCATGCGGCCGGCGAGGTCGAGCGTGACGTGAACGCCAAGCCCACCGTCGATCGGCGTCGGATAAATCAGCCGCGAGAACGCCGGGCGGCCGGCGAAGCCGAAATAATTGCCCTTGCCGAGCACCAGCCGCGGTACCTGCTCGGCCGGGTAGCCGTCGATGCGCCGTGCCAATGCTTGCGCGCCGAGGCCGGCTGCATTCACCACTGCATCGAATTGGACGACGCCCGCGTCGCGGCCGCCGAACTGCACGTGCCATTGCGACGCTTGGTAGCGCATCCGCTCGACCGGGGTTTCGAACGCGATCATGCCGCCGCGGTCTTCGAGTTCGCCCCACAAGGCACGCATGTAAGCGTGGCTGTCGATGATGCCGGTTTCCGGCGACCACAAGGCGCCGATACAGAACAGCTCGGCCTCCATGGCGCGGGCGGCATTGCCGCCGAGCATCTCGACGCCTTCGACGCCGTTCTTCTCCGCTTGCGTCAGGATGGTTTCGACCTTGGCCAGCTCCGCATCATTGGTGGCGACGACGAGCTTGCCGCATTTGCGGTGCGGCACGCCGTGCGTTGCGCAAAATTCATAGAGCATGCGGCGGCCGCGCACGCAGTGGATCGCGCGCAGCGTGTCGGTCGGATAGTAGAGGCCGGCATGGATGACTTCGCTGTTGCGCGAGGACACGCCATTGGCGATGCCGCCGGTCGCCTCGGCCACGGTGACGTCGTGGCCGGCAAGCGCCGCGGTGCGCGCGATCGCCAGTCCGACCACGCCGGCGCCGATCACCAGAATCTGCATTGCGCTTCCGCCCCCGTGCTTTTCCGACTAAGGCAAACGACTATATAACAGGCGCCGAAAGGGGACGACCATGTCTGAGAATACGGCGGATAATGTGGTGCGGGTCTGCGCGCAAGCCGAAATCGCCCCGGAAACGGTCAAGGCGTTCGAGGTCGGCGACAGCCGGCTGGCGGTCTATAATATCGGCGGCAACTTTTACGTCACCGACGACGAATGTACCCATGCCTCGGCAAGCCTCGCCGACGGCCTGCTGGACGGCGACGTCATCGAATGCTGCGTGCATTTCGGCGCCTTCGAAGTGAAGACCGGCGCGGTGAAGGCGCCGCCGTGTGCGGTGGCGCTGCGCACCTATAAAGTGTTGCTGCAAGGCGGCGACGTTTGCGTCGATCTCGATAAGAACGCCGCCGGTGAGCCTGCCTGACCACGGTTTCGCCAACGTCTGGAATTCATTATAAGCGCGGCAGGCTTAAGGAAACGGCTGACAAGGAACGCAGATGTATTCAGGATCAGGTGTGAAGACGAGCCCCGATTTCCCGATCCCGGACAAGATGAAGGCCTGGGTCCTGGGCAATCCCGGCGAACTGAAGCTGAGCGAGAAGCCGGTGCCGGTGCCCAGGCGCGCCGAGGTCCTGGTCCGCATCGATGCGGTCGCGATCTGCGCCACGGATCTGGAGATCATCGATCACGGTCCGCCGGCCTCGATCCTGGGCGGCATGCCGTTCAACAAGAATTTCACGCCCGGCCACGAATATATGGGCACGGTCGTCGCGCTGGGTCCCGGCGTCGACGAATTTCCCATCGGCCAGCGCGTTACGGTGGAAATCCATGCCGGCTGCGGCCAGTGCAAGCGCTGCCGCGAGGGCATGTACACCTCGTGCCACAACTACGGGCTCAATTATGGCGACGTCGACAAGGGTCATCGCGCCAACGGCTTCACCA
>JBAQHW010000120.1:0-24194 GCA_049288525.1 Xanthobacteraceae bacterium
GTGCTTTCTGCACGCGTACCTGAATCCCGAGCACGAGCGCGCGGCCGGCGCGATCATCCGGCAGGCGCTTCCGAACGCCTACCTCTCGCTATCGCACGAGATTCTGCGCGAATACCGCGAGTACGAACGCACCTCGACGACCGTGGTCAACGCCTATGTCGGGCGCAAGGTCGGCGGTTATGTGCGTGCTTTGAAAGGCAAGCTAGAGACCATCGGGTTTACGGGCAACCTCTCCATCATGCGCTCCAATGGCGGCGTAATGACACCGGAAGTAGCGCAGGAGCGCCCGGTGGCGATGATGGAATCCGGCCCGGTCGGCGGGATTATCGCGTCCGCGCGCGTCGGCGAAAAGCTCGGCTACCGCAATGTCATCTCCTTTGACATGGGCGGCACCACTGCGAAGGCGAGCCTGATCCGCGACGGCGAGCCGACAATGGCGCCGGGCTATTACGTCGGCGGTTATGCCAGCGGCCATCCGGTAATGGTGCCGATGATCGACGTCGTGGAGATCGGCGCCGGCGGCGGCTCGATCGCCTGGCGCGACGAGATCGGCGCGCTGAAGGTTGGCCCGCAAAGCGCCGGTGCCGATCCGGGACCGATCTGCTATCGCGGCGGCGGTACCGAACCGACGATCACTGACGCCAACGTGGTGCTCGGCCGGCTCGATCCGCGCAATTTCCTCGGTGGCACCATCGTGCTTGACGCCGACGGCGCTGCGCAGGGGATCGAGAACAAGATCGCCAAGCCGCTCGGCCTGACGGTGACGCAAGGGGCGCGCGCAATCCTTGAAATCGCGGTCAACAAAATGTCGCTCGCGGTGCGCGAAGTGTCGGTGGAGAAGGGCTACGACCCGCGCGATTTCGTGCTGGTCGCCTCCGGCGGCGCCGGCCCACTCCACGTCCTCGACGTCGCGCGCGAACTGCATATCCCGACGGTCATCGTGCCGCTGTTCCCGTCGCATTTTTCGGCGCTGGGCATGCTGCTCGCTGACGAGCGCCACGATTTCATCCGCACCTATTACGCCGATCTCGCCGCCGTCGATTTCGACAAACTGCTGAAAGTGCACGACGAGATGGTGGCGGAGGCACAGACCGGACTGCGTCACGCCCGCGGCGCGGTGCAGCAAATCCACCTCGACCTGCGCTATACCGGACAGGAATTCACCTTGCCGGTGCCAGTCACGCTGGCACAATTAAAGAAGGCCGATCGCCGCGGCGTTCGCGCCGCGTTCGATCGACTTTACGAGCAGCGCTACGCCCATCACTCGCCGGACGAACCGGTGGAGATGGTCAATATCCGGCTCGCGGTGATCGGCAAGCGGCCGAAGCTGACATTTCCGCGCAAACGCGGGACGAAGCGTACTCCGGTGCGTCGCCGGCCGGTCTATCTCGGTGACGACAAAAAGCCCGTTGCCTGCCCGGTCTATGCACGCGATGCGCTCATGGCGGGCGCCCGCCTTCGCGGGCCGGCGCTGATCGAGGAACACGGCACCACGACCGTGCTCTATCCGGGTGACGCTTGCCATGTCGCGCCATCCGGCGAACTGATCATCGCGGTGGGTCGCAAACGATGAGCGGGAAATCACTCATGAAGAAATTGAAGGCAAAACCAGTGCAGCGCTCGCGCGCCGCGCGGCGCGTCACACTCGATCCCGTGACGCTGGAAGTGATCCGCAATGCGCTGCCAGCAATCGCCAACGAGATGGCTGCCGATCTCCAGCGCACTTCCTACAACATGATGATCTATGAGGTGCGCGACTTTTGCACCGCTTTGGTCGATCCCAAAGGTCAGCTGATCTCGCAGAATGTCGGCGGCGTATCGCATTTCGTCGCCGATCTCGGCATCATCATCACCGACGGCATGAAGCGCTACGGCGCCACGGGATTCGAGCCGGGCGACGCCATCATCACCAATCACCAGGCGGTCGCCGGCCAGCATCTCAACAACATCGTCATTTACATGCCGTATTTCTATCGCGGCGAGCTTTTGATGTTTGCCATGGTGCGCGCCCATTGGATCGACGTCGGCGGCACCTCGACCGGATTTGGCGCGGGCCCTCAGGTCGCCGATCCGTGGCTCGAGGGAATGCAATTCGACCAGCTCAAGATCTATCGCAAGGGCGTGCTCGATGAGACACTCTATCGAGTCATCAAGGACAACATCCGCTTTCCCGAATCTTCGCTCGGCGACATGAAATCGCAAATGGCGGCCTGCCGCCTCGCCGCGCGCCGGATGGACGAGCTGTTCGACAAATACGGCCGCGATACCATCCTCGCTGCGATCGTCCGGATTTTTGACGAGACCGAGCAGAAGTGCCGCAATGTCGTGGCGCAGCTCCCGGATGGCGTTTACGAGGCTGCGGCGTCGATTGACGACGATGGCGTGCGCAAAGGCGAGCCGGTGCCGATCCACGCCAAGGTCACCGTCAAAGGCTCGTCTATGACCGTCGACTTGTCCGGTTGTTCCGCCGAACGCAAAGCCGGCATCAATTCGCGCACGCTCGCGGGCGCCCGCGTGGCCTATAAGGCGCTGACTGGCCCGGTCGATCCCGTCAACGAGGGATCGTTCCGCGCGCTTGAGGTGATCATTCCCGAAGGCAACATCATGATGGCGCGGTTCCCGGCGCCGATGGCGGGCTGGAGTGCGATCGTGCCGACGGTGGTCGATTGCATCGTGGCAGCACTCGCTCCCGCCATGCCCGACCGCGTGCCGGCCGGTCACCACGGCCTGCTTGGCGGCGCGGTGGTGTTCTTCGGCCTGCATCCGAAAACCGGGCGGCGCTTTGTGGTGCAGAGCCTGGAGGGCGGCGGCTGGGGCGGTCGGCCGTACGAAGATGGCGTATCCGGCACTGTGTCGGTCTGTCAGGGCGACGTGCGTAACGGCTCGATCGAAGGCATCGAGCTGAAATGTCCAGTGCTGGTGGAAAGCCGTGCGCTGCGTCCGGATTCATGCGGCGCGGGAAAATACCGCGGCGGTTTGGGCATCGACATGCGGGTTCGCAATCTGGTCGAGGGCCTGTGGAATTTCGAGCAGACCCGGCGCACGCAATGTCCGCCGTGGGGGCTGCGCGGCGGCACGCCCGGCGAGACTGGCGGCTACTTGTTGCGATTGCCGGATGAGAGCGAATTCCGCCAGTTGGCCGGCGCCCGGCTGCCGGTGCCGCTTGGTGCCGCCGCGATCGTGCGCACCGGCGGCGGCGGCGGCTGGGGAGACGCTTGCGACCGCGATCCGGCAAAGGTGATCGACGATGTGCGCGAGGAGCTCATCTCGCGAGCCGCTGCCCGCAAACTCTATGGCGTCGTGATGTCGGACGACTTCGAACTGGACCGCGCCGCGACCGAGGCCCTGCGCCGCGAAATGCGGCAAAAAACCAGTCGCAACGGCAGTGCCGGCGGTTAGGATGGGCCAATCGCTGCAGACAAGATAAAACTTGGGGCAGGATCGTTTCTGGGCAGGATCGTTTCATGGCGGGTCGAGCATATTCGCGCGGTGCGATTTGCGCTGCACTGATCGGCGTAGCCGGCCTCGCGGCACTTGCGTTCGCGCCGTCGGTGTGTGCCGGCACCGACACGCTCCGGGTCGGCAAAGCCGGCCGCACGGCATTCTCCTTTGTCGCCACCGACGTCGGCAGCCAAACCGGCATTTTCAAGAGCAACGGCCTCGATCTTCAAGTGTCGAGTTTCGGCGGCGACGCCAAGGTCCAGCAGGCGATGGCGGCCGACAGCATTGATATCGGCCTCGGTTCCGGGCCGGGCCTCGCCTTCATCGTCAAGGGCTCGCCGGTGAAGGGCATTGCCGCGATGGCCGGACCGCCGTTGATCTTCGCGCTGGTTGTGCGCGATGACGGCAGCATCAAATCGGTCGACGACCTGAAAGGCCGCAAGGTCGGCGTTTCCACCGTCGGCTCGCTTACGAGCTGGCTGGTCGAGGAAGTCTCGCGACAAAAAGGCTGGGGCAATGACGGCATGATGCAGGTGCCCGTCGGCGATGACGGCGCGCGCGTTGCCGCGGTAAAATCCAAGTCGCTCGATGCCGCGGTGGTCAACTTGGCGGTTGCGCTCAACTATGCCAATCGCGGCGACGGTCGCATCATTCTGCGCTTCGGCGACATCGCAAAACATTTCATCGCCCATGTCATCTTCGCCACCGACACGGCGATTCGAGATAAGCCCGACGACTTGCGGCGCTTCCTCAAAGGTTGGTTTGAGACCATCGCTTATATGCGCGCCCACAAGGACGAGACGGTCAAGATCGCCATGCCGGTGATGGACACCGACGCCAAGCTCACCGCCGAGATCTATGACGAATTGATGCCGATGTTCTCCGATGACGGGCACTTCGATCCGCAGGCTCTGACAGTACTGCAACGTTCATTCGTCGAGATGAAGACGCTGCAACAGGAGCCCGACATGAGCAAACTCATTACCGATGCGTTGCTGCCCAAACAATAACGACACGCCGACGTCACGACGCGCAACCGGAGGAGAAGTGACAGCCATGCAGGAACTCGCGACATTCAAGCCGCTGCGTCGTATCGCGACGATTGCGATCGTCGCCGCCGGCCTTGCCGGAATGGCCGCCAACGCCAGGGCCGCGGATATGCTGCGCGTCGGCAAGGCGGTGCCGGAGGCATTTTCATTTACGCCGCTCGACGTCGGAATGCAGACCGGAATCTTCAAGAAATACGGGCTCGACATCCAGGAGACCGCCTTCGCCGGCGATGCAAAAATGCAGCAGGCGATGGCGGCCGGTAGTATCGACGTCGGGCTCGGCTCCGGGCCTGCAATGGCCTTCATCGCCAAGGGATCCCCGGTGAAGGCGATCGCGGCCATGGCCGGGCCGCCGCTGTTGCTCGCCATCGTAGTGCGGCCCGACGGGCCCAAAACGGTTGCCGACCTCAAGGGCAAGAAAGTCAGCGTCTCCACCGCCGGTTCGTTGACCTACTTTCTGGTGAGCGAAACCTCACGCAGCCAGGGCTGGGGTCCGAACGGCATCGACATCGAGCCGATGGGTGCGATGGAGGGCCAGATCGCCGCGCTTAAGCGCGGCGACATCGACGGCATTATCATGGACGTCGGCAACGCCTTTAATCTTGAGAAGAAAGGCGAAGGCCGAATTCTCGTGCGCTTTACGCAGATGAAGGATTTCATCATCCACGTCATCTACGCGACCGACAATGACATCGCCGCGAAGCCGGACGATCTGCGGAACTTCCTCAAAGGCTGGTTCGAGACCATCGGCTATATGCGCGCACATAAGGCTGAGACGGTCAAGATCGCCGGCGCCGTCATGGGCAAGGATGAAGACGTTTCCAGCCGCACTTACGACGAAGTCATGCCGATGTTCTCCGCCGACGGCAAATTCCAGCAGAAAGCGCTGGACGTGCTGGCGCGGTCCTGGATCCAACTCGGAATGCTCAAGGAGCCGCCCGATCTCAAGACGCTCTATACTGAGCAGTTTCTACCGAATTAAGCTGCTGCGGCTGGCTGTGTCTTTTACTTGGATCCGGCCGCGCGACATCGTCGAGACCGAATGACATCTGCACCATCCGCCATCAGCGTCCGCGGCGTCTCGCATCAATTCGGCGAAGCCGGCGCGGCGCGCCACGTGCAGGCGCTGCTCGATACGTCGCTCGAAATCGCGCGCGGCGAATTGCACTGCCTGATCGGACCTTCGGGCTGCGGCAAGTCGACATTGCTTGGCATCATGGGCGGATTGATCGCGCCGACGGCCGGCAGCGTCGACGTTTCGGGCAAAGCCGTCCGCGGCCCAATGCCGCGCGATCTCGCATTCGTGTTCCAGGAGAGCGCGTTGTTTCCCTGGAATACCGTTTTTGAGAACGTCGTGCTTGGCATGACGTTCCAGGGCGTCGCCAAAGCGGAACGGAGTGAGCGCGCCCGTCGCGCATTGGAGGCGGTCGGGCTCCTGGATTTTGCCGATCACTATCCCGGGCAACTGTCCGGCGGCATGCGCCAGCGCGCCGCGCTGGCGCGCGCGCTCAGCCTGGAAACCGATATTCTGTTGATGGACGAGCCGTTCGGCGCGCTCGACGAACAGACGCGCATGGTACTCGGTGAAGATCTCTCGGTGCTGCTGTCGCATTCGGCAAAGACCATCGTCTTCGTCACCCACAGCCTTGGCGAGGCCGTGTTCCTGTCCGACCGCGTCGCTGTACTCTCGGCACGGCCGGGGACCATCAAGCAGATCATCACGGTCGACGAACCGCATCCGCGCAAGCCGTCATTCATGACCGCACCGAAATTTCATGCGCTACGCAATCAGCTTTACGGGCTTCTCCACGACGAAATTCGCAAAACAATGTCGGAAAGCGCGCAGCCGCGCCGGCGCTATGACCAGGACCCCGCGGCTAAATCGGACGGCGCGCATGAATCCTAGCACCTCATCCAGCGTCAAAAGCCGCCTGCTGAGCCGGCTGGTGCAGATCGGATTCCTGGCGGCCCTGCTATTGCTTTGGGTTTTGGCAACCAGCGTTTGGGGCGTCAGCCGTATTCTGCTGCCGAAGCCGCTCGATGCCTGGCATCAACTGGAGGACATCGTCATCTCGGGCGCCTTCATCCCCGATCTTAAGGTGACACTCGGCGAACTCGCCGGTGCCTTCTCCATCGCGACGTCGCTTGGCGTGTCGCTCGGTTATCTGATCAGCCGCTCGCGCTATATGATCCGCGTCTTCGAGCCGCTGCTGGCGGCGGTCTATGCCGTGCCGATCATCCTGTTCTTGCCCCTCTACGTCATGTCATTCGGCCTCGGCCCCGAATCCAAGATCGCACTTGGCGCCACCATCAGCTTCTTTCCGATCGTGCTGAGCACGATCCTGGGCTTCGGCCATGCCGATCAGAGGCTGGTGACGGCGGCGCGATCGATGGGAGCAAGCAACGTGCAGATGTTCCGACACGTGCTGCTGCCCGGCGCGTTGCCGGTCGTACTGGCGGGGCTGCGCATGGGCTTCACGGTCGCGCTGTTGTCGGTGATCGCAAGCGAGACCATCGCCTCGTTCGCCGGCCTGGGGCACCGCATCGTCAACCTCGCCGAAGACATGGATACGGCGCGTATGTTCGCCTACATCGTCGTTGTCATCGCAATCGTCGTAATCCTCAATACCGCCGTTTCGAAACTCGAAGGACGCGCACGATGGCGGTGATCCGGAGCGACAGCACGCGGCCGGCCATAGCACCGGTTTGGTGCGCCGTGCAGCGCTGGCTCTCACGCCGTGCCGGCGTCGCGCGGCTCGGCGTGGTGGTACTCCTCCTTCTGGTCTGGGAGATCGCGGCGCGTTATTTCCTCGATCGCGATTTTGTCAGCCCGCCTTCGACCGTCTTTATGTCGCTCGGCAAGTTGTTTGGCACGCCCGGCGTGCCACCGGCGCTGTGGTTAACACTATATGAGATCGCGGTCGCCTTCGTGCTGGCAGTGATCATCGGCGCCGCCGTCGGTCTCGCCGTCGGGCTCAATCGTTTTGCCCACCAGAGTTTCATGCCGATCGTTCTCTTACTCTACGGCATACCGCAAATCACCATCCTGCCGATATTCATCCTATTGTTCGGCATTGGCGCGGCCTCCAAGATTGCTTTTGGCGTCAGCCATGGCATGTTCCCGATCGTGATCGCGGTGGCCGCCGGTGTGCAGAAGGTCGAGCCGGTGCTGCTTGTCAGCGCGCGCTCCATGGGCGCCAGCCGTTGGCAATTGCTCCGCCATGTCATCTTCCCGCACGCAGTTCCGAGCCTCTTTACCGGTATGCGCCTCGCCATGAGCGGCGTGTTGCTCGGCGTGCTGTTAGCCGAGCTCTATGTCTCCACCGCGGGCATCGGCTATTTCACCAGCGTCTTCACACAAAATCTCGATGCGGCAAAGCTGATGGGGCTGGTGTCGGTGCTTGCCGCAATCGCAATTGCGCTCAACGAGATCGTGCGTCGCGCCGAACTGCATTATGCGCGCTGGCGCGATTGATTGACACGAACGGGAAATCGAAATGGGCAAATTAAAGTTGACGGTGGCTTGCGGCGACTACGATATCGTGCGCCCGCTCAAGGAAGGCGTGGTTGGGGCCGACGGCCTCGATCTAATTTTTCTTTCGGAGATGGGGCCACGCGAGCGCCATTGGCGCATGGGCCGCAAGCACGAATTCGATGTCTGCGAGGAGAACGTCGGCGCTTATTTCATGATCCGCGACCAGGGCGAGCCGCTCACCGCCATTCCAGTGTTCCTACATCGGCGTTTCCGCCACGGCTTTGTCTTCGTCAACGCCGCGGCTGGGATCAGGACGCCGAAGGATCTCAACGGCAAGGTGGTCGGCGGCACCAATTTCCAACCGGCCGCCAGCATCTGGATCAGGGGCATCCTGGAAGAGCATTACGGCCTCGATCACCGCTCGATCACCTGGCTCGTCGAGCGCAGCGAAGACGTCGCGTTCAACCCGCCGCAGGGCTTGCGCATCGAGATGAAGACGTCCGACAAGCCCTTAAGCGACATGCTGGCCGACGGCGATATTCCGGCCATGATCACGCCGACGCTGCCGCGGCCGTTCGTCGAAGGCGAAGCGCGCATCGCCCGCCTGTTTCCCAACCACAAGGACGTCGAACTCGCCTATTTCAAGGACACCGGCATTTTCCCCATCATGCATGTCACGACCGTCAAGCAGGAGATCGCCGACAAATACCCATGGGTGGCCACCAATCTGGTCAAGGCTTTTGAGAAATCGAAGCAACTCGCCTATCGTCGTCTCGCCAATCCGCGCATGGTGCCGCTCGCTTTCGTGCGCACCGCGGTCGAGGAGCAGGAGGCGACGCTGGGCAAAGATCCATGGTCCTACGGGCTCACGCCGGCCAACGTTAAGAACTTACAGACGGTGCAGCGTTACTGCCGGCAGCAAAGCTTGATCGGCAAGGTCGCGCCACTTGGCGAACTGTTCGCCGACACCGATCTCGGCGACGCCGGCGGCTCCGAGGAGTTCTGAGCGACCATGACCTTCGAGCAACGCCTCGACGAAATTCGCAACTGTCTGTCGACCACGGCACTCGACTGCCTGGTCGCGCTCCACGATGGCGCACATTTCATCGAGAAGCCCGATCCGGTGAAGGTGCTCACCGGATTCAAGGCGCTCGGACCGGTGGCCGCGCTGCTCGACCGTTCCGGCGCGGCAAGTTTGGTGGTTACGCCGGCATGGGATGCCGAACGCGCGCGGGAGGTCTGTCCGAACGTCAACATCGTGCCGGCCGACGATGTTGTCGTTGGGCTGGAAAAGGCGCTGGGCTCGTCCGCCGGCCGTGCCGCGATCGGCACCGCCGGACTTGCGGCTGCGCCTTATTCGATCGGCAGGCGCCTGACCGAACTCCTGCCGCACGCCCGGCCTGCCGACGCCATTATATTCGGGCCGGCGCTGCGCAAGATCGACAGCGAGCTTGCCAATGCGAGGGAGGCGACCCGCATCGCCGAGCTCGGCTTTGCGCGTCTCCTGGAATTGGCGCGGCCGGGCATGAGCGAAGACGCATTGGCGAGCGAACTGCGCTGGCACTCGAAATCACTCGGGGCGGAGGACAATTTCGTTTTGCTGTGCGCCGGGCCGCACAACAAGGCCGTCGCGCCGTCGAACGGCCGGCGTATGCAGAAGGGCGACATCATTGTCTGTGAATTGACACCGAGCTATCGCGGCCAGCTCGCCCAAATCTGCCGCACCATCGTGCTCGGCAAGGCACCGGCGATTTTGCGGGAGAAATACGATCTCGTGGTCGCGGCCATGAATGCCGGTTTCGCCGCCGCGCGGCCCGGCGCCGCAATGGCCGACATTTGTTGCGCCGTCAATTCAGTGCTGGAGGCGGACGGCTACGGCGAATTCTGTCACCCGCCGCATATCCGCCGCCGCGGTCACGGGCTCGGCTTCGGTTCGATCGGGCCCGGCGATGTCGCGCTCGACAACGCCACCTCGCTTGAGCCGGATATGTTGTTCATGATTCACCCAAACCAGTATTTGCCGGAAACCGGCTATCTGCTTTGCGGCGAGCCGGTAGCCATGACGCCGCAGGGCGTGAATGTTCTGACGCGCCGGCAAGCCGCGTTGGCGGAACTGCCGTTCTGACCAATCGAGATATCTGGATATGCAAACCATGCATCCTACTCTTTTGGTCGGCCCTGCCGACTGGGACCCACGGCAGATGCCGCGCGTGGAGTTCGAGGATCGGCTCACCGCGCTTTGGCGAGGCTACCCGAACGCGAGCGGCGCCATCGTCTATGGCAACAGCAGCGATTATGCAGCGCTGGCCTATCTCACAAATTTCACGCCGAAGCTTGAGGCGGCGCTGGCGCTCATCCCGCGCCGCGGCGAGGCCCAACTTCTCATCGGCGGCGGGGTCAATATGGTGCCGGCGGCGAAGCCTTTGACTTTCGTGGAAAACTTGGCACCGCTGCGCGAGGCCGCCAAAGCCGCCGCCGCCTGGGCCCGGACCTTGCAAAGCGGTGACACGTTCCTTTTGATTGGCGGCGACGCGATGCCACTTGGAATACGCGGTGCGTTCGACCAGACGCTGGGTTCTGATATCAAGGTCGAAATAGCGGATCAGACCTTGCGGGCCGACATGCGCCGCAAGCGCCCGCACGAGCTGCGCGCCATGCGTAACGCCTGCAGCATGCTCGCCGCTGCGGCAGCGGCATTGCGCGAAGCCGTGTCGGCGCGAAAGAACGTTACCGATTGTATTCTGACGGCCGAGCACGCCGCGCTGCAACGCGGAGCGCAGGACGTACGCAGTCTCTTCAGCCTTGATAGAGGCCGCACGCTTCGGCCATTCGACCTTCCGATCCCGGAACGGCGGGACCCGCTGCAGGTCTATCTCGCCGTGCGGCATGACGGTTATTGGGCTGAAGGCTTTGTTTGCGTCGGCACGACAAAGGATGCCCTGCAAGCCAAAGTCGATGGCATTTTGGACGCCATGGTGAGGAGCGCAAATCCGGGCCTCTCCTGCCAAGAGTTACGCCGGATCGTCGATCACGGCCGCGGAACGCTGGCTCTTCACCCGCTTGCGGCGACCATGTTCGGCAGTTCCATTGGTCTGTCACTGGATGAACCGCCGGCGCTGACGCCGGATAGCAATACAAAGCTCGAGGCCGGAACGGTCTATTCGCTGCGTGCCGGGTTGCTCGACGAAACGGGAGCTGGCGTTATTGCGTCGGCCATCGTCGCAGTAACGCCGGACGGACCTGATCTACTGTGGCGGCACGGTGCTTCGTCATGAATGGTATCGACGAGCTTGCCGGCTTCATCGTTGATCTACAAGCAGACCAAGTCGCACAGGAAACCCTGGAGAAGTTGCGGCTGCACGTGGCGGATACGATTGGCGCCTGGATGGCAGCCGCGGAAACCCCCGAAGGCAAATTGCTCATTGCTTTTGCCCATCAGCTGCGCCCGCGCGGCGATGCGTTCGACAGGGTCGCCCTTCATTGCGCGCTGACCCGCTCGAGCGAGATCGACGACATCCATCTGGCTTCCATGACAACGCCGGGTTCGATCGCGATCCCGGCTGCGCTGACTTTGGCTTCTGGAATGCCCGATGCGGATTGCAGCGACGTTGCGGCGGCGATCCTCGCCGGTTACGAAGCGATGATCCGCTTTGGCTTGGCCGTGAAGGGACCGAGCATCCTTTATCGAGGCATCTGGCCGACCTATTTTGCCGCGGGCATTGCGACCGCAGCCGTGGCGGCGCGCTTGATGCGGCTCGATCGGAGCCAAACCGCACAGGCGCTTGCTATGGCGACCGCCATGGCGCCGCTTACCGTTGGGCAGCATCATGCCGCAACCACGGCGCGGTGGTTTCTGGTCGGCAATGCCGCACGCAGCGGACTGGCGGCGGCGTATGCGGCGCGGGCGGGATTCACCGCGGACACCGAGGTGCTGCAGTCGCGGCTATTCTCCGACGTTTGCGGCATCGAGCCTGATGTCAGCATGATCAGCCAAGGAATCAACGGCGAAGTCGCGCTCGCGCACGTCTCTTTCAAGCCATGGTGCGCGGCGCGTCAAACCATGGCGGCAACGCAAGCGTTGCGCGAGCTTGTCGATGACGGCGTGATTGTCGCCGACATTACCGACGTCACCGCCTACGTCCTGCCGCCACATTTAAAGATGATCGACCACGGCATTAAGTCAGGCAACCGAGCGTCGTTCCTCACCAGCCTGCCCTATCAATTGGCGATGGCAGCGCTGTATCCGGGAGAAATGCTCGATCTCGGTCAGCCAGCAGAGACAGCGTTACCGGCGCTGCAATCCTTCATGGAGCGCATCAAAGTCATTGCCGATGACGCTTTGCTCGCCGCATACCCAAGCTCCTGGCCGGCGCGCATCGTCGTAACCACGAAATCCGACCGATACGAAGGCCGCGTGCGCGATATTCCCGGCGATCCCGCGCGCCCATTTCACGAAGCCGACATCCACAACAAGTTTCAATATGTCGTTGCACCTTTGCTTGGTGAGCAAACCGCCGCTTTCTTGCAGTCCGGCTTGACGGTGCTGAGCTCGCGAGATTCGCTCTCGTCCGTGATGCAAAATTTGAGCCGGGTTATTTCGCGCGTTCACGAACCGAATGAAGCGCCTACTGGTCGGTAATTGACTCGCGATTTATGCCTCATGGCTTTGCTTCTACCCCCGGCTTAAGTGCGAGGGCAGGCATCTTCCGGATCATGGCTCTAGGACAATTGGGAAAGCACTCGGCCGCGGCGCTCAGGTTCGTGCGCCGGCTCTATTCCAGCCGCGGATACGATCGCCATACACTTCGAACCCGGCCGGCGTGACCACCACCGTGTCTTCGAGCTTGATGAAGCCGCGCCGCGGATGCTGCAGCGTAGTTTCGACCGAAACCACCATGCCGGTTTCGAGCGGTCGGTCGGCATCGTAAGCGTCGTACGGCACCGGTCCGGAATTAGTCAGACGCGGCGCCTCATGGCTGACGAGTCCCATGCCGTGCGCCAAAAACTCAGTGTTGTTGTGGATTTTGGATTTGTGCAGCACGGCGTTGGCCGCTGCATAGATTTCCTTGCCGGGCACCCCGTGCTTGATGGGCTTCATCGAGGCTTGCTCAATCGCTTCAACTTCGGCCAACAGGTCGACGAGCTCGGCATCCGGCTCGCCGACGACTCCCATGCGTGCCACGTCGCCGATGTAGCCGTGATAATTGCCGCCGGAATCCAGCGACAGCGCGTCGCCGTTCTCCCAGCGCTGATCGGAGGGAGCGCGGTTGAGGCTCGAGCCGGCCGCGATCAGGCAATAGTCGAACGTCAGACCGCGCGACGTCTCTTCCCGCCGCAGCGCCTCGGCCAATTCGGCTTTGGTCGCGCCGGTGCCGTAATTGGCAAAAACAGCGGCCATGGAATCGATAACCTTGTCGGAAGCGATGCGCAGCATTTCGAGCTCGTGCGGCGATTTGACCGCGCGCAGGCGCTCAAGCACAAACAGCGCATCGACAAATTCGCTGTGCGGAAACGCCTTGCGCAGCACGGCATCGGCATCGACCGGAATAAATGCAGTCTCAATGCCGATCCGCTTCGGCTTGGCGACGAGCTTATGCGCGTATTCGGCCGCCTTTTCCGCCGCGTCGATCGAACCCGAGCTCTTGGCATTGACCTCCGCGACCCAGAACGGCGTGACCTCGTTCTGAAAGCGGTCCATGCGGTGGCCGAAGAAGGCGGCCTTCTGCGGCTCACCTTTCGCATAGACGAAAATCGGCAGGTAGCGGCTTAATCCCATCGCATCCATGCTCTCGAAGAAGAACGAGCGATGGCCGCCAAGCAGATATTGAATGTTGTGCTTCGATGAGGCGATCAGCACATCGATCGCGGCCTCGTCCATCAGCCGGTCCAGCCGCGCGGTGTCGAACGGAGCCGTTCCCTGTCGCCTGGTAACGTCGAGCATGATCGATCTCCCTGAAGCCTGAAACGTGGTGCTTGGTGCCTATTTAGCAAATCGAAGCGGGTTCATGAAGCCATGCGTGTGACACCCTGCCCCGCCGCCACGGCAAGCCTCGCCGTTCGGCCATGACCGGCTCAACTTATCGGGTCGTGGTCCTAGATTCTTCGCTGCAGCATGAACTTTTCGCCGCTATCCACCCTCGGATGGATCCACCCTCGGATCAAATCCGAGGGCACGCTTTCCGGTTCGCGTTCAAGACCACAATTCGGCACTCGCGAGCTTGGCACCCTCGACCAGCGCGTCGAGCTTGGCCCACATGATGCTGGGATGCACTCGACGGTGGAACGGGCCCTGGGCGAAACCGCAGTCGGTTCCGGCCATCACGTTTTCCCGGCCGACCAGTTGCGCGAGCCGCACGATACGCTCGGCGACCAGTTCCGGGTGCTCGACGACGTTGGTGGCGTGGCTGATAACGCCGGGAATGAGGATTCGGCCTGCCGGCAGCTTGGTGCTCTCCCACACCCGCCATTCGTGCTCGTGGCGTGGGTTTGCGCCTTCAATGACATAGGCCCCGACCTTCATGCCGAGGATGAGGTCGACAATGTCCTTGAGCGGCACGTCGCTCGCATGCGGGCCCGGCCAGCTCCCCCAGCAGACGTGATAGCGGATGCGGTCGGCCGGCAGCCCGGCGATCGCTTCGTTGAGTACGTCAACCTGCAAGGCGAGCCACTTGCGGTAGTCGGCAAAACGTGCCGGCGGCACCATGCGGTCGTAAGTGACCGCGGCACGCGCATCGTCGAGTTGCAGGACGAAGCCGGCGTCGATGATCATTTTGTATTCGGTGCGCATCGCCGTGCCGATGGCGCGGATTAGTTCTTCGTCGCTCTTGTAGTATTCGTTCTTGCGGTCCGGAATGACGCTGGCCGGCGCAGCCACCGGCAAGAAGGCCTCCTCGATCTTGGCGTCCTTCAGCGCCGCCTTGAAGTTGTCGATGTCGCGCTGCAGTTCCGCCTGCCCCGAATAGCTGATCGGCCCGACACACACGGCCTCGACCGCGGTGGCGACACCTTCCCGGGCGTCGAGTTCGGCATAAAATTCGGCAAATTTCTCGCGGTCGACACCGCGGGTAAATGGATTGGCGCCGGGCTTGACCGGCCGCCGCTCGAAACCGCTTAATCGCTCCAGCACATATTGCGACCAACTGATCGATTTGCCGAACTCACCGTCGCTGATCACGTCGATCCCGACATCGGCCTGTTGGCGCACGACTTCGGCAACCGATTGTTTCAGGCAGACTTCATAAGCGGACCTGTCATAGGCGTTGCCGGATTGCTTGGCGCGCAGGAATTCCTGCAAGGCCGGCGGCCGGATTAGACTGCCAACATGCGTCGTAAGAATACGATCCGTGCTGCGCTTCATTCGTGCCGTCTCCTGGCCGCCCTCGTTGCAGGCGCACCGAAGCAATCCGGCACGGCGACGTCAATTGCTGATTATTGCGCCAACGCGCACCCCATGGTGGCGATTGGGCGGGTGCCCATTCAGCGATCGACCTTGAGATTTCAGGCAGCGGAGCGTGCGGCCGCCTTAGCACCGGTGCCGGCATGCACCTCGGCCATGCCGCGCCTGGCGCGGTCGAGGATGAGCTCGATCGAGGCGATCTCGACGCGATTGCGGCCGTTGTCCTTGGCGCGGTACAGCGCATGATCGGCTTGCGCCAACAGCGCCGAGACATCGAGCACTGCGTCGTAGCTTATGACGATGCCGATGCTCACCGTCGCGACCACGGGACGGCCATCGACCTCGCAGCTTTCCTTAGCGAAACAGCGCCGGATATCCTCGGCGACAGCGAGCGCACGCTCGCGCGTGACGTCGACCAGGAGGGCCGCGAATTCTTCGCCGCCAAGCCGGCCGAACAGATCGGCGCGGCGTATGCAATTGCCAGCAACGCTCGCAAACATCTGCAGCACGCGATCGCCGACGGCATGGCCGAAGCGGTCGTTGATTGATTTGAAGTTGTCGAGATCCAGCAGCATCACCGCGAGCGGCCGCGGATCGGTCGACTGCCGTCGCAACTGCGACTCGCTGTCCTGCAGGAATGCGCGGCGATTGGAAATTCCCGTCAGCGGGTCGACCAGCGCCGCGGTCTTGTGGCGATGCTCGGTGCGCTCCTTGGCCATGGCCAAAAGGATGAAGGCAATGGAGATGGTGAACAACAACGCCTCGAAGCTGAGCACTGTCAGCCAGACGCTGCGGAACATGACATTGCCTTTTGGCGACCACGGCAGCATGGTGCCGAACGGCGTGCGCAGCAGATAGAGTGAGCCGTGCGCGAACAGCATGAAGATCGCAGGCCAGCGCGACACCAGCGGCTCGCTGCGGCCGCGCCAGAATTCCCACGCCGCCGCCCACGTATAAGCGGTAATGATTCCGGAGCTCAAAAGCACGCGGAAGTCCCAGGACGCGGCAATGCCGGGGAGCCGGGCGACAATCAGCCACAACGCGGCGCCGCCGAACAACAGGATCGGCAGCGGCTTGCGATGGTCGAAGACGCGCGCGCCGGTCCAAGTGAAAGCGAACGCGGTAAACAATAGCACGTTGGCGAGGTCGATGGAGATCAGATCGGAGACCGATCCATACATGCCGAACAGCGCGATCGAGCCCGCCCGCAACAGGTCGGCGAAGCCCCACCAGGCCACCGCATAGATCGAGGTGTTCTGCACCCACGCGAACAACAGCAACAATCCAAGGATCGCCTCGACGTAGATGGTGACCAGAAATAAGGTATTGACGTCGAGATTCATCGCGCCCAACCGAAACCGTGCCCTGCCCTATCGGCTTAACGCGGTGGCAGAAAATAATAGGTGAATAGCCGGCGCCGTTACGGCAGCGATGCATCCTTATGGTTTCGACAACATTGCTGGAATTGCGGGCATTTTCGCTAGCCTTGTTTCGCCCCTTCCCGTCATCTAGGGTCCGCCGCTCGGGATTCATTACCGCCATGCACTTTGCCAACGGCATTATCGAGGCGATCGGCAATACGCCGCTGATCAAGCTCAAGCGCGTCTCGGAAGCGACCGGCTGCACCATTTTGGGCAAGGCCGAATTCATGAATCCGGGCCAGTCGGTGAAGGACCGCGCGGCGCTGTTCATCATTCAGGATGCGGTAACGAAGGGCGAGCTGCGCGCCGGCGGGGTCATCGTCGAAGGGACCGCCGGCAATACCGGAATTGGCTTGACGCTCGTCGGCAACGCCATGGGCTTTCGAAGCGTGATCGTCATTCCGGAAACCCAGAGCCAGGAGAAAAAAGATACGCTGCGGTTGTGCGGCGCAGAACTGGTGGAAGTTCCGGCGGTGCCCTATTCCAATCCCAACAACTACGTCAAAATTTCCGGACGGCTCGCGGCACAATTAGCCAAGACCGAAAAGAACGGCGCGATCTGGGCCAACCAATTCGACAACGTCGCCAATCGGCAAGGCCACATTGAGACCACCGGGCCGGAAATCTGGAACCAGACCGACGGCAAGGTCGACGGCTTCTCCTGCGCAGTTGGCACCGGCGGCACGCTCGCCGGCGTGGCCATGGCGCTCAAAGCCCGCAACAAGAACGTCCGGATCGCAGTTGCAGATCCCTTAGGCGCGGCGCTCTACAGCTACTATAAGACGGGCGAACTGAAATCGCATGGCTCGTCGATCACCGAGGGAATCGGGCAGGGCCGCATTACCAAAAATCTCGAAGGCGCGCCGATCGACACCGCCTATCAAGTTCCGGACTCCGAGGCGGTCCCCATCATCTTCGACCTCCTCGAACACGAAGGCCTCTGTCTTGGCGGCTCGTCCGGCATCAATGTGGCGGGTGCCGTGCGGCTGGCGCGGGAACTCGGTTCCGGCCATACCGTGGTGACGATCCTTGCCGATTACGGCACGCGCTATCAGTCCAAGCTGTTCAATCCGCAGTTCCTGCGGGAAAAAAACCTACCGGTGCCGCCCTGGCTGGATAGTAAGTCCGGCGTCAAAGTTCCATACGAATGAACTTCATCAATTCACCCGCGTTAGATAGCGAGAGCCATAATGCTGCGACCTGAAAACACTCCCGCACCTTCGCCGACCAGCCGCTTCCTGGTGTCGACCGATTGGCTTGCCGAACGCCTGCGCGATCCGCATGTCGTCGCCGTCGACGGCTCCTACTTCCTGCCGACGCAGAAGCGCGATGCAGTGACCGAATACCGCAGCGGACATATACCGGGCGCGGTGTTCTTCGACGTCGAGGCCATCAGCGACCATTCGACCGAACTGCCGCATATGCTGCCGGGGAATACCATGTTCGGCGATGCGGCTGGCGCGCTGGGTATCGGCGACGGCGACACGGTCGTCGTCTACGACAGCTACGATCCACCGCAGCCCGGCGTGTTTTCAGCGCCGCGGGTGTGGTGGACGTTTAGGTTGTTCGGCACCAAATCGGTGTACATCCTCGACGGCGGATTGAAGAAGTGGAAGGCCGAAGGCCGGCCGCTCGAGACCGGCGATACCAAGCGGCCGCCGAAGACCTTCACGGCGGAGATGAATGTCGGCGCGGTCGCCTTGCTCGACGACGTGCGCATGGCGCTGACCGACGACAGCGTTCAAATTGTCGACGCCCGCTCGGCGGAGCGTTTTGCCGGCAGGGCGCCGGAGCCGCGACCGGGCCTGCGCTTAGGGCATATGCCGAGGTCGTTCAACGTGCCCTACGACCGCGTGTTGGTGAATGGTCGCCTCGCCTCGCACGAGCACATCGTCAAGGCGTTTACCTCGGCCGGCGTCGACCTCGATAAGCCGATTATCACCAGTTGCGGTTCGGGCGTTACCGCCGCGGTGCTGACCTTTGCGCTGGAATCGCTCGGCAAGCAGCCGAAGGGACTCTACGACGGCTCCTGGGCGGAATGGGGCTCGCGGCCGGATTCGCCGATCGAACACGACAAATAGGATGAAGCGCGTCGCCCTGGTGACGGGAGCGGCGAACGGTATCGTCCGCGCGATCGTGCGGCATCTGCTGGATTGCGGCTGGAACGCCGGCGTTGTCGACCTTCCCGACAGCGGCCTGCATCGTGCCTTTCCGCCTGAATCGCGCACCACATTGGCCATCGATGGCGACGTGCGCGACGAAGAAGCGGTGTCGGATGCGGCCGATGCGGTGCTGCATCGTTTCGGCCGGTTCGACGCGGTCGTTTCCAATGCGGGAATCATGACCCGCAAGCCGATCCGCAATTGACGCTCAGCGAGTGGCGTCGCGTTATCGATACCAACCTGACGGCGGCGTTCCTGCTCGCCCGCGCTGCCGAAAAGCCGCTGCGGCGGCCAAAAGGCGCCTTCGTCACTATCGCCTCAACCCGCGCACTGATGTCGGAGCCGCATCCCGAATCCTATTCCGCCAGCAAGGACGGCCTCGTTGCGCTGACCCACGCGCTTGCCATGAGCCTCGGACCGGACGTGCGGGTCAATTGCGTCAGTCCCGGCTGGATCGAGACCAAGAACTATCGCGCCTTGCGCCGCAAGGACCACACGCAACATCCGGCCGGTCGCGTCGGCAAGCCCGAAGACGTCGCCGAAATCGTTGCCTGGCTCGTCGACGGCAAACGCTCCGGTTTCGTCACTGGCGCGAATTTCGTCGTCGACGGCGGCATGACCCGCAAGATGATCTACGAGGCGTAATGGCCGGTGCTTGCTCGCGCACAGGCGCCCGCCGCCCATTTTTCCGAACTAACGCACTCACTGCACATGCCTGGCATAAACTTGTTCATATCGAGCCGTCGGCCCCATTTCCATTCCACAAGACAGGGTATATTTAGGGAATGTAAGCTGTGCCCGAGGAGGAGCGTATGATCTTCCGCCAGCTGTTCGATGCCACGTCCGGCACCTATACCTATCTCCTCGCCAGCCGGCCGGGCGGCGAAGCGTTGATCATCGATCCGGTGCTGGAAAAGGTCGACCGCTATCTGCAGCTTATCCGCGAGCTTGACCTCAGACTGGTCAAGGCCGTCGACACCCATCTGCACGCCGACCACATCACCGGCCTTGGTGCGCTGCGCGACCGCACCCATTGCATCACCGTGATGGGCGACAATACCAAAGCCGACGTCGTCTCCATGCGCGTCGCCGAAGGCGATCGGGTCGAGATCGAAGGCCTTCGGCTCGACGTGCTGTACACGCCCGGTCACACCGACGATTCCTATTCCTATCTGCTCGCCGACCGTGTCTTCACCGGAGATACGCTGCTCATTCGCGGCACCGGCCGCACCGATTTTCAAAACGGCGATCCCCGCGCGCAATACGATTCGATCTTCAACAAGCTGTTGAAGTTGCCCGACGCGATGCTGGTTTATCCGGCCCACGACTATAAGGGCGATACGGTCTCAACCATCGGCGAAGAGAAGCTGTTCAATCCGCGCCTCAAAGTGAAATCGATGGACGAATATGCGGCGCTGATGAACGGCCTCAACTTGCCCAACCCGAAAATGATGGACGTGGCCGTGCCGGCCAATATGCGTGTCGGCCTGCAGCAGGAAGAAGTCGCGCGCAAAGGCTGGGCCATGACCGCCGCCGAGGCCATAGCCGTCCGTGGCCGGCCGGAAATTGCGATTGTCGATCTGCGCGAAAAGAGCGAACGCGAGCGGCACGGCATCATCCCCGGCTCTCTGCACGCCCCTTATGTCAGCCTGCAGGACGAGATCGGCGCCGCCGGCATGCTGCACGAACTAGCGCAGTCGGCCGGCAAGCGGCTCGTCTTCCTGTGCGCCTTCGGCGAGCGCTCAGCCATGGCCGTGCAGGCGGCACAGGATGCCGGACTAAAGAGCGCCTGTCATATCGCCGGCGGCATCGAAGCCTGGAAGAGGGCCGATGGTCCGTTGGTCCATTAAAACGTAAGCTACCCGTCAATCACGATCCGATTCAGTCTCACCGGATCATGGTCTAGGAATGTGAAAGCCGCGGGGGGAAATCCCGCGGCTTTCAGTTTTGCGTACCGCTGCAGGGAGGGGGGTCCCGCGGACGCCAATGGGCCGGGTAAGGCTAGCTAGAGCCGAGAACCCTGATCGGCGACGCCACCGTCCTGCTGGCCGGAGCCTTGTGGTCCGAAGTCCCGTCGCCCGAAGCCTTGTTGGCCGAAAGAGTGCTGGTGCCGCCAACCGTAGCCTTCGCCCTCGCGCCGACGGCGTTCGAGCATGGCATGCATGCGCCGATGCGGCCGCAGCATTCGTGCCAGGACCATGAACCGCTGTTTCTGATCGTCGTTGAGGCTCTGATAGAGCGGCGAGCCGGCATCGGCGACCTTCTTCAGCGCGGCGCTACGCTTGGCCATGGCGTCGGCGCGCCGCTCCAGCCGGTCGAAGGGTGTCGCCGGCGCCTGCTCTTGGTCGGATAAGCGCGCCTGGACGCGCAGGATACGCAATTGGGCCATATCGCGCAGCGCCTGCTCGAACGGCGGCCAGTTCTTGGCCTGATCGGGGGTGAGTTCGAGGCCAGCCTTGAGCGCGGCAATGCGCGCATCGGTAAACGCGGCGATGTCGGTGGGGTTCGGACGATGACGATATTCCAGCCGCGAACCATCGCCGTTATGTCCAGCAAAATTCTGCTGGGCGTAGACCAGTGTTGAGCCGGCAAGAGCGAAAAGCGCCGTCGCGGCAATAACCGGTTTGATCATGTGATCCTCCTCAAGGATTCAGCGTGACCAAAATAATGGGCTCCGAGAGCGGGAACTCAAGTTAAAGTTTCGACAGGTACAACGCAGAATGAATTACCAGTCGGTAATTCTCTCATGAAGTAATTCGTTCTGACGTGGCTTCATGAACGAACGTGCAGAAAATCATCGAACGCATGATGCAGCGCATGCCGTCGTCGTCAACGCAACACCTGTTGCAAAAACAACCGTGTGCGCTCATGCGCAGGATGCGCAAAGAATGCCGTGGGTTCATTGATCTCGACGATCTGTCCGTCGGCCATGAAAATGACTCGATCGGCAACCTGACGGGCAAAACCCATTTCGTGCGAGACCACAAGCATGGTGATACCGTCGCCGGCCAGCTCCACCATGGTGTCGAGGACTTCCTTGACCATTTCCGGATCCAGCGACGAGGTAGGCTCGTCGAACAGCATGATGATCGGGCTCATGCATAAAGCACGCGCTATGGCCACGCGCTGCTGCTGGCCGCCGGACAGCCGCGCCGGATATTTTTGCGCCTGCTCCGGTATTTTCACGCGCCGCAGAAAACCCATCGCCAGCTCTTCGGCATCCTTTTTCGGCATGTGCCGCACCCAGACCGGTGCCAGCGTGCAATTTTCCAGGACAGTCAGATGAGGAAAAAGATTGAATTGCTGAAACACCATGCCGACGTCGCGGCGCACCGCGACGATCTGCTTCGGATCGTCGGTCAGCGCAATGCCGTCGACGACCACGCGGCCGCGCTGCCAGTCTTCCAGGCGGTTGATGCAGCGTAGCAGCGTCGATTTACCACCGCCCGAAGGGCCGCAGATGACGATACGTTCGCCGCGTGCCACCGTCAGATTGATGTCACGCAGCACGTGAAAGTCGCCGTACCATTTGTGCAAGCCGACGATCTCGACCGCGGGTCCGCATTGCGACGCAGCGCCGTTAGCGGCTTCCTCCGGTGCTGCTTCCATCGACCGATCCCCTCACCGCCTGTGGCGCGCCAAGCGCAGCTCGACGCTGCGGGCATAGCGCGACATGCCGTAACAGCAGAGGAAATAGAATAAAGCGGCGAACGCATAGCCGGTTACGCCGGTCACCGGCGTCACCCAGTGCGGATCGGCACGGGCGGCTTCTACCGTGCGCAGGAAATCGAAAATGCCGACGACGAAGACTAGCGTGGTGTCCTTAAACAGGCCGATAAATGTGTTGACGATGTTCGGCAGCGTGACCCGCAGCGCCTGCGGCAGAACGACGAGCGCCATCATCCGCCAATAGGACAAGCCAAGCGCCTGCGCGGCTTCGTATTGACCGCGTGGGATGGCGTTGAGGCCGCCGCGTACGACCTCGGCCATGTAGGCGGAGGCGAACAGGGCGACACCGATCAGGGCGCGCACCAGCTTGTCAGGCGACAATCGCTCCGGGACAAACAGCGGCAGCATGACGCTGGCCATGAACAGCACCATAATGAGCGGCACGCCACGCACGAATTCAATAAAAACTACGGCGAGGCCTCTGACCGCCGGCAAATTCGAGCGGCGGCCCAGCGCCAGCAAGATGCCGAGCGGCAACGACGCCACGATGCCAACGGTGGCCACCACGACGGTGACCAGTATGCCGCCCCATAGTTCGGTCGGGATGTTGATAAGACCAAGGCGCGGCGCGCCGCTCAACAGCACAAAGGATAGTACCGGCAGGACGATAAAGAAATAAATGGCGCCGATATCGCGACGCGGCGCCGCCAGCCATGCCAGCCAACCGATGCCGAACGCTAACGCGGCGAAGAACACATCGACCCGCCAGCGCGCAGCGATCGGATAAAAGCCGTAGACGAAAAAGGACAACCACGCCCGCACGAAAGCCCAGCAGGCGCCTGGGTCGGGATTTTGCGGGTTCGCCAAGCAGGCGGTGCGATCGGCTCCCGACCATACCGCATCTACCAGGAAGAAACGCAACAGCGGCGGCGCCGCCCAGCCGATAAAAGCAATGCAGAGGACGGTGAGCGCAATGTCGGTTGGCGACGCTAGCAAATTTTGCCGCAGCCAGCCGAGCGCGCCGAAGCGGTCGAGCGGCGGTTGCAGGCTCTCGGCTGGCGCTTCGCGCGAATAGATTTTCTCTCCTGCCGTCATCGCGTCAGCGCTCCTCGACGGCGAGCGCATAGCCGTAAAGATTCATTACCAGCGATGTGGCGAGGCTGATGGCGAGATAGACCGCCATGGTAATGGCGATAACCTCGACTGCCTGGCCGGTGAGATTGAGCACGCTGCCGGCAAACACCTGCACCAGATCGGGGTAGCCGATAGCGACCGCCAGCGAGGAATTTTTGATCAAATTCAGATATTGGCTGGTCAAAGGCGGAATGATGACGCGCATCGCCTGCGGAACGATCACCAGCCGCAACATCGTCCCGGGGCGCAAGCCGAGCGATTGCGCCGCTTCGGTCTGCCCCCGCGGCACCGCCAAAACACCGGCCCGCACCACTTCGGCGATAAACGCCGCGGTGTAGACCGACAACGCGAGCAGCAGCGCGGCAAGTTCCGGTAAAATCTCCACGCCGCCGACGACGTTGAAGTGGCCCATTCGAGGGACACTGAACGAGATCGGACTCCCGGTAA
>JBAQHW010000121.1:0-4107 GCA_049288525.1 Xanthobacteraceae bacterium
GATTTAGCGCGGTTGATCCGATCGAACCAAAAACCGCTCCCTATTCGTGAATAAGCGTTTGCCAGTTCGAAGGCACCGCTCCCGCGGGTCCAGGCGCCGGCTGATCCAACGGATGCGAGCGCGGGGCGGCAAGCTTCGGCCCGGTGATGAATTCTTCTGTACGGTAGTCGTAAAACCAGTGCTCGCCCGGCTCGAAACTCGTGATGATCGGGTGACCGGTAGCGGCGTTATGTTTCGATGCATGCTGATTTGGTGAACTATCGCAGCAGCCGATATGGCCGCATTCGGCGCAGCGGCGAAGATGCAGCCACCATCGGCCCATGGCCAGGCATTCGACGCAGCCTGTTCCGCTTGGCTTGGCTGCCGGATTGATACCGTCCTTCTCAGATTTCATGGGCTCCTCTCTTTGCCGCTTGTTTCAGCTCGGCGCTGCCCGATCATTGCAACGGCTTGAGCCGGTCCATCATGGTCGGAATAAATTCCGACACTGTGGGATGAATGTGCATAGCGCGTTGCATCACCGTGTAGGGCGCCTTGGCGTACATGATATCGAGTACGCAGTGGATGACCTCGTCACCTTCGAGTCCCAGGAAGGATGCGCCCAGTATTTGTTTGCTATCTCGATCCACAAGAATTTTCATGAAGCCCTTGGTCTCGCCTTTCTCATACGCGCGCATGACGTCCTTCATGGCGAGCGTCGAGATCAGCGCCGGCTTGCCCGCCTTGCGGGCTTCCGCTTCCGTCATCCCGGCGCGGCCGAGCGGTGGATCTGTGTAGAGCGCGTAGGCCATGATGCGGTCGCTCACTCGCCGCTGATCATTATCGAGAAGATTCGCCGCCACGATCTCGAAATCGTTCCACGACGTGTGCGTGAAGGCGCCGCGACCGTTGCAGTCGCCCATCGCCCAGATACCGGGAGCGTCGGTACGCAACTGGTCGTCCACCCGGATATACCCGTGCGCGTCCGTGGTTACACCCGCCTTGTCGAGGCCAAGGTCGTCGGTGTTCGGACGCCGGCCGGTTGCAACCAGCAAATGCGTCCCGGTAATCTGCGACATCCTTCCGCTCGATTCGACTTTCGCCGCGATCGCGTTTCCTTGCTTCTCCACACTGACCATTCTGCTGTCGACACGCACGTCGATGCCTTCCTCCTTGAGGAATTCGGCAATGGCATGTGACACATCCTCGTCTTCACGCGCGATCAAGCGCGGTCCGAATTCGATCACGGTCACTTTGCTGCCGAAACGACGATAGGTCTGAGCAAATTCAAGGCCGATATAGCTGCCGCCCAGGATCATGAGATGTGAGGGGAGGAAGTCGATATCCATCATCGAGCTGTTGGTGAGGTACGGTACCTGGTCGAGGCCGGGTGTCGGCGGAATCGTGGCTCGCGCGCCTACATTAATGAAGATCTGATCGGCCGAGAGCTCGGCATCATTGACCGCTATTTTCTTTGCCGCAACAAAGCGGCCATGGCCTTGGTAAACTGTGCATCCTTGTAAGGTCTTCAGCGAGTGCTCGACGCCGTTGCGGAAGGTAGCCACAACGGCGTCCTTTCGCGCTTTGACCGCTTTCATGTCGACAGTAACGGCTCCCTCAATCTCGACGCCGTAATCGGCGGCGCGCCGCGCCGCATGTGCAACATAGGCGCTCGCCGCCAGCGTCTTGGTCGGAGTACAGCCTGTGTTCACGCAGGTGCCGCCGAACAGCTTGCGTTCGATGATCGCGACCTTGCGGCCCGCGGCCGCCAAGCGCCGTGCCAACGCCGGCCCCGACTGTCCGGCGCCAATAATAATCGCATCGTAATTCGGCATGACGTCGTGCCGTCTAGCCGTAAGCGATGCCCGGATTGCTTTGTCCGACTTCTATGATGTAGCCGTCGGGATCGCGAATATAGCAGCGCGTCTCGCCGTATTTTGGCTTTGGCTCGGTGATGAACTCGGCGCCGCGACTTTTCCATAATTTGTAGCATGCTTGAATATCGGCGACGCGGATATTCATGAAGCTGCTGACTTTGTCGGGGTCAGGCGGGACGCTAAGGATGACCGTTGGCTTGTCGGGCGTGGGACCGCCGCCGGGATTGAGGATGAGCCAGGTGTTGGCGATCTGGAGGTAGCCCGGCGCGCCGCTCTGGTCGCCTCGGCTCTCAATACGACCTCCGAAAACTTTTTCGTAAAATCGAAGCGATCGCTCGACGTCGGCGACGGTGAGAAAGTGCGCGACGGTAATCCCCTCCTTCGGCGGCATGTGATAAGTTTTCTGGTCAACCTGTACTTCGCTCATGGACGGCTCCTATATTTCATCGGCCGAGATCATGCGATTGTAGATGGTTCTTCGGGGGTCGGTAAGGCTCGCCTTCGACTGCGACGCGGTGCGTGGAACACGGTATCGATCGGTCAGGCAAAATGTTTGGCCAAAAACGCGAGAACAAGGCTCGCGATGTCGTCGTTCTTCTCGTCGAGCGCGAAATGGCCGGCATCGAGCAGGTGGATTTCGCTGTCCGGCAGATCGCGCTTGAACGCCTCCGCGCCGGCGGCGATGAACGACGGATCGTTCCGCCCCCAGACCACCAGAGTCGGCGGCCTGTGCGCGCGCAACCACGCTTGCCACGCCGGGTACGACGCGACGTTAGTCCGGTAGTCGTACAGCAGAGCGGCCTGGATCTCGCGTTGGCCGGGTCGCAAGAGGTGAGCGTACTCGTCAGTCCAGGTGTCCGGGTTATAACGTTCGGCATGCGACGTGCCCAGCGTGTGACGTTGTTCGGTCGCTGCGAGCGACACGAACGCATCGAGCACTTCAGGATGCGCTTTTGGATCGGCCCAATATCGTGCGATGCCGGCCCACTTGGCGCCGAGACCTTCCTTGTAGGCATTGGCATTCTGGATGATGAGCGCTTGCAGCCGCTCCGGACGCGCCGAGATGATGCGAAAGCCGACCGGCCCGCCATAATCATGCAGGAAGAAAGTGTATTTATTGATCTTGAGCTGCTCGAGAAGATCGTCGATCGTCTTGGCCAAATTGTCGAAGGTGTACACATACGACGACGGTGGCGGGGCGTCGCTCTGGCCGAATCCCGGAAAATCCGGCGCTATCAGATGATAGCGTGTAGCGAGCAAAGGAATGAGCGTATCGAACTCGCGCGAGGAAGAGGGAAACCCGTGCAGGAGCACGATTGTCGGCGCGTCCTTCGGGCCGGCTTCGCGATAAAAGACGCCAACGCCGTCTATCGTCACACGGTGATAGGTCGTCGTAGCAGACGTGGACTCCATTGCAGCAACCTTCGTAGCATCGTTACACTCGGGAATTCGACCGCGCCGCGCTTCTCGGGTCGTCGTGAGCCTCTTTGTATTCCATGCCTAACGGACCGATGGCCGTTATCTGCGTGACGTACTCGCCCGACTTTGCCCAGTGGAAGTGCCAAGTGTTGCCGAAGCTGTCCATGCTGTCGACGTAACCCGCATCTTTCACGGTCCAATAGCGGTGCCCGATAAGCGCGGTTCCCAGCGTGTAAAAAAACATGAGCAAAGCCGAAGGACGCGCCAACGCGCCAACGGCGACCGCGAACGCAACCGGAAGCTCCATGAAGGTCGCTCCGGCAGCAGCCAGGACCGGCGTCGGAACGCCAAGCTGCGCCATTTGACTTACCGTGCCCGAAAAGTCTCTCAGCTTTCTCCAGCCGAAAATCAGAAACAATGTCGCGAGAAGAATGCGGGCCGCGAGAATGAGCTCATCGCTGATGCCGTTTATCATGACGCTCGCCTTGCCGCCTATTTTTTGCTCTATTCGGATCAATCACAGGAAATCTCGCGCGATAGAGCGATCCCAGTCGCCACGCCATACTTCGCTCGCACCCTCGAAGGCGCGCAAACTGCCCTGCAGCAGGAAGGCACCGCACGTGCACGACATCCGCAGCTGCGTCTCGATCCGGATTTGCCATTCATTTCGCGACAGAGTCTGGGTATGGCGCAGTTCCGCAACGGCGCTGAGCGGATCATTCTCCTCGACATGATACTCGGTCTTGTCCTGTGTGCCCGATTCCAGACCAATGCGGTCGATACGTTCGATCCGGACACCATCGCGACGAATGATGGTTGGCGTCTCGGGGGT
>JBAQHW010000122.1:0-7631 GCA_049288525.1 Xanthobacteraceae bacterium
GTAAGGCTGGCCGATTTCCTCAAGCATCCAGCGGGCGATGCGGCCGCGCGACTGGGGATTGGTGTATAGAACAAGCTCGTCGGCCATACCGTGCTCCTGTGCATGCGATGCCGATATGGTGCAACGGCGCCGATGCGTCAATCGGGGGCCCGCAGCCGGTAGCCTATGCCGGTTTCGGTAAGAACGTATTGCGGCTGCTCGGGGTCGGCTTCGATTTTTTGCCGCAGTTGCCGGACATAGACCCGCAGATACTGCGCGTCAGTCAAGTCGTCCCATAATTCGCCAAGCAAAAATTTGTGAGTCAGAACCTTGCCGGCATGCTGGACCAGGGCGCGCAGCAGTTCGTACTCTTTGGGTGAGAGCTTGACCTCTTTGTCGCCGACTTTGACGACGCGACGCACGAGATCGACGGAAAGCTCTCCGACATGGAAGACCGGCCGCTCGCCCTGCGTTTGCAGCTGGTGACGCAGTGCTGCGCGCATCCGCGCCAGCAGCTCCTCCATGCCGAACGGCTTTGTCACATAATCGTCGGCCCCGTGATCGAGCGCCTGCACTTTGCCGGCCTCGTCATCGCGACTCGACAGGACGACGATGGGAACGTTTTCATTGCGGGCGCGGATGGTGCGCAGGAGCTCATGACCCGCCACGTCCGGCAGGCCAAGATCGAGAATAATGAGGTCTGGAGCCTGGCTGAGCAATTCAAGAGCGGTTTTGCCATTGGACGCCTCAAGCGTTTGATAGCCTTGCGTTGCAAGGCCCATACGCAACAGCTTGCGGATCGGCGGCTCGTCGTCGACCACCAGCACGCGGAGTGGCGTAGCGCTCATGCGGCCGCGTCCAAGCGCTGGCTGTCACGCGGAACAGGAAACCTGATGGTGAACATTGCGCCGGAACGATCGGTACGGTTGGCGGCGACGATGGAGCCGTGCATGGCCTCGACGAAACCGCGCGATATAGCGAGACCGAGGCCGGTGCCGGCGCGGACTTGGTCAGCCTTCTGGGCACGATAGAACTTGTCGAAGATATGCTCCAGATCCAACGGGGGAATGCCGTCGCCTTCGTCGAGCACGCGCAAACAGACGGCTTCGCCATTGCGCCAGCCATGAATGCGAATGGTCGTTTCAGGCGGCGCATATTTTGCGGCGTTGTCGAGCAGATTAAACAGCGCCTGCTCGAACAGCACCGGGTCGAGTTCCAGCATCGGTAAATCCGGCGCCAACTCGAGTTCGATGTTATGGCGGCACAGAATCCGGCTCGCCCGTCGGAGCGCGCTGCCGACGATCTCGCCAAGGTCGTGGAGCGCGACATTCGGTGTGATGGCGCCTGCTTCGAGCTTGGTCATATCGAGTAGATTAGCGATGAATCGATTGAGCCTTTCGGATTCGTCGATGATGGTGCCGAGAAGCTCGGCCTTTTCACCCGCCGACAGGTTGTCGGCCAAATCGCGCAGCGCGCCGGCTGAGCCGAGCACCGCCGCCAGCGGCGTTTTCAGGTCATGGGAGATTGAGGTAAGCAGCGCCGAGCGCAGGCGCTCGGTCTCGGCGGCCCGCTCGACCCGATCCATTTCCTCGACCAGCTTCACGCGCTCGATGGCCAGCGCCCCCTGATCGCCGAGCGCATCGAGTAAGCGCCGCTGATCGGGCGAGAGCAACGGACCCGGCTTGTCGCTGTCGATGCCCATGACGCCGATGGCGCCACGCCCGGTGTGCATCGGTAGGAAGAGGCGCTTGGCGCCCGGCAACGTATCGGAGCCGCGGCCGGCGACCCGGTTGTTTGCCCAGGCCCATCCGGCTGCCGCGATGTCGGCATCGTCGAGAATATCTTCGGGCGGATAGCCCGCCTTCACCGCAATCGAGCCGGCTTCGGGCAACAGCAGGACGACCCGCACCTTCAGCATCAGCGCCGTCTGATAGGCCGTGGCCCACAAAACATCGTCGAGGGTGCCGGCGCCGGCGAGCTTGCGACTGAATGCATAGAGCGACTCCGTGGTGCGAGCCCGTTCCGCGGTCGCGACCGCCTGGGTGCGCACCCGCGCCGCGACGCTGGACACGATGACCGCGACCAGCGTGAAAAAGCCGAACGCAGTCACATTGTGCGGATCGGCAATGGTAAAGGTATAGATCGGCGGCAGGAAAAAGAAATTATAGGCGAGCGCCGAAACAAGACTCGCGAACAGCGACGGCCAAAGGCCGAAGCGAACGGCAACGGCCACGACCGCGGTGAGAAACACGAGATCGCTATTGGTGGGACCGATGGTTGCGCCGATCAACTCGGCAACACCGAGCGCAGCGGCGACGGCCGCCAAAGCGGCGCCGTAAGGGCGCAGATCGAATCCGTGGTCTTGGTCGGCTGGCCGCGTCGATTTTTTTGAGATCGGCTGGCCGCCGACGGTGTCGCCGGCGATGACGTGCACGCTGATATTGCCCGAGCGGCGTACCAGTTCGTGCACCACCGAGCCGTGCACGATCTCGAACCACCGATTGCGGGCGGATTTGCCGATGATGATCTGTGTGACGTTGTTTGCCAGCGAATAGTTGATCACGTCGTCGGCGATGCGGCGGTCGCTCCCCGGCAAGGTGACGGCTTCGCCACCAAGCGCCTCGGCCAGCCGCAGCGTGTCGGCAATGCGGTCGCGCTCTTCTTCGGTGAGCTGGGGGGCGCGGCGGCCTTCGACATAAAGCGCTATCCACGGCCCGTGCAGGCGGTCGGCGAGCCGCTTGGCGTAACGAACCAGTCCCGCGGAACGCGAATCTTCGCTGATACAGACCAGGATGCGCTCGCCGGCCGCCCACGGGCCTTGGATCGCGTGGGCTTGCATCTCGGAGAGCAGTTGCTCGTCAACTCGCTCGGCGGTACGGCGCAGCGCCAGTTCGCGCAGCGCCGTGAGGTTGGCGGGCGAGAAGAAGTGCTCGAGCGCGCGCTCGGCCTGTTTCGGGACATAGACCTTGCCTTCCTTGAGGCGCTGAATCAGATCGTCCGGCGTCAGATCGACCAGCTCGACGGCATCGGCGCGGTCGAAGACGGCATCTGGAACGGTCTCGCGCACGCGCACATGCGTAATCTGCGCGACGACGTCATTGAGGCTCTCGATGTGCTGGATATTGACGGTCGTGTAAACGTCCATGCCGCATCGCATCAGCTCTTCGACGTCCAGATATCGCTTGGGATGACGACTGCCTTCGGCGTTGGTGTGGGCCAATTCGTCGACCAGCACGATCTGCGGCCGCCGCGCGATGATGGCATCGAGATTCATCTCGGCAAGCGATTGACCCTTGTAATCGATGTGCTTGCGCGGGATTGCTTCGAGTCCGGCCACCAGCGCTTCAGTCTCGCGGCGGCCATGAGTCTCGACGACGCCGATGACGACGTCGTAACCGTCCTTTTTGCGGGCGTGCGCCTGCTGCAGCATTTCGTAGGTCTTGCCGACCCCGGGGGCGGCGCCGACGAAAATTCGCAGCTTGCCGACGCGTCCCTCTTCACGGCGCGCCGCTGCGAGCAACGCTTCCGGGGAGGGTCTATTTTCGGAATCGCGCCTTTGCTCCGCCATCGCCGATGGGTCTCAAGCTATAGGCGCTTTTGACATTATCCGGCGGTCAACCGGTCGAGCGCAAGGTTGAGCAATAAGACGTTGACTCGTGGCTCGCCCAAAAGGCCGAGGAAGCGCCCTTCGGTATGGTCGTCGACAAGCTTCCTGACGCGATCTTCCGGCAGATTACGGGTCTTGGCAATACGGGGTACCTGGAAAAGGGCGGCGGCAGGTGAAATTTCCGGGTCAAGCCCGCTTGCCGAAGTCGTGACCAGGTCGATCGGGACCGGCGTCGACGGGTTCTCTTTTTGTAATTTGGCCATGTCGGCCTTGACGCGGTCGATCAGCGCCTTGTTGGAGGGCCCAAGATTAGATCCGCCAGAGTTGTCGGCGTTGTAGGGCGCCGGCACGGTCTTGGTCGGGTCCTTGGGATCAGGCGCGGTTGTCGCCGAAAGCCGGCCATGAAAATATTTGTCGCTGTCGAATTCCTGGCCGATCAGCTCCGAGCCGACAACAATGCTGTTGCGCTCGATCATGCTGCCGTTCGCTTGGTATGGGAATAGGACTTGGGCGATCCCGGTTATTGCCAGGGGGTAGGCGAGGCCGGTGATCAATGTGAGAGCGACCAGGACGACGATCGCCGGACGGATTTCGCGCAACATGGAGGGTTCCTCAAACCAGGTGCAAGGCAGTGACGACAACGTCGATGGCTTTGATGCCGGCGAACGGAATGATGACGCCGCCGGCGCCATAGATCCAAAGATTGCGGCGCAGCAGCGCCGCGGCGCCGATCGGGCGATATCGTACGCCCTTGAGCGACAGTGGAATGAGCGCGATGATGATCAGCGCGTTGAAGATGATCGCTGACAAAATCGCGCTTTCCGGCGTCGACAGCTTCATAATGTTGAGCGCCTGCAATTGCGGATAGAAGGCGACGAACATCGCCGGGATGATGGCGAAATACTTCGCTACGTCGTTGGCGATCGAGAACGTGGTCAGCGCACCGCGTGTCATGAGCAGCTGTTTGCCGATCTCGACGATCTCGATCAGCTTGGTCGGGTTGGAATCGAGATCGACCATGTTGCCGGCTTCGCGCGCGGCCTGAGTTCCGGTATTCATTGCCACGCCGACGTCTGCCTGAGCGAGCGCCGGCGCGTCGTTGGTGCCGTCGCCGCACATCGCGACCAGTTTGCCTTTGGCTTGTTCGTCGCGAATGAGCCGCAGCTTGTCCTCAGGCGTTGCCTGGGCGAGGAAGTCGTCAACGCCGGCTTCCGCTGCGATCGCGGCAGCGGTCATGGGATTGTCGCCGGTAATCATGACGGTGCGGATGCCCATGCGGCGTAACTCGGCGAAGCGCTCGCGGATGCCACCCTTGACGATGTCTTTGAGATGGACGACGCCGAGCAGGCGGCCATCCTTGGCGACCGCAAGCGGCGTGCCGCCGGCCTTGGCGATGATGTCGGCGATCGCGGTGACTTCGTGGACGGTCTCGCCGCTCACGCTCGGTCGCAGGGCCTGCACGGCACCGCCGGCAGTGACTGCGACCGGCGGTCCGTTGAGGAAATTCAAGATAGCGTCCACCGCGCCCTTGCGGACCCAGGACGAACCGAACTCAACGCCACTCATCCGCGTCTGGGCGGAGAACGGAATGAAGCTCGCTTGCAGTTCGTGCAAATCGCGGCCGCGAATGCCGTATTTCTCCTTGGCCAACACGACGATCGACCGCCCCTCTGGGGTCTCATCGGCAAGCGATGCAATTTGCGCGGCATCCGCCAGTTCCTGCTCGGTTACCCCGCGCACCGGCTTGAATTCAGTCGCTTGGCGATTGCCCAGCGTAATGGTGCCTGTCTTGTCGAGGAGAAGCGTGTCGACGTCGCCGGCGGCTTCCACCGCGCGGCCGGACATCGCCAGCACATTGAAGCGCACCAGGCGATCCATGCCGGCGATGCCTATGGCGGACAACAGCGCACCGATCGTGGTCGGAATCAGCGTTACGAACAGCGCCACCAGAATCACGACGGAAATTGTGCTGCCGGCATAATAGACGTAGCTTGGGATCGTCGCGGTTGCGAACACGAAGATGATGGTGAGGCCGATCAACAGAATGTTCAGCGCGATCTCGTTCGGCGTCTTCTGCCGTTCGGCGCCTTCGACCAGACGAATCATGCGATCGAGGAAGGTCGAGCCAAGCGCTGCAGTGATGCGTACGCGGATCCAGTCCGACAGCACTTGAGTGCCGCCAGTCACCGCCGAGCGGTCACCGCCCGATTCACGGATGACCGGCGCCGATTCGCCGGTGATGGCCGCTTCATTGACCGAAGCCATGCCCTTGATGACTTCGCCGTCCGAGGGGATCAGGTCGCCGGCCTCGACCAGGACGACGTCGTCCACTTTAAGCTCGCTCGACGGTATCAGCCGGAAGTCTCGGCCGTCGTCAGCGTCGATCAGAAGCTTGGCCTGAGTCTCGGTGCGCTGGCGCCGCAGCGTGTCAGCCTGCGCCTTGCCACGGCCTTCGGCGACGGCCTCGGCGAAATTAGCGAACAGCACCGTGAACCACAGCCAGAGAATGATCTGGAACTCGAACGCGATATGACCGCCGCCGGTCAAAAGGTCGCGGATCAGGATGACCGTGGTCAGGCCTGTTACCACTTCCAGCACGAACATGACGGGATTCTTTACGAGCGTGCGCGGGTTGAGCTTGACGAAGGCGGCGCGGACCGCCGGCATCACGATCATCGGGTCGATCAGCGCCGACACGGGCATGCGCTTGCGCAAGTTTGAGGCTTCCATCGCAGTAACTCCGAACCTTAGTTGGATGCGAATAGAGTGCCGGCGTTGATGGCGAGCTGTTCCGCGATCGGGCCAAGCGCCAGCGCGGGGAAGAAGGTGAGGCCACCGACGATCGCGATGACGCCGACCACGAGGCCGACGAATAGGGCGCTGTCGGTCGGGAACGTGCCCGCTGAAGCTGGCACCAACTTCTTGGCGGCAAGCGAGCCGGCGACGGCCATTGTCGGAATGATCATCCAGAACCGGCCGACGCCCATCGCGACGACGCCGCTGAGATTGTAGAACAGCGTGTTGCCGTTGAGCCCGGCGAAGGCCGAGCCGTTGTTGCCGGTTTGGGAGGTGTACGCATAGAGAACTTCGCTGAAGCCATGCGGCCCTGGATTGTTCATCGAAGCTACGGCGGACGGGACCAGCATGGCGATGGCGGTCCAGCCGAGATACATCAGCGGCAGCACCAGGATGGCGAGCATCGCCATCTTGACCTCTTTGGCCTCGATCTTCTTGCCGACATATTCCGGTGTGCGGCCGACCATCAGGCCGGCGACAAAGATCGAGATGATAACGAACAGCAGCATGCCATACATGCCCGAACCGACGCCGCCGACGATGATCTCGCCGAGCTCGATATTGATCAGCGGAACCATGCCGCCGAGCGCCGTGAAGCTGTCATGCATGGCGTTGACCGCACCGCACGAGGCCGCGGTCGTGATCACGGCGAAGAGGGCCGACCCAACGATTCCGAAGCGGGTCTCCTTGCCCTCCATATTGCCGCCGGTCAGGCCGAGCGCGTCCAGCGTCTCGTTGCCATGCGCTTCTGCCCAGTAACAGAAGAAGACGCCGGCAATGAACAAAACGCCCATAACCGCGAGAACGGCCCAGCCCTGGCGCTGCCTGCCGACCAGCCGGCCGAAGACATTGGTCAGTGCGGCGCCGAGCGTGAAGATTGAAATCATCTGCACGAAATTCGACAGCGCGGTGGGATTCTCGAACGGATGGGAGGCATTGGCGTTGAAGAAACCGCCACCATTGGTGCCGAGCATCTTGATGGCGACCTGCGAAGCCACCGGACCAAGCGCGATGTGCTGCTTGACGCCTTCGAGCGTGGCAGCGTCGACATAGGGGCCGAGCGTCTGCGGGATGCCCTGCCACACCAGGAAAAGCGCAAAAGGCACGCAAAGCGGGATGAGGATATAGAGCGTGCAGCGGGTGATATCGACCCAGAAATTGCCGACTGTGCGTACCGTATGGCGCGCGAATCCGCGGATCAACGCGATGGCGAGCACAATGCCAGTTGCTGCCGACAGATAGTTCTGGT
>JBAQHW010000123.1:0-7494 GCA_049288525.1 Xanthobacteraceae bacterium
AGTCATGCAACTCGTTTGCCGAAGCGCTTCGCCGGCGGCGATCGCCGCAGCCATCGCGACATTGAGCGAGCGCAGACCTGGCCGCATCGGGATGACAAGCCGGGCATCCGCCGCGGCGTGAACCTCCGCCGGCACGCCCGCGGTTTCACGGCCGAACAGCAGGATGTCGCCGTCGGCGAAGCGATGGTCCAGGTATGGCAGGCTGGCTGCCGTGGTGAACAGGACTAGCCGTTGGCGTTCACCGAGCCGCCAGGTTTCGAAATCGCGCCAGGAGGGGTGTCGCACCAGAGTGACTGCATCGAGATAATCCATGCCGGCGCGGCGGAAGGCGCGATCCGATGACGGAAAGCCGGCCGGCTCGATGAGATGCGCTTCGATGCCGAGGCAGGCGCAGAGCCGTAACACCGTGCCCGTGTTCTGCGGTATGTCGGGTTGGAATAGCGCGATTCGTAAAGTCATGCGCGCCCTGCGCGGCCATCTTGGCGGTAATAGGTGGTGCCACGCATCAGGCCGGCAAACGCTCAGACTAAGGCGCTCTGTGGGTGTGCTGCCGGCACTCTTGCACTATGCCGGCAAGGGTGCCAATAGAACCTCACCGGAATGCGTCGCCTCGGACCTTCCCAAGGCCGGAGACGACCGGTCCTTCCGCCGCCGCACGGGGCCTACCGGGGGCGGTTTGCAGCGCGGACGGGACAACCGGCCAGATGTTAAGAGGGTCGAGGCTGTGACAGCAATCTCAACGGCGGTCTGCACGCGCCGGAACTTTCCTTCCATCGCGGTTGCCGAGGCTGTGACGAATCGGCCAAACATCGTCCAATCACGCATATAAGGTTCGACTATGAGCGGACATTCGACCTACCAGCCGCAGAGCTCCTTCATGCAATGGTTGGAGCGGCGCCTGCCGATCGCGAGCCTGGTCTATTCGTCCTTCATCGCCTATCCGACGCCGCGCAATCTGAATTATTGGTGGACCTTCGGCGGCATACTCAGTTTCATGCTGGGCGTGCAGATTGTCACCGGCGTTGTGCTGGCGATGCACTATACGCCGCACGTCGATTACGCCTTCAATTCCGTCGAAGGCATCATGCGCGACGTGAATTACGGCTGGCTGCTGCGCTACGTCCATGCCAACGGTGCCGCGTTCTTCTTCGCTGCCGTCTATGCCCACATCGCCCGCGGCATGTATTACGGCTCGTACAAGGAGCCGCGCGAGGTGTTGTGGATCCTCGGCGTCATCCTGTTCCTCTTGATGGTGGCGACAGGCTTCATGGGTTACGTGCTGCCGTGGGGCCAGATGAGCTTCTGGGCAGCGACCGTCATCACCAATCTGTTTTCGGCGATCCCCGGCGTCGGCGGCGATATCGTGACCTGGCTGTGGGGCGGCTATGCCGTGGGCAATCCGACGCTCAATCGGTTCTACTCGCTGCACTATCTTTTGCCGTTCGTCATCGCCGGCGTCGTCGTCCTGCACATCTGGGCGCTGCATATGGTCGGACAGAATAACCCCACCGGCGTCGAACCGAAGACCGAGAAGGATACCGTCGCGTTCACGCCCTATGCGACGGTCAAGGACGCCTTCTTCATCGGCCTGTTCTGCATCGTGTTCGCGTATTTCATCTTTTACATCCCGAACTATCTCGGCCATTCCGACAATTACATCCCGGCCAACCCGAGCCAGACGCCGATCCATATCGTGCCCGAATGGTACTACTTGCCGTTCTACGCCATCCTGCGCGCCATCCCGAGCAAGCTCCTTGGCGTGACTGCGCTCGCCAGCTCGATTATCGTGCTGGCCTTCTTGCCCTGGCTTGATACTTCGCGGGTGCGCTCGGCCAACTACCGGCCGGCATACCGGCAATTCCTGTTTATCTTCTTCGCCTGTGTGATCGGGCTTGGCTATCTCGGCTCGCAAGAGCCGACGGGAGGCTATGTGATCGCGGCTCGTATCCTCACCGCGTATTATTTTGGCTTCTTCTTCATCATCCTGCCGCTGCTGGGCTTGTTCGAGACCACCAGGCCGCTGCCGAACTCGATCACCGAGTCGGTGTTGCGCGAAGGCTTGCCGATCGGCGCGTCGGCGCCCCCACCCCCGAGCGGGCGCGGTTAGGGAGGCCTGGCAATGAAACGTGGTCACAGCATCGTTCTGGCCTTTGCGCTCGCGGCATCGCTTGCTGGCGGAGCGACCGCGGCCTCGGCGCAGGAAGCCGACGCGCCGCCGCGCCTGCACTGGTCGTTCTGGGGCCCGTTCGGCACCTACAATCCGGAGCAACTGCAGCGCGGTTTCAAAATCTATCGTGAGGTTTGCTCGAACTGCCACAGCCTCAAGCTGCTGTCGTTCCGTAATCTCGCCGACCCGGGCGGACCGGATTTCACCGAAGCGCAAGCGGCGGCGATCGCGGCGACCTTTCAGGTGACCGACGGTCCCAACGATGAAGGCCAGATGTTCCAGCGGCCGGGCAAGATTTCCGACAATTTCCCGCCGCCGTTCCCGAACGAGCAGGCGGCCCGTGCCGCGCTGGGCGGCAAGCTGCCGCCGGACATGTCCGACCTTGCCAAGGCGCGCAGTTACGAGTGGGGCTTTCCCTGGTTCATTCTCGATGCGTTCACGATGTATCAGGAGGACGGCCCGGACTACATCCACGCCATCCTGACCGGTTACACCGATCCACCCAAAGGCTTCCCGTTGCCGCCGGGCGGCCAATACAACAAATATTTTCCCGGCCACGCCATCGGCATGCCGAAGCCATTGAGCGACGGGCAGGTCGAATACACTGACGGTACGCCGACCACCGTCGACCAGTATGGCCGCGACGTCGCCGCGTTCCTGATGTGGGCCGCCGAGCCGAAGCTCGACGCGCGCAAGAGCCTCGGCTTCCAGGTGATGATCTTCCTGATCGTGTTCACGGGCCTTCTCTACCTCACCAAGAAAAAGGTCTGGTACGCCGTGCTGCACGATCCGGACCTGGAGAAGCCGCGGGCGCCGACCGAATATCAGAGCTGAGCGCGGACGGCGGCCATGGCGTCGAAAGTCATGGCGTCGGAATTTAGGCCGAAACCATGACCGGTCCTGCACTCGAGAACGACCTGAAGGCAGCGATCCGCACTATCCCGGACTACCCGAAGCCCGGCATTATGTTCCGCGACATCACCACGCTTCTCGGCGATGCGCGGGCGTTCCGGCGCGCTGTCGACGAATTGGTGCAGCCCTGGGCCGGCCGCAAGATCGACAAGGTGGCCGGCATCGAGGCACGCGGCTTTATCCTCGGCGGCGCCATCGCCCATCAGATGTCCTGCGGCTTCGTGCCGATCCGCAAGAAGGGCAAATTGCCGTTCAAGCGCGTGAGTATCGGCTATTCGCTCGAATACGGCATCGACGAGATGGAAATGCATGAGGATGCCCTGGCAAAGGGCGAGCGGGTTATCCTCGTCGACGATCTTGTCGCCACCGGCGGCACCGCCGAAGCGGCGGTGAAACTGCTGCAGCAAGTTGGCGCAGACGTCGCCGCCGCCTGCTTCATCATCGATTTGCCGGAGCTTGGCGGCGCCGAAAAAATACGCAAGCTCGGCGTCGCGGTGCGAACCCTCGTCACCTTCGAGGGGCATTAGCGCAGGCTCCGCCCCTCAGCGAGCTCGGCGAAGCGGCTCGTTCTTGCCCCGCAACGAGGAATCGAGCTCGCCGATCAATAACCGCAGCTCGAGTTCGCGAAATTGCGCAAAGATTCCGCCGATCCAGCTGTGGACCTCGGTCGGTCCGCCCGGCTGTCGCGCCATATAGGAGGCGAACGAAAAGCCGGGCCGATCGATCACGCCCCGTACGATGGGGGACAGCCGCGGAACACGGATGACGCCGCAGTCCAGACGGCTCGGAGGAAAATCCTGCGGGATGAACATGAACGACGCGGCTTCATTGTGCACCGGCACGAAGGTGGTGCGCGGCAGCCGCCGCCGAAGCCCGGAATAGGTGCGCGCAGTGGCTGAGGCCCCGTCGGTGATGAACAGCACGATGGGGTGGATGCCGCGCCGCTGGGCCTCCTGCTCGAAGCCGATCTCCGCCATGACATCGAAGAATTGGTCGAACAGGCTGTAACCAAGATCGATGATCGTGGTGCGCCACTCGTCGCTGACCAGCCGGTCGAACAGCGCCATCTGGCCGCGGGTGTCGGCGATATCCACGGTCCAGACCTGATCTGGAAAGTGCGGTGCCAGCGCCGGCTCGCGCGGATCAAGGTCGTAACCGACCAGCGAAGTCCTGCCGCTGGAATGGAAAAACTCCAACAAAAGCCGGGCGATCAGGGTTTTACCCACCCGGGGATGCCGCGAGGCGATAATGTAGAGCGGCGTGTGCTGAGGCATTCCCGCTGCGGTCCCAGTCCGGTGCTACCGGATGCGACTCTATGACGAAATTGCCTGCGGCTCTAGACCATGATCCGATCAGGTTGAATCGGATCATGGTCTAGAATTATTCGATGGAGCATGATCTTTTCGGAAAACCGGTATCCACTTTTCCGGATCATGCTCTGGCGTTCTGCCGGAGCCGGAGGAATCCCGCGATTGCGGCCGTTATGAGCGGTTGCCGCCCTGCGCGCGCGACGCCGTGACCGAGCCGCCCGAAGTATCGAAGATATCGAGCAGCTTCACGCGGTCGTACTCGCCCCAGACATTGCCAAGCCAATGCCGCACATAGCCGCGCAGCACGAACGAATAGTTGGCCGTGTCGCCCTTCGGGTTCTTGTTGGCGACGAAGGTGAGGAAAGGCACCGAAGCCAGCTCGACCTGCTCGTAAGCCATTTCGTTGAGCTTCGGGATGTTGATCGTCACCGCGTCCTTCAGCTTCTTGAAATAAGAAGCATGGGTGGCCTGATCCCATTCGAAGAAGTTGGTGTTGTTGATGAAGTTCTTGACCAGAAAATACTTGGCGTCGACCGTAAACGGCGCGGTTTCCTCGATCTCGTTCAGCGACGCGATCGATGAACCGAGGATGTGGAAGACGATGAAGGTGATCTGGCCCTTCTTGACCGCATCCAGGAAGCCGATATCCCGGAGCGCCCGCAGCGTCGGCGACAAGAGGCCGGCGCGGACGTCGACCACCGTCACGGTGGCGTCGGTGCTCGACAGCGTATCGATGATGCGCATCTGGTCGGCAACCGCGGTGGCGTCGACAATTTCGGCCACCTCGGGATGAAAGCGCTTGAGCGTCCCCTTCGGCGATTCCGAATCGAAAGCGCGGGTCGGTACGTGGTGCGCGGTGAAATAATCGAGCAACGTGCGGGCGACCGTAGTCTTACCTACGCCGCCCTTGTCCGCACCGACCAAAATCAGAGCTGGTTTGGCCATGATCGAACCCCTCACTGACGCTCGCAAAGCGTGTCTTTTGCCCTTTGCTCTGGTTTACACAGGCGCGAGGCGGTTTGGAAGCCTCCTCGTCCGGCTCAGGGCCTGCTGAGGCCGATTCGGTGGATTTGCAATTTGTTAAGGTTAACGCGCGCTAGGGCCGGGTGCTTACTTGTTGCGGTGCGGTCCCCAAGGACCGGAAGCTGGACCGGGAGCGGGGCCGGACGCCGGGCCGGGCGCCGCTTCGGCGGATGACTCCGAAGGCTGCGTCGTCGGATCGGTTGTCGGCTCCGACCAGGGGCCGGGGGCCTCGGATGGCTGCTGCGTCGGCACTTGTGAAGGCGGTTGCAGTGGATTTTCCGGCCCCCACGGGCCGGCTGTTGCTTCGGCCGCTGCCGCATCGGCGCTGTCGCTCCCGGGCGTCGGCAGTGCGATGGGACCGGGATCGCGGCCGCCCGCGAACTTGACCAGCGCCGCGACACGAGCATCGACCGTCGGATGCGTATCGAACAATTCGCCGAAGCCCTGGCGCGGATTGTCGACGCACATTTCCATCACCGCCGAGGTGGCGCGTTCAAGCTCGCCGCGGCCCTCGATTTTGCGCAGCGCCGAGATCATGGCGTCGGGGTTTTTAGTGAGTTCGACCGATCCGGCATCGGCAAGAAATTCGCGCGACCGCGACAGGGCAAGCCGAATGACGAAGGACAGCGCGTAAGCCACGACCACGAGCCCGACGGCGATCAAAATCGCAAGTCCCGCTCCATTGCCGCCGCCGCGCCGCTCGGACCGCGAGCCGCCGCCGAAAGTGAAGCCGTTGAAGAACCACAGTCGAAAAATCAGCTCGACGAAAAAGGAGATCGCACCGGCAATAACGACGGCCACGACCATCAAGCGGACGTCGCCGTTACGGATATGCGTCAGTTCATGGCCCAGCACCGATTCGATCTCGGCATCGTCGAGCTGGTTGAGCAAGCCGGTGGTGACGGTGACGGAGTATTGCTTGGCATTCATGCCGGTGGCGAAGGCGTTGAGCGCGCCGGAATCCATGATTTTTAGCTTGGGCGTCGAGATGCCGCGCGAAATGCAGAGATTCTCCAGGATGTTGTAGAGGCGCGGCTGGTCCTTACGCTGCACTTCCTGACCGCCGGTAAGGGCGTCGATCATGTCCTGATGAAAGTAATAGGCGATGACAATCCACAGCGCGGCGCCCACGGTGGCGAATGGCGCCGCTTTGACAAAATCGACCCAGGCGATCCGCATCAGCGTCGGCAGATCGGCATTCAACGACAGCGCAACAGCGACAAGTGCCCCAGCATAAACCATCACATAGACGAGAAGAAACAATCCGGCGAGCAGGACGATCGAGCGGCGGCGGTTCGATTGGATATGACTGTAAAGACCGTAAGCGGCCATGATCGTCACCGCGGCATTCCGGGGTGCGGGCGAAGTCCGCGAACCCGGAATCCACAATCACGAAACATGAGGTTCTCGACGATTCGCTTCATGTTTCGACATTGGTGAGATGAATTCCTGGGGCTCCGCTCGGTCCCGGAATGGCAAAGTCAGAATTTCACCGCCGGTGCGGCCGTTTCGGCCTGCCGATCCGCGCCGAGATCGAAGTAATCCTTCTGGGCGAAGCCGAAAGTGCCGGCGAACATGGCGGCGGGAAAACGCTGAATGCCGGCATTGTATTCCTGCACCGCTTTGTTGAAGAAGCGCCGGGATGCGGCGATCTTGTTTTCAAGGTCGGTCAGTTCCGCCTGCAACTGCTGGAAATTCTCATTGGCCTTGAGGTTCGGATAGGCTTCCGACAGTGCAAACAGTTGGCGCAAGGCGCCGGAGAGCACGTTTTCAGCCGCCGCCTGCTGCGCCGGCCCCTGGGCGGCGACCGCCGCAGTGCGGGCCTTGACCACTTCATCGAGCGTGCCGCGCTCATGTGCCGCATAGCCCTTTACCGTCTCGACCAGGTTCGGGATCAGGTCGTGCCGCTGGCGCAGCTGTACGTCGACGTCGGCGAAGGCCTCGTTGACCCGCTGCCGCATGGTGACGAGGCCGTTGTAGACGGTGATCGCCCACAAAACGACGACGACGATCACGGCGAGGACGATGATGGTCGATGTGGACATCAGGACTCCTCAGACTGGCTCCCGGCGGCTCGCCGCG
>JBAQHW010000124.1:0-26509 GCA_049288525.1 Xanthobacteraceae bacterium
GGTCCGGGTCGGGGAAAACTCGCCGAGCTTGTGACCGATCATATTCTCGGTCACCAGCACCGGGATGAATTTGTGCCCGTTATAGACGCCGAACGTCAGCCCGACGAATTGCGGCAGGACAGTCGAGCGCCGCGACCAGATACGGATCATCTCGTGACGTCCAGACGAGCGCGCGGCATCCGCCTTTTTCAGCAGATAGCCGTCGACAAACGGACCCTTCCAGATCGAACGAGTCATAATCGCTCCTACTTCTGCTTCTTGCGGGCGTGACGGCTCATCATGATGAACTTGGTCGTCGCCTTGTTTTTTCGCGTTTTCATGCCTTTGGTGGGTTTGCCCCACGGCGTCACCGGATGCCGGCCGCCACGCGTGCGGCCGCCGAGCGGATGATCGACCGGATTCATAACCTCGCCGCGCACGTGGCCGCGCCAGCCCATCCAGCGGTTTCGCCCGGCTTTGCTGATCGAAATGTTCATGTTGTCGGGGTTCGACACCGCGCCGACTGTTGCCAGGCACCGCCCGTGCACCAGGCGCTGCTCGGTGGAATTGAGCCGCACGATCACATATTCGCCGTCCCGGCCGACGATTTGGGCGTAAGTGCCTGCCGAGCGGGCAACCTGACCGCCCTTGCCGATTTTCAGCTCGATATTATGCACGATAGTGCCGACCGGAATATTGGCAAGCGGCATGGCATTGCCAGGTTTCACGTCGACGTGCTCGCCGGCAACGATGGTGTCGCCGGCCGCGAGCCGTTGCGGCGCCAGGATATAAGCAAGCTCGCCGTCGTCATATTTGACCAGCGCGATGAAGGCGGTGCGATTCGGATCGTATTCGAGACGTTCGACCTTCGCCGGCACGTCGAACTTGCGGCGCTTGAAATCGATCGTCCGGTAAGACCTCTTGTGGCCGCCGCCGCGATAGCGCGAGGTGATATGGCCGTTATTGTTGCGGCCGCCGGTGGAATGCTTTCCCTCGGTGAGCGCCTTGACCGGCTTGCCGGCATGCAGACCGGTGCGGTTGACCAGCACGAGCTGGCGCTGACCTGCAGTAACCGGATTATAGTTCTTCAGTGCCATCGCGCGCTCCCTACAACCCCGTCGTGACGTCGATCTTCTGGCCCTCTTCGAGGGTCACGATCGCGCGCTTGGTGTCCGAGGTGCGGCCGAGGCGGCCCTTGAATACCTTCCACTTGCCGCGGCGGCGCAGCGTATTGACGCTCTTGACCTTGACGTCGAACAGCCTCTCCACCGCTTCCTTGATCTGCGGCTTGGTGGCGGTCATGGCGACCTTGAACACGACCTTGTTAAACTCGGACGCATTGGTCGCCTTCTCGGTGATGAGCGGCGCGACGATAACGTCGTAATGGCGCGGATCCGTTGTGCTCATTTGAATCGCGCCTCCAATGCGTCGAGGGCGGCGCGAGTCAGCACCAGCTTCCGCCGCCGCATGATGTCGTAGACATTGATGCCAGCGACCGGCAGCACGTCGATATTCGGAATGTTGCGCGCGGCGTTGCGCACGTCGGCCGCGACCTCGGCGCCGTCGATGAACAGCGCGTTCGAGAGGCCGAGCTTCTCGAAATGGCCGCGCAACGCCTTGGTCTTGGCTTCCTTCACCGACAGCGCGTCGATGACGAGGATGCCGCCGTCCTTTGCCTTGGCCGACAATGCGTGCTTGAGCGCGAGCGCCCGCACCTTCTTCGGCAAGCCGATGGCGTGGCTGCGCGTGTGCGGGCCGAACGAGCGGCCGCCGCCGCGGAACAGGTTCACGCGCGCCGAGCCGTGACGGGCCGAACCGGTGCCCTTCTGCCGATACATTTTCTTGCCGGTGCGCAGGATATCGGCGCGATTTTTCACTTCGTGAGTGCCGCGCTGGCGCTTGGCCAGTTGCCAGACGACGCAGCGGTGAATGAGATCGGTGCGCGGATCGAGGCCAAAAATGGCGTCGGATAGCGTGACCGATCCGGCTTTCTTACCCTCGAGCGTGGTGACGTCGAGTTCCATGTCACTCGCCCTTCTTTTCTTCCGCATCGGCAGCGGCTTGCGCGCCCGGAGCCGTTTCGCCGAGCTTGAACTTACCGGGCTTCGGCACGCCGTCCGGAAGCGCCTTTTTCACCGCGTCGCGAACCATGATCCAGCCGCCTTTGACGCCCGGCACTGCGCCCTCGACCAGTATCAGGCCACGCTCGACGTCGGTCTGTCTGACCTTGAGGTTAAGCGTCGTCACCCGCTCGACGCCCAGATGACCCGACATCTTCTTGTTCTTGAACGTCCTGCCGGGATCTTGGCGGCCACCGGTACCGCCGATCGAGCGGTGCGAAACCGACACGCCGTGCGAAGCGCGCAGGCCGGCGAAATTCCAGCGCTTCATCGCCCCGGCCCAACCCTTACCGGTCGAGGTGCCGGTCACGTCGACGTACTGGCCGACGACGAAATGGTCCGCGGTGATCTCGGCACCGACCGGAATTAGCGCATCGGCATCCACCCGGAATTCGGCGACTTTACGCTTTGGTTCGACTTTAGCGACGGCGAAGTGGCCGCGGTCGGCCCTGGTCGTCGACTGCACTTTGCGCGTACCAGCGCCGAGCTGCAGAGCGACGTAGCCGTTCTTCTCGTTGGTGCGGTGGCCGACGACCTGGCAATTGCCCAGGCGCAGCACCGTGACCGGCACATGTTCGCCGCTTTCGGTGAACAGCCGCGTCATGCCGACTTTTTGCGCGAGCACCCCGGAACGCATTGGCTAAATCTCCACGCCTTACAGCTTGATCTCGACGTCGACGCCGGCGGCGAGGTCGAGCTTCATCAGCGCATCGACCGTCTGCGGCGTCGGATCGACGATGTCGAGCAGGCGCTTGTGTGTACGCATTTCGAATTGCTCGCGGCTTTTCTTGTCGACATGCGGCGAGCGGTTGACGGTGAATTTCTCGATCCTGGTGGGCAGCGGGATCGGGCCACGAACTTGCGCGCCGGTGCGCTTGGCCGTGTTCACGATCTCGCGCGTCGACGCATCAAGGATGCGATGATCGAATGCCTTAAGCCGGATTCTTATGTTTTGGCCGTTCATGATGCCGCTCTTCGTGCCGTTTTTGGAAGCTGAATGCCCGGCACCAAGCCGGGCATCGGGACGTTCCGTTCGTTACTCGATAATGCTCGCCACCACCCCAGCGCCGACGGTGCGGCCGCCTTCGCGAATGGCGAAACGCAGCTTCTCCTCCATCGCGATCGGCACGATCAACGTCACCTCCATGGCAATATTGTCGCCCGGCATGACCATTTCGGTGCCTTCCGGCAACGTGACAACGCCGGTCACGTCGGTAGTGCGAAAGTAGAACTGCGGCCGGTAGTTGGTGAAAAATGGCGTATGGCGTCCGCCTTCCTCCTTGGTGAGGATGTAGGCCTCGGCCTTGAACTTGGTGTGGGGCTTCACCGAACCCGGCTTGCACAAAACCTGGCCGCGCTCGACCTCTTCGCGTTTGGTGCCGCGCAACAGGCAGCCGACATTGTCGCCGGCCTCGCCCTGGTCGAGCAGCTTGCGGAACATTTCGACGCCGGTGACAACGGTCTTGGTGGTCGGCTTGATGCCGACAATCTCGACTTCCTCGCCGACCTTGATGACGCCGCGCTCGATGCGGCCGGTGCAAACGGTGCCACGGCCGGAGATCGAGAACACGTCCTCGACCGGCATCAGGAACGGCTGATCCTTCGGACGTTCCGGTTGCGGGATGTTTTCATCGACCGCCTTCATCAGCTCGAAGATGGCCTCCTTGCCGAGCTTCGGGTCCTTGTCCTGCAGCGCCATCAGCGCCGAACCCTTGATGATGGGAATCTTGTCGCCGGGGAAATTGTATTTGGACAGAAGCTCGCGAACCTCGAGCTCGACGAGCTCGAGAAGCTCCGGATCGTCGACCATATCGACCTTATTGAGGAACACAACCAGCGCCGGCACGCCGACTTGGCGGGCCAGCAGAATATGCTCACGGGTCTGCGGCATCGGGCCATCGGCCGCGCTGACGACCAGGATGGCGCCATCCATCTGCGCGGCGCCGGTGATCATGTTCTTCACATAGTCGGCATGCCCCGGGCAGTCGACGTGCGCGTAATGGCGTTTGTCGGTCTCGTATTCGACATGCGCGGTCGCAATGGTGATACCGCGCGCCTTTTCCTCCGGCGCCTTATCGATCTGGTCGTAGGCCGTGTAGGTCGCCTGACCCTTTTCAGCTAAGACCTTAGTGATCGCCGCCGTCAGCGATGTCTTGCCGTGATCGACGTGACCGATGGTGCCGATATTGCAATGCGGCTTGGTGCGGTTGAATTTTTCCTTGGCCATGGGGACTCTCCGTTCGGGTCTCTCTAATCCTTGTGAACCTTCGTCAGGCGAATTTTGCCTGAACCTCTTCGGCGATGGCTTTCGGCACTTCTGCGTAGTGATCGAACTGCATCGTGAACGTGGCGCGCCCCTGGGACATGGAGCGCAAATTGTTGACGTAGGAGAACATGTTGGCGAGCGGCACCATCGCATTGATGACGTTGGCGTTGCCGCGCATATCCTGGCCCTGAATCTGGCCGCGCCGCGAATTAAGGTCGCCAATGACCGAACCGGTATAATCCTCCGGCGTCACCACCTCGACCTTCATGATCGGCTCGAGCAACGCGGGACCGCCCTTTTGTAGAGCTTCGCGCATGGCGGCGCGGGCGCAAATTTCGAAGGCCATCGCCGAGGAATCGACGTCGTGCGAGGCGCCGTCAATGAGGCTCACTTTAATATCGACCACCGGAAACCCGGCGAGCACACCGGAGCCGAGCGAGCCTTCCAGCCCCTTTTCGACCGCCGGAAAAAACTCGCGCGGCACAGAGCCGCCGACGATCTCATTCTCGAACACGAAACCCGCACCGGGCTCGCTCGGCTCGGCAACGACCTTGATGCGCGCGAACTGGCCGTGGCCGCCGGTCTGCTTCTTGTGCGTATAGTCGACCGTGGCCTGCCGCGTGATTTTTTCGCGATAGGCGACCTGCGGCGCGCCGATATTGGCGTCGACCTTATAAGTGCGCTTGAGGATGTCGACTTTGATGTCGAGGTGCAGTTCGCCCATGCCCTTGATGATGGTCTGGCCGGACTCCTGATCGGTATGGACGCGGAACGACGGGTCCTCGGCGACGAGCTTGGCGAGCGCGACGCCGAGCTTCTCCTGGTCGGCTTTCGATTTCGGCTCGATCGCGATCTCGATGACCGGGTCGGGAAATTCCATTTTTTCGAGGATCACCGCGTGTTGCGGATCGCACAGCGTGTCGCCGGTGCGTACTTCTTTCAGGCCGGCCAGCGCCACGATGTCGCCGGCAAAAGCCTCTTTGATGTCTTCACGATTGTTGGCATGCATCAACAGCATGCGGCCGACACGCTCTTTGCGGTCCTTGGTCGAATTCATCACTCCGGTCGAGCTCTCGAGCTTGCCGGAATAGATGCGGCAGAAGGTGATGGTACCGACGAACGGATCGTCCATGATCTTAAACGCCAGCAGCGCCATTGGCTCGGTATCCGACGCCCTGCGCTCGACTTCATTGCCTTTGGAATCGATGCCCTTGACCGCCGGCACGTCGAGCGGCGACGGCAGATAATCGACGACGGCATCCAGAAGCGGCTGCACGCCTTTGTTCTTGAACGCGGAACCGCACAGCACCGGGAAGAACGCGCTGGAAATGGTGGCCTTGCGAATGAGGCGCTTGAGCGTATCGACGTCGGGCTCTTTGCCATCGAGATAGGCAGTCATGGCATCGTCGTCGAGTTCGACGGCGGCCTCGACCAGCTTCTCGCGGTATTCCTTGGCCTGATCGGCAAGCTCGGCCGGAATCTCGATGTCGTGATATTTGGCGCCGAGCGTCTCTTCGTCCCACACCACGCCGACCATGCGGACCAGATCGATCAAGCCCTTGAAATTGTTTTCGGCGCCGATCGGCAGCTGGATCGCCACCGGCCTGGCGCCGAGGCGATCGACGATGTCCTTAAGGCATTGAAAGAAGTCTGCGCCGATCTTGTCCATCTTGTTGCAGAAGACAATACGCGGCACATTATAGCGGTCGCCTTGACGCCAAACGGTTTCGGTCTGCGGCTCTACGCCCTGGTTGGAATCCAGCACGCAGACCGCGCCGTCGAGGACGCGCAGGCTGCGCTCCACCTCGATGGTGAAGTCGACGTGGCCGGGGGTGTCGATGATATTGAGACGCTTGTCGTTCCAGAACGCGGTAGTCGCGGCCGAAGTAATAGTGATGCCGCGCTCCTGCTCCTGCTCCATGAAATCCATGGTCGCGGCGCCGTCGTGCACTTCGCCAATCTTGTGGCTCTTGCCGGTGTAGTAGAGGACGCGCTCGGTCGTCGTCGTCTTGCCGGCATCGATGTGAGCCATGATGCCGAAGTTACGGTAGTCTTCGATTGGATGGGCGCGGGGCATGGGGGATAAATTCCTTCGCTGCTTCGCCGTTACCAGCGATAGTGCGAGAATGCACGGTTGGCTTCCGCCATCCGGTGCGTGTCTTCGCGCTTCTTGACGGCATTCCCCCTGTTATTCGACGCATCGAGCAGCTCCGCGGACAGCCGTTCAGTCATCGTTTTTTCGTTGCGCTCGCGGGCGGCGGTGATGATCCAGCGCAGGCCGAGCGCCTGGCGCCGCGACGTACGCACCTCGACCGGCACCTGATAGGTGGCGCCGCCGACGCGCCGCGATCGCACTTCGATTGACGGCATGACGTTGTCGAGCGCCTGTTGGAACACAGTGACCGGGCTCTGCCGCGTCTTGCCTTCGATAATATCGAACGCACCATAGACGATGTTCTCGGCGACCGACTTCTTGCCGGCATGCATTACCGAGTTCATGAACTTCGTGACCACGACGTTCGCGAATTTCGGATCCGGCAGGATCTCGCGCTTGTCTGCCCTATGGCGTCGGGACATCTCGTTATTTCCTTCGTCCTAGGTTCCCTGCAAACACAAAGAGGCCGCTCACTTCGGCCTCTTCGTTCCGTATTTCGATCGCCGCTGCTTGCGGTTTTTCACGCCCTGCGTATCGAGCACGCCGCGGAGGATGTGATAACGCACGCCGGGCAAATCTTTGACCCGGCCGCCGCGGATCATCACCACCGAATGCTCCTGCAAATTATGACCTTCGCCGGGAATGTAACCGATGACCTCAAAGCCGTTGGTGAGACGCACCTTGGCCACCTTGCGCAGCGCCGAGTTCGGCTTCTTCGGCGTCGTCGTATAGACGCGCGTGCAGACGCCGCGCTTCTGCGGGCTCTGCTGCAAGGCCGGCACCTTCTTCTTCGCGTGCTGCGTAACCCGCGGCTTGCGAATGAGCTGGTTGATGGTCGGCATTCTTTACCTTCCGCTCCTGGTCATTCCCGTTGGTTTTGCGCGAACGCGCAAAACCAAATCGCCCCATCCACTGCCTGAAAAGCCAGCGGAAGAGCGCTTGGTGCTTGCAGAGGACCGCGCCGTCGGCGCGGTCATGCCTTCAGTTAACTGACTTTGTCGAAGTCAGCGGCAGCGTTTGAGCTTCCTTCGTCGAGGCGTCACGCCGCGTCCGAGCCAATAAAAGCTAAACTTAACAATAGCTTATATGGGGGCCCGGCAGGCCGTTCCGACTGGCGAAGCTCACCGCCTGCCGAAAAGTTGGCGGTATGTATCGGCGCAGCCGCTCCAAGTCAAGCCGATATGGTCACGAAAGTACGATGGCGCAAGCAAACCCACGCCGTTGGATGGTTGCCGATCAGCCCGGCTCCAGCCCCTTGGCGCGAATGAGTTCCGCGATCCCCGGGCCATGCATGAATTTGATGAAGCTCTCGGCTGCGGCGCGATTTTGGGCAGCCGTCGCAATGCCCGCTGCATAGACAATGATGTTCTGCAGCTCGTGGGGCAACGGGCCGACGAGTTCAGCGCCCTTTACCGGGAGGATAGCCACGATCTGCTGCATGCCGATCTCCGCCGCCCCCTCCGCCAGAAGTTCGGCCACCGGCCTACTGGTCAGCTTGGTTTTGGGCTTCATTTCGTCTTCGAGGCCGAGCCGGCGCAATAGCGTTCCGATATAGGCGCCGCTCGGCCCGTCGCTATAGGCGATCGATGCGGCCTCCTGGAGGGCACGCCTGAAGCTTGCAACCGTACCGATGTCCGGCTTGGCCGCACCAGAGCGCACGGCCACGCCGATGGCAGAGCGTGCCAGGTCAGACGTGGTGCCGGCTGCAATCTTGCCGGCGACGGCCAGTTCATCGAGCTCTGCGCGCGGCAAGATCGCAAGATCGAAGGCCATCCCGTCCAAAATGGCCTTCTGCAAGGCCGAAGTCAGGCGGAACTCGATGGCGACCGTCACAGTGTTTACCCGCTCGAACAGCGGCACCGTTGCAGCCATGACGGAACGCATTGCGCCGCCAGATAGAATTTTGACAGGCGAAGACATCGAAAACTCCCCTCCCGAGCTGCCGATCATAACGAAAAGGGCCGCCTCTCGGGCGGCCCTTCGATCTTGTCATGGTTCGATTTTGGAGAGACCAATCACTCCGCCGCAGGCAACGCCACCGGCTCGGCAGCGGCTTCCGCTTTGACCGCAGCCTCCTTCTCGCGCTCGGCGAGAATGAGGGCATCACGCTTCGTCGCTACTTCGCGGATCTTGTTCATCATTGCGCCTGTTCCCGCCGGGATCAGGCGGCCGACAATGACGTTTTCCTTGAGGCCGTCGAGCGTGTCGGCTTTGCCGTTGACCGCGGCTTCGGTGAGGACACGCGTGGTCTCCTGGAACGACGCGGCCGAGATAAACGAACGCGTCTGTAGCGAGGCCTTGGTGATGCCAAGGAGCACAGGATGGGCCGTGGCAGGTCTTTTGCCTTCGGCCACGAAGCGGGCATTGACCTCGTCGAACTCGATCTTGTCGACCTGTTCGGCTTGGATGAGGTCGGTCTCGCCAGAATCGTCAATCTCGACCTTCTGCAGCATCTGCCGGACGATCACCTCGATGTGCTTGTCATTGATCGCAACGCCCTGTAGCCGGTAGACATCCTGGATCTCGTTGACGAGGTAGCCGGCAAGCTCCTCGACCCCCTTGATCGCCAGGATATCGTGCGGGGCGGGATTGCCCTCGACGATGAAGTCGCCCTTCTCGATCACGTCGCCGTCCTGCAAGTGAATGTGTTTGCCTTTGGCGACGAGATATTCCTTCGGCTCGTCATTCGTGTCGGTCGGTTCGATCGTGATGCGCCGCTTGTTCTTGTAGTCGCGGCCGAAGCGAACAGTGCCGGAGATTTCCGCAATGACCGCAGACTCCTTCGGCCTCCGTGCCTCGAACAACTCGGCAACGCGCGGCAGACCGCCGGTGATGTCGCGCGTCTTGGCGCTTTCCGTCGGGATGCGCGCGATAACATCGCCTGCTCCTACATGGCTGCCGGGATCGACTGAAATGATCGCATCCACGGCCAGCAGGTAGCGGGCTTCGCCACCGCGGGCTAGTTTCAGAATGTTGCCTTCCTTGTCCTTGATCACCAAGGCCGGGCGCAAATCCTGCTGACCACGCGCGGAACCCGAGCGCCAGTCGATGACCACGCGCTTGGCAATACCGGTCGACTCATCGAGGGTTTCAGTCAACGACTGACCTTCGACGAGATCCTCGAAGCCGATGACACCTTCGACCTCGGTGAGGATCGGACGCGTATACGGATCCCACTCGGCGATGCGCTGGCCGCGCTTGATATGCTCGCCGTCCGAGACCTTCAGCCGCGCACCATACTGAAGACGGTGCACGGCGCGCTCGGTCCCGTCGGGATCGAGCACGGCCACGATCAGGTTCCGCGCCATCACGATCATGTCGCCGTCCGAATTGCGGGCGACGTTGAGATTCTTGATCTTGACGGCGCCTTCGAAATTCGACTCGACGAACGACTGCTCCGAGATCTGCGCCGCACCGCCGATATGGAACGTGCGCATGGTGAGCTGCGTGCCCGGTTCGCCGATCGATTGCGCGGCGATGACGCCCACCGCTTCGCCCATGTTGACTGGAGTACCGCGGGCGAGGTCGCGCCCGTAACACGCACCGCAACAGCCGCTCGTCGTTTCGCAAGTAAGAACCGAGCGGATTTTGATCTCCTGCACGCCGGCATTGACCAGCCGTTCGACGTGCTGCTCTTCCAGCAGGGTCGCGTTCGGCACGAGTACTTCGTTGCTGTTCGGATCGCGCACATCCTCCGCCGTAGTACGGCCGAGGATGCGGCTTGCCAGCGAGGCGACTACGGTGCCGGCGTCGATAATGGCACGCACCTTGATGCCGCGGGTCGTGCCGCAGTCGAACTCGGTGATGATGCAGTCCTGCGCCACGTCGACGAGACGCCGGGTCAGATACCCCGAATTCGCCGTCTTCAGCGCGGTGTCGGCAAGGCCTTTACGAGCGCCGTGCGTCGAGTTGAAGTACTCGAGCACCGAGAGACCTTCCTTGAAGTTGGCGATGATCGGACTCTCGATGATTTCGCCGGACGGCTTGGCCATCAGGCCGCGCATGCCGGCAAGCTGACGCATCTGCGCGGGCGAACCGCGGGCGCCCGAATGCGCCATCATGTAGATCGAGTTGACCTGAGCTTCCTGGCCTTTCTCCGTCCCGGGCTTGGATGCGGAGATTTCCTTCATCATCTCTTCAGCGATCGCCTCGGTGCACTTCGACCAGGCATCGACGACCTTGTTGTATTTCTCGCCTTGTGTGATCAGGCCGTCGTTGTACTGCTGCTCGAATTCCTTGACCAGTTCGCGAGTGTTTTCCACGATCTTCGGCTTTGTGTGTGGCACCACCATGTCGTCCTTGCCGAACGAAATGCCGGCCTTGAACGCGTGATGGAACCCGAGCGCCATGACGCGGTCGCAGAAAATCACCGTCTCCTTCTGACCGCAGTGCCGATAGACCGTGTCGATCATTCCGGAGATTTCGCGCTTCGTCATCAGCTTGTTGACAAGGTCGAACGGTGTCTTGGCGAGCTTCGGCAGGACCGAGCCGAGGATGACGCGGCCCGGCGTTGTCTCGTACAAACGCGAGACCGGCTTACCGTCCTCACCGACCCCGTTCCAACGGTACTTGATCTTGCTGTGCAGCCCGACTGCCTTTTGCTGCAGCGCCTGCTCAATTTCGCTCAACTCACGATAGAAACCCTGCACGGCATTCAACTTTTTTGGATCGCGCTTAAGTTCCTCCTCGGAGTGTAACTCAAGCTTCCACTGGCCGGGGCCGTTCTCAGTCATGATCGAGAGATAGTACAGGCCAAGCACGATATCTTGCGACGGCACGATGATCGGCTGGCCGTTCGCCGGGTGCAGAATGTTGTTGGTCGACATCATCAAGACGCGCGCTTCGAGTTGCGCCTCAAGCGACAGCGGCACGTGCACGGCCATTTGATCGCCGTCGAAGTCGGCATTGAACGCCGCGCAGACCAGCGGATGCAGCTGGATCGCCTTGCCTTCGATCAGCACCGGCTCGAACGCCTGAATGCCGAGCCGATGCAGCGTCGGCGCGCGGTTGAGCAGCACCGGATGCTCGCGGATGACCTCGTCGAGGATATCCCAGACTTCGGGCTTCTCTTTCTCGACCAGCTTCTTCGCTTGCTTGACGGTGGTGGACAACCCCTTGGCGTCAAGCCGCGAATAAATGAACGGCTTGAACAGTTCGAGCGCCATCTTCTTCGGCAGTCCGCACTGATGCAGCTTGAGCTCCGGCCCGACCACAATCACCGAGCGGCCGGAATAATCGACGCGCTTGCCGAGCAGGTTCTGCCGGAACCGGCCCTGCTTGCCCTTAAGCATATCGGCGAGCGACTTCAGCGGGCGCTTGTTGGCGCCGGTGATGACGCGGCCGCGGCGGCCGTTGTCGAACAACGCATCGACCGCCTCCTGCAGCATCCGCTTCTCGTTACGGATGATGATGTCGGGCGCGCGCAGTTCGATCAGCCGCTTCAAGCGGTTGTTACGATTGATAACCCGGCGATAAAGATCGTTGAGATCCGACGTGGCAAAGCGACCGCCGTCGAGCGGCACCAGCGGCCGCAGATCGGGCGGGATCACCGGGACGTGCGTCAAGATCATCCATTCCGGCTTATTCTTGGACTGGGTGAAGGCCTCGATCAGCTTCAGCCGTTTGGCGAGCTTTTTCGGCTTCAGCTCGGACGTCGACTCGATGATCTCCTGGCGCAAATCCGCCGCCATCTTCTCCAGATCGAGCGCCTTGAGCATCTCACGGATTGCCTCGGCGCCGATCATCGCGGTGAAGCTGTCGGCGCCGTATTCATCCTGCGCCTTGACGTATTCGTCCTCGGACAGAAGCTGGCGATCCTTGAGCGGGGTGAGGCCCGGCTCAAGCACGACATAGTACTCGAAATAGAGAATGCGCTCAAGATCCTTGAGTGTCATGTCGAGCAACAGCCCGATGCGGCTCGGCAGCGATTTCAAGAACCAGATGTGCGCCACCGGCGCGGCGAGCTCGATGTGGCCCATGCGCTCGCGCCGCACCCGGGAAAGCGTCACTTCGACCGAGCATTTTTCGCAGATGATGCCCTTGTACTTCATGCGCTTGTACTTGCCGCACAAGCACTCGTAGTCCTTGATCGGGCCGAAGATGCGGGCGCAAAACAGGCCGTCGCGCTCCGGTTTGAAGGTGCGGTAATTGATGGTCTCAGGCTTTTTGATTTCGCCATAGGACCAGGACAGAATCTTATCCGGGCTCGCAATCGAAATCCGAATCTGGTCGAAGACCTGAGCCGGCACCTGCGGGCTGAAAAGATTCATAATTTCTTGGTTCATCGCGCTCTCCGCTTGCCGACGATGTCGGCCGCTATATCAATGTCGTGCCGTGGAATTGCGCGGGGCTTTCGCCCGCGCGCCACAGATCGCTATTCGGCCGCCTCGGGTACAGCGCCGTCACCACGCTGTTGCTTGGAATTGTACAGGTCGACGTTAAGCCCGAGCGACCGCATCTCCTTGACGAGGACGTTGAACGATTCCGGAATACCGGACTCGAAGGCGTCGTCGCCGCGCACGATCGACTCGTAGACCTTGGTGCGTCCGGCAACGTCGTCCGACTTCACCGTCAGCATCTCTTGCAGCGTGTAGGCTGCGCCATAGGCCTCGAGCGCCCAGACCTCCATTTCGCCGAAGCGCTGGCCACCGAACTGCGCTTTGCCGCCCAGCGGCTGCTGGGTCACGAGGCTGTATGGGCCGATCGACCGAGCGTGAATCTTGTCGTCCACGAGGTGATGCAGCTTCAGCATATAGATGTAGCCGACCGTCACCCTGCGATCGAACGTGTCGCCGGTGCGCCCGTCGTAGAGCGTCACCTGCCCCGAATGATCGAGGTCAGCCAGATCGAGCATGCTCTCGATATCGGCCTCTTTGGCGCCGTCGAACACCGGCGTCGCGATCGGCACGCCGTGACGCAGATTGCTGCCAAGCTCCTGCAGACCTTTTTCATCGAGCGATTTGATGGTGTCGTCATCGCCATAGATTTTCTTCAACAGCTCTTTGAGAGGCTTGGCGTCCTTTTTGCTGTTGTACAGGTCGACGGCAGCGCCGATCTTCAGTCCCATGCCGGCGCAGGCCCAGCCGAGGTGGGTCTCCAGGATCTGCCCGACATTCATCCGGCTCGGCACCCCGAGCGGATTGAGCACAATATCGACCTGCGTGCCGTCGGCAAGGAACGGCATGTCCTCGACCGGCACGATCTTCGACACCACGCCCTTGTTGCCGTGCCGGCCGGCCATCTTGTCGCCGGGCTGGATCTTGCGCTTCACGGCGACGAAGACTTTGACCATCTTCATGACGCCGGGCGGCAATTCGTCGCCGCGCTGCAGCTTCTCAACTTTGTCCAGGAAGCGCTGCTCAAGCCGCTTCTTTGACTCGTCGTATTGCTTCCGGATGGCTTCGATTTCCGCCATGATCTTGTCGTTCGGCGACGCGAACATCCACCATTGCGCGCGCGGATATTCCTCCAGCACCGCACGGGTGATCTTGGTGTCCTTCTTGAAGCCCTTCGGACCGGCAATGCCCTGGCGGCCTTCCAGCAATTCGGCCAGTCGGCCGTAAACGTTGCGGTCGAGGATCGCCTGCTCGTCGTCACGGTCCTTGGCCAGCCGTTCGATTTCTTCACGCTCGATGGCGAGAGCGCGCTCGTCCTTCTCGACGCCGTGCCGGTTGAAGACGCGGACTTCGACCACGGTGCCCTGGACGCCCGGCGGAACGCGCAAGCTGGTGTCGCGCACGTCGGAGGCTTTATCGCCGAAGATGGCGCGCAGGAGTTTCTCCTCCGGCGTCATCGGGCTTTCGCCCTTCGGCGTGATCTTGCCAACGAGGATGTCGCCGGCGCGCACCTCTGCGCCGATATAGACGATACCGGCCTCGTCGAGGTTCTTCAGCGTCTCTTCCGAGACGTTCGGAATGTCGCGGGTGATTTCCTCGGGTCCGAGTTTGGTATCGCGCGCCATCACCTCGAATTCTTCGATATGGATCGAAGTGAAGACGTCGTCCTTGACGATGCGCTCGGACAGAAGGATCGAATCCTCGAAGTTATAGCCGTTCCACGGCATGAACGCGACCAGCGCGTTGCGGCCGAGCGCCAGCTCGCCGAGATCGGTCGACGGGCCGTCGGCGATAATATCGCCCTTTTTGACTTGATCGCTCACCTTCACCAGCGGCCGCTGGTTGATGCAGGTGTTCTGGTTCGAGCGCTGGAACTTCATCAGCCGATAGATATCGACGCCCGGCTTGGTCGGGTCCTGCTCGTCGGTAGCGCGAATGACGATACGGGTCGCGTCGACCTGGTCGACGACACCGGTGCGGCGCGCCGCGATTGCCGCGCCGGAATCGCGTGCCACCACGCCTTCCATGCCGGTGCCGACGAACGGCGCCTCGGCCCGCACCAACGGAACCGCCTGCCGCTGCATGTTGGAACCCATCAGGGCGCGGTTGGCGTCATCGTTCTCCAGGAACGGAATGAGCGCCGCGGCCACCGAAACGAGTTGTTTCGGCGACACGTCCATGAAATCCACCCGGTCGGGCGGAATAAGCTGTACGTCGCCGGCATGTCGCACGACGACCAGATCGTCGGTGAAGCGTCCCTTCGCGTCGATCGCGGAATTGGCCTGCGCCACCGTGTAGCGCCCCTCTTCCATCGCCGACAGGTAAATGACCTCGTCGCTGACGCGGCCGTCTTTGACCTTGCGATAAGGCGTCTCGACGAAGCCGTATTTATTCACCCGCGCATAGGTCGCGAGCGAATTGATCAGACCGATATTCGGTCCTTCCGGCGTTTCGATCGGACAGATGCGGCCGTAATGCGTCGGATGCACGTCGCGCACTTCGAAGCCGGCGCGCTCGCGCGTGAGCCCGCCCGGACCGAGCGCGGAGAGCCGCCGCTTATGCGTGATCTCCGACAGCGGATTGGTCTGATCCATGAACTGGGAGAGCTGCGAGGAGCCGAAGAATTCGCGCACCGCGGCAGCCGCCGGCTTGGCATTGATCAGATCCTGCGGCATTACCGTATCGATATCGACCGATGACATGCGCTCCTTGATCGCGCGCTCCATGCGCAGCAATCCAATGCGATACTGATTCTCCATCAGCTCGCCGACCGAACGTACACGCCGATTGCCAAGATGATCGATGTCGTCGATCTCACCCTTGCCATCGCGCAGGTTGACCAGCGTGCGGATCACCGCGATGACGTCTTCCTTGCGCAGAACACGCATGGTGTCAGGCGCATCGAGATCGAGCCGCATATTCATCTTGACGCGGCCGACCGCAGACAGATCGTAACGCTCCGAATCGAAGAACAGCGACTGGAACATCGTCTGCGCGGTGTCGACGGTCGGCGGCTCGCCCGGACGCATGACGCGATAGATGTCGAACAGCGCGTCCTCCCGCGTCATGTTCTTGTCTACCGCCAGCGTATTGCGGATGTAAGCGCCTACATTGACGTGGTCGATGTTGAGGACGGGCAGTTCCTTGTAGCCCTCCTCGATGAGGAGTTTGAGATTCTTCTCGGTGATCTCCTCGCCGGCCTCGGCATAGATCTCGCCGCTCTTGGGATTGACGAGGTCTTCGGCGATATACTGGCCGATAAGCTCCTCGTCCGAGAGCCGCAGCGCCTTGAGGCCCTTCTCGGCGAGTTGACGCGCCTGACGCACGGTAAGCTTCTTACCGGCTTCCAGCACCACCTTGCCGGTATCGGCGTCGACCAGATCGTTGATCGCCTTGTAGCCGCGCAGCCGGTTGGCGTCGAACGGCACGCGCCAGCCGTCCTTGGCGCGCTTGTAAGGCACCTGTTTGTAGAAGGTATTGAGGATTTCCTCGCCGGTCATGCCGAGCGCATAGAGCAGCGAGGTCACCGGAATCTTTCGCCGCCGGTCGATGCGGGCATGGACGATGTCCTTGGCGTCGAATTCGATATCGAGCCAGGAGCCGCGATAGGGGATGATGCGGGCGGCGAACAAGAGCTTGCCCGAGGAATGGGTTTTGCCCTTGTCGTGATCGAAGAAGACGCCCGGCGAGCGATGCATCTGCGAGACGATCACGCGCTCAGTGCCGTTGACGATAAAGGTGCCGTTGTTGGTCATGAGCGGAATGTCGCCCATGTAGACATCCTGCTCCTTGATGTCCTTGACCGAACGCGCGCCGGTTTCCTCGTCGATATCGAACACGATCAGCCGCAGCGTCACTTTGAGCGGCGCGGCATAGGTCATGCCGCGCTGGCGGCATTCGTCGACATCGTATTTCGGCGGCTCGAATTCGTATTTTACGAACTCAAGCTGCGACGTGTTGGAAAAGTCGGAAATCGGGAACACCGACTTAAAGACGGCCTGCAAGCCCTCGTTAGGCCGGCCGCCTTGCGGCTCCACCACCAGCAGGAATTGGTCGTAGGACGCCTTCTGAACCTCAATGAGGTTCGGCATCTCCGCGACTTCCTCGATTTTTCCGAAAAACTTTCTTACGCGCTTCCGACCGATAAACGTCTGCGCCATCATGTCCTCTCGCTTAATCGAACCATCGGCCCGGACCGACGGCATCCGCCGCCGCTCAAAACCACACGCCCCGAGGCACGGTCAGAACCGCCTGCGCTTCGGGGTACCGAGGCGATCAAGACGACTCTCCTGAAGGCCGCAATCCATCGCGACCGTCGGGACAGGCGTCACTCCGCCCTATCCTCGCGTGATTCGGGAGAACCCCGAATCACGCTTATTTCAGCTACTTGGCCTCTCGGAATCCCGGGGAAATCCGGCGGCGTTCACCCAGGGATTTCGTTTACATAAGCACGACTTACTTAAGCTCAACCTTGGCGCCGACTTTTTCGAGAGTCGCCTTGATCTTGGCGGCCTCGTCCTTGTTGACGCCTTCTTTGACGCTCTTCGGCGCGCCTTCCACCAGATCCTTGGCCTCCTTGAGGCCGAGGCCGGTGATCGCCCGAACTTCCTTGATGACCTCGATCTTCTTCTCGCCGACAGCGGCGAGAACGACAGTGAATTCCGTCTTTTCCTCTGCGGCCGGCGCAACGGCCGCAGGGCCGGCCGCAACCGCGACCGCAGCAGCAGCCGAAACGCCCCACTTCTCTTCGAGAAGCTTAGCGAGCTCGGCAGCCTCGAGCACGGTGAGGGTGGAGAGGTCATCGACGATTTTCTGCAGATCAGCCATGGTCTAGTCCTTCGGTTCTAACCTTGATGATGATGTTTTAGGCAGCCGCGCTGTCGCCGCTGTTTTCGCCGCTTTTAGAGGCATAGGCCTGGACCACGCGGGCGACCTTGGACGCAGGGGCGTTGACCACCCGGGCAATCTTGGTCGCCGGTGCCTGGATCAAGCCGATGATCGTGGCCCGCAACTCGTCGAGCGAGGGCAAAGCCGCAAGAGCCTTGACTCCATTCGGGTCGAGCGAAGTGGTCCCCATCGCGCCGCCAAGAATGATGAAACGCTCATGCGTCTTGGCGAAATCGACCGCGACCTTAGGGGCCGCCACCGGATCGCCGGAAAAGGCGATCAAGGCCGGTCCTTTGAGCAACGGTGCAATGGAAGCAACGTCGGAGCCTTCGAGGGCGATCCTGGCGAGGCGATTTTTCGCGACCTTCACACTAGCGCCAGCCTGCTTCATCTGCCGACGCAGAGTCTGCATCTGGGCGACCGTAAGGCCGGAATAATGAGCAACGACAACGACTTTGGTGGCCTTGAAGACCGCCCCAAGAGCCGTGACGGCCTCGCTTTTTGCCGCGCGTTCCAAAAGCTCTCTCCGGTTGGCGGTCCGTCTTACGGGGACCGCCGGGTTATTCCCGCCGCCCCGCCCTTACATCATCGAGTTTTTCGACGAAGCCAGGCAGGACGACATTTAACCCTGCCCCCCGGCACGGCTTTCGCCATCCCGGGCCATCGAGGTCAGAACCAAAGGGCAATGACTTCACACGAAGTCCAGCCTTCCGTCCTTCACCCGTCTATGCTGGCTCATCCTCCGTTCAGAGGATGGATTAAGCCGAGATGGATAAATCCATTTCCGGCACCGGCAGTCTCGGACAGGAATACGCTGATCGAGCCAATTAAGCCCTTCATCCTCTTAGAGAATCCGAACAGGATCAGGTCCGAGAGGGCGACTTGCCAAGATTGGTTTTGAGAAGCGCACAAAGGCGCGCCGACAAACGGGGACGGCACGCCCTCGCACGTTATTTAGCGGCTAGAAGCGTCCTTGCCAAGCGATTTGTCGACTGACGGGGTCTGTTCTGCGCGACGTCCTTTGCCGCCGAGACTGTGCGGCATAGCATTGCGGGCTGTTGAAAAACGCTCCAAGAAAGTTCCATAGAGGAAGCCGACCGTGCCGGAACGAATCCTGACCACCCATGTCGGCAGCTTGATCCGGCCGCCCAATCTGGTCGCGTTCTGGCGCGACATCGAGGCTGGCAAGCCTCACGATGCGGTCGCGTTCGAAGCCTGCCTCGCCGATTCCGTCGCCCAGGTGGTGGATCAGCAGGCGGAGGTCGGCATCGATATCGTCAGCGACGGCGAGTTCAGCAAAGGCGCCAACTGGGCGTTCTACGTGCACGAACGGCTGTCCGGTATCGCGGTGCGAGCGGCGAAGCCGGCAGAAGCCAACGACCCCATGGCGTCCATGGGGGGCGGCCGCGACCACCAGGCGTTCGCGGAATTCTATGCCGAGTATGATGCCGCGTCCGGTTTGGCGAAGCGTCTCGGCAACCGCGTGATCGTCAATGGACCGATCGCCTATTCGAACCGGCAGGTCTTGCGGGACATCGCCAATCTGAAGGCCTGTCTCGCCAAAGCGAAAGAAAGACATCCATCTTTGTCGGCGTTCCTCCCGGTCGTCGCACCGGCAAGCGCGCTGCCGGGCGCGAAGAACGAGTACTATAACGACGAAGAGACCTATCTGACGGCGCTCGCCGACGCGCTACACCAGGAATACCAGGCAATCGTCGATGCCGGACTTTACGTGCAGATCGATGATGCGTTCCTGCCCTATATGCACGAGCGCATGGTGCCGCCGATGTCGAACGCCGAGTATCGGCGCTGGGCGCAGCTACGGATCGACGCGCTCAACCATGCGCTGCGCGGCATTCCGCAGGAACGCTCCCGGTATCATATTTGCTGGGGCAGTTGGAACGGCCCGCACGCCTTTGACGTACCCCTGAAGGACATCATCGATCTGGTGCTGCAGGTAAGGGTCGGCCATTATTCCTTCGAAGCCGCCAATCCGCGGCACGCTCATGAGTGGCGGGTATGGGAGACCGCGAAGCTCGCGCCCGGCAAAATCCTGATCCCCGGCGTGATCAGTCACGCCACCAATATCGTCGAACATCCCGAACTGGTCGCCGAACGCATTATCCGGCTTGCCAAGATTGCCGGCCGCGAGAACGTCATCGGCGGCACCGATTGCGGTTTCGCACAGAGTCCGTTTGCCCGGCGGGTTCATCCCTCCATCATGTGGGCAAAACTTAAGTCGCTGGCCGAGGGTGCGCGGCTCGCGACTCAGACGCTATGGGGCAATCGCGCCGCGGCGTGACTACGATCAGGGATGGCGTCGATAACCCGCAAGTGAGCAGTCCGCGATGTCGGGCAGATTGACGACGATGTTCTCGGGGCTTCGGCAGGCGAGCCACAACAGTTGCTCGGTGACGCTCATATTGGCTTCGAGGTGCGGCAAGAAAGGCGGCACATACATGAAATCGCCCTCGGTCAGGTCGAGGTATTCGCGATAATCCTGGCCGAAATAGACCCGGGCCCGGCCCGAGAGCAGATAGGCGCCGGTTTCGGCCTCGCCATGATGATGCGGCAACGAGCGAAAGCCGGGCGCGTTGCTGGCCTTGCCGAACCAAAGCCGGCTCGCTCCAGTGTGCTGCGGTCCAACGCCTGTCACCAGTATCAAGCCGCCGGACTGGCTGGTGTTGCCGCTCTCTTTGCCTTTGCGCGTGATGATGGGGCGATCATTGGCGGCCATCGCACGATCTTTCATTCAGCCACGCCGCGGTCAGACCAGTGCCGCGCCGCCTGTGCGGCGGCGCGACTTTAGCCCTCACCCTCTGGAGCGAGAAGGCGAGAGCAAGGTCAATGTGGCTGTTGAGCGTCCGGGAACAAGCTTCCCGGCTCGATCTTCACACCGGGCCCCATAGTCGAGGAGATCGCCACCCGGTTGATGAAATGGCCCTTGGCGCCGGGCGGCCGCGACTTCTGCACCGCGTCGGCGAACGCCATGATGTTCTCGATCAGCTTCTCGGCCGGGAACGAGGCCTTGCCGACACCAGCCTGCACGATACCGGCCTTCTCGGCACGGAATTCCACCGAACCGCCTTTGGCGCCCTTAACCGCGTTAGTGACATCCATGGTGACTGTGCCGACCTTCGGATTGGGCATCAGGCCGCGGGGACCCAGCACCTTGCCGAGACGCCCGACCAGCGGCATCAGATCCGGCGTAGCGACGACGCGATCGAAATCGATGGCACCGCCCTGCACTTTCTCGACCAGATCCTCGGCGCCGACCACGTCGGCCCCGGCGGCCTTGGCTTCATCGGCCTTGGCGCCGCGGGCAAATACCGCGACGCGCACGGCACGCCCGGAACCGTTCGGCAGATTGACGACGCCGCGCACCGTCTGGTCGGCATGCCGCGGATCGATACCGAGGTTCATGGCCACTTCGACGGTTTCGTCGAATTTGGCCTTGGCACGCTCCTTGATCATCTTCACTGCCTCAGCGAGCGGATAGAGCTTCTCGCGGTCGACGCCTTCGCGGATCGAGCTGGTGCGTTTTCCAAGCGTGCTCATCATTTCACCTCTAGTCCCATCGAGCGCGCGGAGCCCTCGATCATCCGCATGGCGGCTTCAAGCGTATTGCAATTGAGATCTTTCATCTTTTGCTCGGCGATCTCACGGACTTGCGATTTGGTCACCGAGCCCGCGATGTCGCGGCCCGGCGTCTTCGAGCCGCTTTCGAGCTTGGCCGCCTTCTTGAGAAAGTGCGACACCGGGGGCTGCCGCATTTCGAAGGTGAAGGAGCGGTCCGCGTAGACCGTGATGGTAACGGGTATCGGCGCGCCCTTCTCCAACTTCTGAGTCTGCGCGTTGAACGCCTTGCAGAACTCCATGATGTTGAGACCGCGCTGGCCCAAGGCGGGGCCGATCGGCGGCGACGGATTGGCCGCCCCCGCCGGTACCTGCAGCTTTACATAACCGGTGATTTTCTTCGCCATTCTCCACTCCTGTTAGTGGTGCGGATATCGGCGGCTGGCAACCGCCTCACCTCCCACGCCTTCATGCAAACGCTATAGCTTCTCCACCTGCCCGAACTCCAGTTCGACGGGCGTGGCACGGCCAAAGATCGACACCGCGACCTTGAGGCGCGAGCGGCCTTCGTCGACCTCCTCCACCGTGCCGTTGAAAGAGGCAAATGGACCATCCGAGACGCGAACCTGCTCGCCAACCTCGAACGAAACCGACGGCTTCGGACGCTCGATGCCTTCCTGCACCTGATGAATAATGCGCTCGGCCTCGGCATCGGAAAGCGGCATCGGCTTGTTGTCAGAGCCGAGGAAGCCGGTCACCTTGGGCGTGTTCTTGATCAGGTGATAGGCGTCGTCGGTAAGCTGCATCTTCACCAGGACATAGCCGGGGAAGAATTTGCGCTCGGTGTCGACTTTGCGGCCGCGCCGCACTTCGACGACTTTTTCCTTCGGGACCAGAATCTCCTCGAACAGGGCGGATAGGCCGCGTTGCTTGGCCTGCTCACGGATCGATTCCGCGACCTTGTTCTCGAAATTCGAATAGGCGTGGACCGCGTACCATCGGCTCGTCATGTCATGAATTCCGGGTCATGAATTTTGATCAATTATCTCAACTGCTGATGCCGAGCAGGGAACTGACCGCAATGCGCATTACCTGGTCCGCGACCAGAAAGAAGATCGAAGCGAGAACTACCATGACGAACACCATGATGGTGGTCACGGTGGTCTCCTTGCGCGTCGGCCAGGTGACCTTCTGCCCTTCGGCCCGCACTTCCTGCAGAAACTTGAACAGACTGACTTTCGCCATCGTACCCTTAAATCCAATAATTACTCCCCGCCCGACATTATAAGGACGAGACCGACACAGCGGTGCCTTTTGGGGAATAAGCTCGCCGCGGAAGTCCGTTGCCGGGCCGCTGACGATAGCCCCTTATCTACTGCCGGCCCGGCGGACCGTCAAGACGGGACTAAGCGCTTATACGTCAAACGGTTAGTTCGAATGGGCTTGGCAGGAGTGGAGGGACTCGAACCCCCAACCCCCGGTTTTGGAGACCGGTGCTCTAGCCAGTTGAGCTACACTCCTAGGCGTCCGCGCCGTTCACATGCCTCGTGGCGCATCGCAAAGCAAGGCGGCTGCGGTGCCGACGCTTGCCCCGGACGGCCGACCGGTTCACGGCATATGCTGGAGCGGGTGAATGCTGGAGCGGGTGAAGAGCCCCATGCTGAAACATTACAGCCCGAAAATCAATGCGTTAGAATGAGAGCGCGAATTTTGTTGGACGAATTGTTGGACAGATTGTTGGGCGTTTTTTTATTGCCGAATTATCGCTTTTCCCGCCGGGACTTTTGAAGAATTGCCGAGTGATTCGGGAAAAGCCCTGAAAGGGCTTTGTCCGATAGAAAATTGTCACAACCATTTTTTGACCGTGCGGTCCATGATCTGACGAATTTCCGCGAGCAAAGGTTCTAGATCAGCTGGTGCCCGCTCACCCGTCCGGTACATGTGCCGTATCATCTGGTTCAGGTTATTGCCCAGTCTGCTAAGCGCCAAATAGTTCAGCCTCTCATTATTGCTGGGACCTCGCGTAGGCGGCGCATGTGCGACGTTTCTACTGAGGAGCGAGCGACCGAAATGAGAGGGGCGCATGCCGACCGCGCTTGCGCGGCGTACAAGGCATTCATATTCAGTGGCAGTGAGATTCAGCTTAAGCTGCATGTCACGTACATTAGATATCTTTGGCCGACCCATGATTAGTCTCCTTGGCAGAGCGCATGCGTCCTGGGGTTTGGGGGCCACTTCTCCGGCCCCCAACGAGACCTTTTGCGTACGCAAAAGGACATCTCGCTACCCTCTTCAGCCAAATTAAAATCTCAGCCCTCTCATCTCCATTGTAACGTTTTGCATTCCCCAAACATTGTCATCCATTCCACGAAGCTCTCTTAGAGCCAACATCGAGTCACACTGCTAACGACTCCGGACTGCAGCCTCGACCAGCGAGCCGCTTCCTTCTGAATGAGACAAAGCGTCAGGAGCGAACGACTTAGGGACACAGCGGGGATGCTGGGTTGCGAGGAAAGATTGCTTGCTTGATCTGCCGGGTTCGCCCGAACCCGAACTAGGCCAGCGCCAATGAGCGGGGGTGGGCGGTCAAGGCCGACGGCGTAGCCGTCGCTCGCCTTGGCCTTGACGGCCCGGGGGCCGCAGGCCCCGAGATCGTGCGCGGCGACTTCGGATCGCCGTCGCACGCCGACTTTAATGCACGGCGCGCACTATTTCCCACGCGCTCGGTCAATAGCGGAGTCGATCTCCCGCTCGCAGGCGGCTGCGGATTCCAATGCTGCCTCACGGAGAGATTCCGTCTCCGTCATGAATGTTTTGTAATGGCGGAGCGCTGCATGCGAGTTATTTTCGTTGCGTAGTTTACCTGCTCGCTTTCTCCATCGCTCTATAGGATCACCACGAAACCGAAGTGGATAATTTTCACCGAGCCAATCAATAAGCTCTAGCCGGTTTCCCATAAATTTTCGTTCTTTGGCGAACGCTAGGCCTTCCTCCGAGAAAGCTAGTGGCCAAGCTTGGCAATCAATTACAGCCTTGTCCCTAGTTGTTCGCTGATGAGCGTAAGCACCCTCAGCGATGATCCCAACGCAAGTGTCCTGTTCCTCGATAATTTGATCCATATGATCTGCGAGCGCCGCTATCGTCACGGAGCTATCGTGAACGCATGCCCTAGAAAGGGCCAGGCAACCGTTTGGAAAATCCTCAATTCTGCCAGGGAATGTACGATGTCCACTAAAATACTTCCTTGAGCGCTCAGGTAACGATTCATTTGAGCCCCAACCGAAGTACGGAGGCTTGTAGTCCTTAAGAAAACCGCACACTACATCGAAGTAGAACACGGCGAGCGCAGGCAATATTGCCTCATGCTGTAAACCGATGTGATAGACCTCATTACGAACGCCGTGCATGATAACAGCAGTTTGCGCGACCTCGTTAGTCATTTTGCCAGTTAGGCGCGCAAATGAGATTTTGTCACCGAAAACTCGTCCCAAAGCTTTGTCGAGCGCAGCTTGATGTTGATATGTCTCTCGCCGGTATGAGTATGATTTACTTTCGGCCGCTTGGTCTTTAGCGATCTGATGCAAGATAAGTTCAAGCGCGTTGTCCGTCAGCATCACTCCGAAACGGGCATTGTGGACATCAGCCTTTGATACATGCTCTAGCGCCAAGTCCATTTGCTCAAGCACGCTTGCAAGAAATAACAGCATGGCGGAACGATACCCGGAAATTAGTGGCTAAAGTTGGGAACTAATGTGATCAACGGGTTCTAGTTGTTAATGTTTGTAGGATGCGCTGGTTTCCCGATCATTGCAAATAAGTCAGTGCTTTGTTGGGTTAGAGTGATGCGACCCGCATCACCGAACCCGAAGATGTCAATTAATCTGAATGAACAACCTTCGACCGTCGAGCGCATTGAACGCGCCCTTCTGCTGCTTGCCTACTTCATTCAGCTGGATGGGGACGTCCATGTCCCCATGTACGAGAAGTTTGAGGCAGAGCTGAAGGATCTGAAGCAGAAAGAAAACACCAAGGCGCGCGCGGAGCGTCTTTTGCGTTCCTACAGCGAAGTTGGCGGCTTGAAAGCGATTTGCTGAAGGTATTTGAGCTTCAATTTCAGGGGTAACCGCCCTGCGGGCCTCGACGGCGCAACATATAACCTAGCGCCGGCCCTTTATTGGGTAATTGATTCAGCGTGCCACGAGAAAATCGTGTGCCGTCTTAAGCGCCCGATTCAATTCGTCTGGCTTACATCTGAAAAGGCTTACTGCTGTATCATCAGAAATCAATTTTCGACTGTGCGCTTGATAGATGTAATATGCAAAGCGGCCTCTGCGAGAGATCGGTACATCCTGAGGTCTAAATAACGGCACGGCCAGGGATTCAGTGCCTTCCCAGCTGTCGGTCGAGATGTCTAAGAGGGCCCCCTCCACGGGGACAATGGCATTGTAGCTAGCGTTGGACAAATGACGCATAATTGCTGTCCGGCTCACACCGAACAAATTGACAATATGTGAGAGGCCGGCCGCTCCCCCACCTTTACTGTTGAATTCTTTTTTGATTGCTTCGCCCGGCGCTAGGAATTCAACGGCAAATGCATTGGCCCGTCGCTCAACCCTATCCGGCGCTTGGCTTTCCAGATCGGCGCCGATCTGATCGTATCTATCGACGCGAAGCTTATCCAAATTCTGATCTGGGTCCCATAAGAGATGGCCTAACTCATGGGCCATCGTCATGCGTCGAACGAGGGGGTTGAGATTGTCACCCTGAAGATTAATAACAATGCCCCGGTCGTTACCAGAAGCGACAGTAGCTCCTGCGAACTCTCGATGAAGCTCCAACTGGATAACCGGAATTGCGAGCTTGATTTCGATCAGCTCTTTAAGCGCCGATATTGGCTGCTCGGCTGACAATCCCAACAGTTCTCGCGTCCTCTGTGCAAGATCGTAACCTTTCCTGTAATCCGGCGAGAGTCCGCTTCCATAATCATCGGACGGAGAAAATCCTAGATCAGCGGCTGCTTTGTGAGGGTTTTCGCCAATCAGAAAGGCCAATTCAATTTGTTTGCGAATTGTCCATGCAGCTTCAGTGAGCGCCAAAACGGTGTTCACAGTAAAGCGTGTTGGGTCATCCTGCCTTGATCTTTTAAGCCGCACACTCAGCTTTTTGTCAGCGCCAGCATTAGGGGCAATGC
>JBAQHW010000125.1:0-5457 GCA_049288525.1 Xanthobacteraceae bacterium
GCGCGTAATAGGCCGAGCGCTCGGCGACCCGGATATGGGCGGCAGCGGCGATTTCGAGGCCGCCGCCCACCACAGCACCATGCAGCACGGCAACCACCGGCACACGGCCGAACTCGATCTGCTCGAAGGCGCGATGCCAGGAGCGCGAATGCGCGACGCCGGCGAAAATGTTACGCTCGGTAAGCTCGGTCAGATCGAGGCCGGCAGAAAAATGCTCGCCTTCGCCGGCCAGCACGACGGCGCCGATCTCCTGCGGCAGCGCCGTGAAGAAGGCTTCGACGCCGGCCACCATGCCGTCGTCGAGCGCATTGCGTTTGTCGGCGCGGTTGAGCCACAGCACCGCGACCGCGCCATGCCGTTCCGCCCTCAAAGTCGGCGGCAGATCTGCGAATGGGGAGGCCGGGTTCGTCATTGGCGCCATTTGACCCGTTCCGCCGCGGCTCGTAAATAGCCTGCAAGAGTAAGAAAGGCGCCGAAAATGCAGCGGGCCATGCGGGACGTCTTTATCTGCGATGCCGTGCGCACCGCGATCGGCCGTTTCGGCGGCGCGCTGGCCAAGGTCCGCACCGATGATCTCGCTGCGGTGCCGATCAAGGCCTTGGCGGCGCGCAATCCGAAAGCCGATTGGAGCCGTCTCGACGACGTCTATTTCGGCTGCGCCAACCAGTCGGGCGAGGACAATCGCAATGTCGCGCGCATGGCGCTGCTGTTGGCCGGCTTGCCGGATTCGGTTCCCGGCATCACCGTCAACCGGCTATGCGCTTCCGGCCTCAATGCCGTCGGCGACGCCGCCCGCGGCATTCGCTGTGGCGAGATCGATTTTGCCATCGCCGGCGGCGTCGAATCGATGACGCGCGCGCCGTTTGTCATGGGCAAGGCCGGCGAGGCATTCTCGCGTTCAGCAGAGATATATGACACTACGCTCGGCTGGCGCTTCATCAATCCGCTATTGAAGGCGCAATACGGCGTCGACGCCATGGCCGAAACGGCTGAGAACGTCGCCGAGGAGTTTCAGGTCACGCGCGCCGATCAGGACGCTTTTGCGCTGCGCTCGCAAGAGCGCGCGGCCAAGGCAAGCGCCGCCGGCTATTTCGCCGAGGAGATCGTGCCGGTTGCGGCGCCGGGCGGCAAAGCCGGTCCGGTCACGGTCGACAAGGACGAGCATCCGCGGCCCGACACCACGCTCGAAAATCTGGCGAAGCTCAAACCGATCGTGCGCAATCCCGGCACCGTCACCGCCGGCAATGCCTCGGGCATCAATGACGGCGCCGCCGCCATTATTCTTGCCAGCGAAGACGCGGTGAAGACGCATGGGCTCAACCCGCGCGCGCGCGTGCTCGGCATGGCCTCCGCGGCGGTGCCACCACGCATCATGGGCATCGGGCCGGTGCCGTCGACGCGAAAGCTGATGGAACGGCTCGGTCTGAAGATTTCCGACTTCGACCTGATCGAGATCAACGAAGCCTTTGCCGCGCAGGGGCTGGCGTGTTTGCGCCAGCTCGGCGTCGCCGACGATGCCGAACACGTCAATCCGCATGGCGGCGCCATTGCGTTGGGCCATCCGCTCGGCATGTCGGGCGCGCGTTTGACGCTGACCGCGGTGCACGGTCTGGAAAAGCGCGGCGACAAGCGCGCGCTCGCAACAATGTGCGTCGGCGTCGGCCAGGGCGTGTCGCTGGCGCTGGAGAGGATTTAATTGCCCGTCGTCCTCCGCGAAAGCGGTGGACCCAGTAAACGCCGCTATGGTGAAGATTACTGGATGGCCCGCCTGCGCGGACCATGACAATAAAAGGAGAATTGCCGCGTGCCTATGAGTCCCGGTTACGTTCCGTTCCATCCCAATCCATCGAAGCCGAAATTTCGGCCGCCGCCGGGCGCGGTCGATGCGCATTGCCATGTGTTCGGGCCGGAAGCGGTGTTTCCGTTCGCGCCGAAGCGTAAATACACCCCGTGCGACGCGCCCAAGGAAAAGCTGTTCGCGCTGCGCGACTTTCTCGGCTTCGACAAGAATGTCATTGTCCAAGCGACCTGCCATGACACCGATAATCGCGCCCTGGTCGATGCGCTGGTTCATTCGAACGGCAAGGCGAAGGGTGTCGCCTTCGTCGGCGAGGAGATCACCGACGCCGAGCTCAACGACCTGGACAAAGCCGGGGTGAAAGGCGTCCGCTTCAACTTCATCAAGCGGCTGGTCGATTCGACGCCGAAGGACGTGATGGTGCGCATCGCCGCGCGCATCGCCAAGCTCGGCTGGCACATCGTCGTGTATTTCGAGCACGCGGACCTTGAGGAAATGGGGCCGTTCCTCCAATCGCTGCCGACCACGCTGGTGTTCGATCACATGGCCTGCCCGAACGTGCGGGAGGGGGTCGACGGCAAGCACTTCCAGAACTGGCTCAAGGCGCTCGACGCCAACAAGACCTGGATCACAAAGGTGACCTGCCCGGAACGCTTCACGGTTGCGGGTCCGCCTTACGACGATGTGGTGCCGTTTGCCCGCGCGATCGTCGAGCGTTTCTCCGACCGCGTGATCTGGGGCACCGATTGGCCGCATCCCAACATGCCCAAAGCGGCGCCCGACGATGGCGTTCTGGTCGATTTCGTGCCCAAGATTGCGACGACGGCCGCGGCGCAGCAGGCGCTCCTGGTCGACAACCCGATGCGGCTTTATTGGAGCTAGAGCGATTCCCATGATGGCAAGGCTTGCGAGTTTGCTCTTGGCTTTCGGCGTTGCCGCGGCTGCCGCGGCACAGACCCCGCCGGTGAATTGGCCGCCGCTGCCGGCCAAGGGATTTGTTTCCGGCCGCCCGGCCACCGACGAAGACGTCAAAGCCGGCAATGCGGTCTTTGTCCTCAAAGCCTACGGCACTTATTTTGGCAGGCCGATGAATGTCACCATCCCGCAATACGCTTATTTCACCAAATCCGGCGAGAAGCCGGAGCCGGTGATCGTCGTCCAGGCGGAGATTGGAAAAGGTATAAAGCTGTTCGGCGTGCGCCAGTTTGACGGCCAGGCCGCGACGGCCCGGGATTCCGAAATCCGCTTGCTGGGAACGGCGCCACCGCATTAGGTCAGGCGGCAGGCGCACGGCTTGCGTTGCTAATGGCTAATGTTGAGCATGGCTTACGTTGCCAATCGCGGCTACGCTATATATGTCAAAGCCAGCGGAAGAAACGCCCAAACGGGAGAGATCAATGGCCCGCGAGCAGCACGATTACGACGATATTCCGGGCACTTTTGTCTTCGACGCCGAGCGGTCCCGGCAGGGCTTCGGCATCAACATGTTTTGCATGTCGCTGATGCAGGATGAGAACCGCAAGGCCTTCAAGGCCAACGAGGCGGAATATCTGAAAAAGTTCAAGCTGACGCCGGAACAGACCGACGCCGTCCTCAAGCGTGACTACAACCGCATGCTGGAGCTCGGCGGCAACATCTATTTTGCCGCCAAGCTCGGCGCCACCGACGGCCATTCGTTCCAGCACCTCGCCGCGGTGATGACCGGCAACACCCAGGACGACTACGCCAAGATGATGCTCGGCGGCGGCCGCAACGTCGAAGGCAACCGCTCGCGTACGGGCAGGAACGCACCGTCGAAATTCATTTCGGCCGGCGGCGGCAAAAAAGCGGCCGCCAAAAAGCCGGCTGCCAAGAAGGCCGCGGCGAAAAAGCCGGCGGCCAAGAAGACCAAAGCCAAAACCAGCAAGACCAAATCCAAATCTCAGAAACGGAAGTGATGCCGTGGCCAGAATCGTCGCAGGAATAGGATCGTCGCATGTGCCCGCGATCGGCGCTGCGCTCGACAACAACAAGACCGAGGAGCCGTATTGGAAGCGGGTGTTCTCGGGCTTCGAGAAATCGCAAGCGTGGATGCGTGACACCAAACCCGATGTCGCCATCATCGTCTATAACGATCACGCCTCGGCCTTTTCGGTCGAGATGATCCCGACTTTCGCGCTTGGCTGCGCGGCCGAGTTTCCGCCGGCCGACGAAGGCTGGGGACCGCGGCCGGTGCCGGTGGTGGAGGGTTATCCGGCGCTTGCGTCGCACATCGCGCAGTCGGTCATTCTCGACGAGTTCGATCTCACTATCTGCAACAAGATGGCAGTGGATCACGGCATGACGGTGCCGATGAATCTGTTGTTCGGAAAAATTCCCAAGGAAGGCCACTGGCCCTGTCCGGTGATTCCGCTGGCCGTCAACGTGGTGATGTATCCGCCGCCGACTGGTCACCGCTGCTACATGCTCGGCCGCGCCATCAAGAAGGCCGTGGAGTCCTATCCCGAGGATCTTAAAGTGGTGATCTTCGGCACCGGCGGACTGTCGCACCAGATTTCCGGTCCGCGTGCCGGCCTGATCAACAGCAAATGGGACAAGGCGTTCCTCGATAATCTGTCCAAGGATCCGCAGAAGCTCATCAAAATTCCGCACGTCGACTACATGCGCGAGGCCGGCGCCGAGGGCATCGAGATGGTGATGTGGCTGATCATGCGCGGCGCGCTCGACGACAAGGTCGACGAGGTCTATCGCTTCTACACCGTGCCGGCATCGAACACCGCGGTCGGCCATATCATCCTGGAAAACCGCGCCAAATCGGGCTCAAAGCGCAAGCCGGCCGTCAAGCACAAGCGGGCGGCGGCAAGGGCGAAGGTCGAGCACAAGCGCAGTTAGTCGTCATTGCGAGCGCAGCGAAGCAATCCAGCGCCGCTTGGCATATTGGATTGCTTCGTCGCTTCGCTCCTCGCAATGACGGCGTGGATCAGTATTAAGAGGTCATCATGAAAATCTGTGTCGCAGGGCAGGGCGCGTTCGGCCAGAAACATCTCGACGCGTTAAAGCGCATTCCCGATGTCGAAGTCACCTCGCTGGTCGGCGGCAATCAGGACTCCACTGCCCAGGTCGCCAAGAAATACGGCATTCCGCACTTCACCGGCGAACTGTCCGAGGGCATCAAGCGGGCCGACGCGGTCATCCTGACGACGCCGACCAAGATGCATTTCCGCCAGGGCGAGCAGGTGATGCACGCCGGCAAGCCTGTGCTGATCGAAATTCCGGTCACCGACTCGGTCGAGGACGCCGAGGCGCTGGTCAGGATCGCCAAGGAAACCGGCGTTATCGCCATGGGCGGGCACGTCCGCCGCTTCAATCCCAGCCATCAATACATCCACAAGAGGATCCAAAAAGGCGAGCTGAAAATCCAGCAGATGGACGTGCAGACCTATTTCTTTCGCAGAAAGAACATGAACGCGGCCGGCCAGCCGCGCAGTTGGACCGATCACCTGCTTTGGCATCATGCCGCCCACACCATCGATCTGTTCCAGTATCAGGCCGGCGAGACCATCTCCGATTGCTACGCCGTGCAGGGGCCCATTCATCCGCAGCTCAACATCGCCATGGATATGGGCATCGTCGCCAGAACGCCGTCCGGTGCGGTGCTGACCTTGTCGCTGTCGTTCAAC
>JBAQHW010000126.1:0-3355 GCA_049288525.1 Xanthobacteraceae bacterium
GCGAAGCCTCGCGTGCTCCTGGTCGAGGACGAGGCGCTGGTGGCGATGATGATCCAGGAAACGCTGAGCGAATTCGGCTTCCAGGTGATCGGCCCGGTGTCGACGGCTTCGGAAGCTCTGGCGTCGGCCCGCAACAATCACTTCGATGCCGCTGTGCTCGACATCAATCTCGGCGACGGTCTCGTCTATACGGTTGCCGAGATTTTGGGCAAACGCGGCGTGCCGTTCGTCTTCGTCACCGGCTATGACGCGGACAGCGTCGATCCCAGGTTCAGCGGCGTTCCCGTCCTGCAAAAGCCGATTGAGCGCGACATGCTGCAGAAGATTTTTATGCTCGGCGCCGATCAGGCCGCGGATGCCGAAACGGCGCGGTCGGCCGCGGCAACCGGCTGATCTATCCGTTGTTGTCCTCGTCCAGGATGGCCCGCACTTTGGCGGCCAGCTGGTCGAGCGTGAACGGCTTGGTGATGAAGTTGACGCCGCTGTCGAGAACGCCGCCGTGTACCACGGCGTTGGCGGTGTAGCCGGTGGTGAACAGCACCTTGAGATTAGGTCGCCGGCGCAGCGCTTCGTCGGCGAGCTTCTTGCCATTGATGTCAGGCATGACGACGTCGGTGAACAGCAGCTTGACGTCGCCGACACGGTCGAGCGTCGCCAACGCATTTGCGGCGCCGTCGCAATCGAACACCGTATAGCCGAGCTCGTGCAGCGCTTCGGACGCCAGCCGGCGCATCAGCGGGTCGTCCTCGACCACCAGGATGATTTCGTTGCGCTCGCCGGTGCGCATCGGCGCGGCCGTAGTGCGCTTGATTTCTTGCGCGGCGCCGACCTGTCGCGGCAGATAGATCTTGACTGTCGTACCCGCTCCAAGCTCGCTGTAGACCTTGATGTGGCCACTCGATTGCTTGATGAAGCCGTAGACTTGGCTCAGGCCGAGTCCGGTGCCCTTGCCGGTGGCCTTGGTGGTGAAGAATGGATCGAACGCGCGCGCTACAACGTCAGGCGCCATACCGACGCCGGTGTCGGTGATCGCGATCATCGCGAATTGCCCCGTCTGAACATCCGGGTTCAGCGCGCAATAGGCGTCGTCGAGATAGGCGTTGGCGGTTTCAATAGTCAGCATGCCGCCGTCCAGCATGGCGTCACGGGCGTTGATCGCGATGTTGAGGAGCGCGTTCTCTAGCTGCTGCATATCGACATTCACCGTCCACAAGCCGGCGGCGATCACGGTCTCGATATGAATTTGCTCGCCCAAGGTCGACTGCAGCAGATTCGTCATATGGGCGATCATCTTGTTGGCATCGAGCGGCTGTGGCGACAATGGCTGCTGGCGCGCGAAGGCGAGTAGCCTCTGCGTCAGCGTTGCGGCGCGCTCGCTGGCGATGGTGGCGGCATCGATAAAGCGCTCGATGCCGTAATCGCCCTTGGCGACGCGGCGCTTGACCAGATCGAGCGCCCCCATGATCACGCCGAGCATATTGTTGAAATCGTGCGCGATGCCGCCGGTGAGCTGCCCGAGCGCCTCCATTTTCTGCGCCTGGCGCAATTGGCTTTCGGCCGTTTCACGCCGCGTGATTTGATCGATCAGTTGGCTGTTGGCAAGCGCCAGCCTGTCGCGCGCTTCGGTCAGGACGCCGAAAGATCCGCGGGTGAAGCGCGCGATCAGAAATCCGATGCCGCAGATCAGCACAAAGGCGAGCGCAACGCCGGCCTGCAGCAGCGTTTCCGAACGCGCCGCCTGAGATTGCCGGTCGGCGAGCAGGCGGTCTTCCTCGGCCTGCATATCCCGCACTGCATGGCGAATCTCCTGCATAAGCTGGAAGCCTTTGTCGCCGCTGACGATGGCAATGGCCGCATCCTTGTTGCCGGTGTTATAGGCATCCATGGTGGTTCGGAGTTCCGCCAACTTTTGTGCGATCAGAGTCCCCAAAAGATCGAGCGCCCGTTCCCGTTCTGGATTGTCGCTGGTCAGGTCTTTGGCGTGTTGCAGTGCGGCCGGCAATTGCTCGAGCGCCGTCTTGTATGGGGCGAGATAAATGTCCTGATCGGTCAGAAGATAGCCGCGTTGGCCGGTCTCTGCGCTTTGCACCAGACTCAGAACGTGCGCGAGTTGGGCACGCACTTCGAGCGAGTGGCGCACCCACGCGTCGTCGCTCTTGCTGCGCGCACCGAGCCAAAACGCCGCGGCGACGATCAAGGCCGCCAGCACGGTCGTGACGGCGAGGCTCCGGTTCAGCAAAGCCAGCGGTCGGGATTCATGGTTCGGTCCGGTCAAGATCACGCCCGAGTCATGATTGGCGCGCATCCATAGCGGCGGCACGCGGCCAAGAAAAGTTCAAAGCGAAGTCACAAAGCGAAGCCTCACAATGGTCCCCGCCCGATGGGCCCCGGCCTTGGGCGCCCTGGAGCGACCCAAACTAGCTTAGCCGGGACGCCACTGACTACAGCAAAAGACACGGCCGGCTCTGTAAATTGGAACTCGCGGTCCCGTGCGGCGTTCTGAATTGCGGGCGGATACTTCATCTACCGGTCTCCAGTCTCTCCAATGTCCGGTAGCGAACGTTTAGATCTTATTTAATCATGTGAGGTTTTGCGATGCAGTTGAGCTGCTTCGAATGTGCATTGCGTCCATGTGAAATGTTTAAGCCGGTGACTCAGGACGAACTGGCCACGCTTAACGATATCAAGAACCAGCACCTGCGCTTGTCGGCGGGCGCCGTAATCATTCGCGCCGGCGAGGCGACGCCGCAGCTCTATACGCTTTATTCCGGCTGGGCGTTCCGCTTCAAGATGCTCCCGGATGGACGCCGGCAGATTTTGAATTTCCTGCTGCCCGGCGATCTGCTCGGCCTGCAAGCGGCGATGTTCGACGCGGCATTCCACGGCATCGAGGCGCTGACCGACGTGCAGCTCTGCATGCTGCCACGCCGCGACGTGTGGGACCTGTTCGGCACAATGCCAAGCCTAGCCTTCGACGTTACCTGGCTTGGTGCGCGGGAGGAAAGCATCGTCGACGAGAACCTGACCAGCGTGGGCCGGCGCACCGCCGCCGAACGCGTTGCCGCACTGATCGTCTCGCTCTACAAGCGGACCAAGCTGTTGGGCCTGGTCGAGGAGGGCGACAGTTTTGCTTTTCCTCCGACCCAGCAGCACATCGCCGACGCGCTTGGCCTTTCGCTCGTTCATACCAACAAGACGCTGGCGAAGCTGCGCCGCATGGGCATGTTCACCACCAATAACGGCACGCTGACGCTGACGAATCCGCGGGTTTTGGAACGGGTGGCGCTGTATTTTGACGAGGACATTGCGCGGCGGCCGCTGATTTGAGACTATAGCTGTTTGTTTCAGCATGTCC
>JBAQHW010000127.1:0-4087 GCA_049288525.1 Xanthobacteraceae bacterium
AGGCCCTCACGCATGGCCTCGATCGCCTCCTTGAATGCGGCATGCGTCGAGGGCGGCAGTTGCGCTTTTTCCAACAGCGCCCGCAGCCCAAGGCCGCCGCGGTCGTGAATGAGCCCCGACACGCGCGCAACCGGCATGTCGGTCAATTCGGCGAGCGCCTCCTCGAACAAGGCGACATTGCCCGACAAGAGCGCCCGCAGAATAAGGCCGGCAGTCAACTGGCCGCTGGCGCATAAATGGCTTATGAGCGGGCGAAGCTCGTTCTCGGGCGCCGCCGCGGCGATCGTGACCGTGGCCTTCTCGCAAGCTTCATGCGCGAGGCGCTGCGCGCGATCGGCGTCGAGCCAGGAACGGCCGGCGACAAAGCCGGCCAGCGTCGCGGACAGCTTGGCGACCAATGCCAGCCGCGTGGCGGGAAGTACATCGTCGCGCATCAGCAGCGCTTCGCGGATCGCGGCAAGATGGCCGAATCGCTCGACGACGCGGTCCATCGAAATCGCCGCGATCTCGGCGGAGGGATTTTCGACCAGCAGCAGGCACGCCTCTGCCGTGCCGATTTCGGCGATCGCCGCCGCCACCGGACACGGCAGTGCGGCCCGGCTGGCGATCGCCTCCTGCACCGCGGCGCCCGCGGTGGCAACTGCATCGACCAGATCGGCGTCGACGAACAACGGCGACAGCGCGTAAACTGGCGCGGCAATCTGCGGCTGATCGGCGGCGAGCGCGATCACGATGGCCGGCGGCGCGCTGGGGCTCGCCGCGAGCGCGTCGGCGAGCGCGCGGCGGACCAGTGGCGACGGATCGTCGAGCAGCATCAGCATGGCGCCTTCAGCGGCGCCGAGGTCGTCGGCCGAAAGGTCGGAGTAGAGGTAGGCGCGGGCAAGCGCACTGGTCGCTTCGGCCCGTTCGCTGGCCGGCGCGGTTCGGATCCATTGCAGAAAATCGCGGACGATCATGGCTCGCTCGGGCCACTCGAATTGGCGCCTGCGGCAAGCTTAAGGGCGCCGTCCTTAATAAAGCGTTCACCATGAATTTCTTGTGATTTCCACAAGATACGCCGTCCCACTCAGGTGCCGCGCTGATTGTCTTTGAACAAATCCAAAAGCGTGCCGCCGGACGGCGTCGCGCTGCCATCGGCGCCAGCCGGCGGCGGAGTGGTGCCGACACCCCATAACTGGCTCACCACAGCGGCAACCGGACCACTGCGACCGGGGTCGGAAAACAACCCGTGGAAAATGTCGTTCTCCGGCTCGTTACGCGCCGGCGGCGCTGCCTCGGCGAAGGCGTTGGTCATGCCGGCGGTGTCGGGAACCGCGGCGGCAACCGGCGTGGCGGGGGCGGTGGCGGCCGAATGCGAAAAGATGGGAATGGTGCGCACCGGATGTCTCAGCGGAAACGTCGACGCAACTGCATTCGGCGCCGAGGCAGATCTGGCCGCGGACACTGCAGAGGGAATGGCGCTCGGCGGCAGGTCGGCTTGCGCGACCGCGTCCATGCTCGGACGCGAACGTGTCGCCACATCGTAGCGGGCAGTGAGGAGGTTCCGCACTTCCGCCAGCGAACGGGGTTGCCCGGTCGAACGGTCATAGAAGATCGAAGCATTGGCTCGCGCCGCGATCGGAAAATAGCTTGCCGCGCTGCCGGTGGGGTCAGCCGCGGCCGATGAGATGAGTCGTGCTGCGCCGCCGACCCCCATGAAATGGGCGATGTAGAGTTCGCCCTCGCTGGGCGCGCGGCCGAGCTTGTCCGAAAGCACCGCGGCATTGGCCTTGGTGAAGGCGCCCGCCATCATGGCGTTTGCCGTCGGATCGTTGCGCAGCTTGAGGATCTCGCTGCGCATCGCCGGATCGCTCACTTGGTAATGGCCCGAAGCGGTCTTGGTAATGGCGGCGGCGTATTGGCCATAGCCCAAGGCTGCGCCCGATTGCTTGATGGTGGCGAGCCAGGTCTGATCGATAAACTGGAACAGGCCGCGCGCCGACGAGGTCGCCGTGCCGGCATGCGGATTAAGCCCTGATTCGACGCGCGCGGTCGCCAATAGATATTGGAAACTCGTCCCGGTAGCTTGCGCTGCCTGGCGAATGGCGCCGGTGACCGCGGAACCCGCGGCCTGATTGCTGGGATCGACCAGCATGTGCTCTTGCTCCCTGCCGGCTCCCACCGGCGTTTCGAGCGTTAGCGAGCATTAACAATTATGGTAAACGTCCCATTAACGGGCTTGGTTCGGCGTGCGAATGTCGCAACCACGACACGAGGAGGCGAACATGGCGGCTGACACGACGGAACGGCACAAACGCGGCGGCCTCTATTTCGAGGGTTTCGTGCCCGGCGAGGTGGTCGAGCATCGCTACACACGCACCGTCACCCAGATGGACAATATGCTGTTCTCCAACATGACGCTGAACCCGCAGCCGCTGCATATCGACCGGCACTTCTGCGAGCAGGAGACCGAATGGGGCCAGCCGCTGATGAATTCGCTGTTTACGCTCGGCCTGATGATCGGCATTCAGGTTTCCGACATGACGGTGGGCACCACGATCGCCAATCTCGGCATGACCGAGGTGAAGTTTCCTCATCCCTTGTTCGAAGGCGACACCGTGCATTGCACGACCGAAGTGCTCGGCAAGCGCGAATCGAAATCGCGGCCGGGCGCCGGCATCGTCGAATTTCATCACCGCGCCTACAATCAGGACAATAAGCTCGTCGCCGAATGCCGCCGTCAGGCCTTCATCCGCATGCGGCCGAAGTGAACTTCTCCCTCTCCCTGCGTGCGGGGAGAGGTAAAGGAAGCATCCAATGCGCTCGCTGCTCTTCGTTCCCGCCGATAGCGCCAAAAAGCTCGACAAGGCGATGGGAAGCGGCGCCGACGCGATCATCGTCGACCTGGAAGATTCGATCGCGCTCGAAGCCAAATCCGGCGCGCGGGCGAGTGCGGCGGCGTTTCTCAAGGAGGCGACGGCGGCTAAAGCGCGGCCGTTCATCATCGTGCGCGTCAACGGCTTGCAGACCGGGCTTATCGATGACGATCTCGATGCGGTGGCGCCGGCAACACCCGACGCCATCATGTTGCCGAAGGCCGAAGGCGGGGCTTCGGTCATCCATGCCGACGCCAAGCTCGCGGTGCGGGAGGCGGAATACGGCTTACCCGACGGCGCCATCAAGATTCTGCCGATCGCCACCGAAACCGCCGCTTCTTTGTTTGTCGCCGGCACCTTCGCCGGTGCCAGCGCGCGGCTCCTCGCCCTCACCTGGGGCGCCGAGGATTTGTCGGCCGATCTCGGCGCGCAAGCCAACCGCGACGGCAACGGCGGCTTTCTCGACCCCTATCGGCTGGCGCGTGCGCTTTGCGTTGCCGGCGCCGCAGCAGCGCAAGTGCCGGCGATCGACACCGTCTATGTCGATTTTCGCAACGCCGAAGGCTTCCGCCGCGAATGCGAGGAGGCCTGCCGCGACGGCTTCGTCGGCAAGATGGCGATCCATCCGGCGCAGGTGCCGATCATCAACGAGGTGTTCACGCCATCCGCCGAAGCAGTCGGCCATGCCCGCGCCGTGATCGCGGAATTTGCCAAAACTCCCGGCGCCGGCGTGGTCGGTATCGGCGGTGTCATGTACGACCGGCCGCATCTGGCGCGGGCGCATGCGTTGTTGGCGCGCGCAGCGACCCTCCCCGCACCGCGCTAGCTGCGGCGGGTGTTTTCTCCGTTCCACGATGTCAAACAGCGACGCCACCCGTCGTCCGTCACCCTGAGGTGCGACGCCCGACTTCGGGCGGCGCCTCGAAGGGCGACGGCCCGTGATTCCTCGGCCGTCTCCTTCGAGGGCCGCTGCGCGGCCACCTCAGGATGACGGATCAAGGCTTTCACGTCGTCATTGCGAGCGAAGCGAAGCAATCCAGTGCTGCGGAGACGTTCTTGATTGCTTCGTCGCTACGCTCCTCGCAATGACGAAGAAATAAAATGAAAGGAGATGGACCGCCGGCAAGCGCACTGCGGTCAAGTGCGGACCGCAGAGAGACCCGTACGCAAGCGGCGCACAGGGCGCGCCGCGGATATGGCGGCTTGCGCCGCCCTTTCCGCTTCGGGCGCGC